>DASSVD010000001.1:0-3761 GCA_035706365.1 Nocardioidaceae bacterium
TCGGCGTCCGGAGCCAGCGTGGCCTCGGTGTTGGGTACGTTGGCCCGGAAGTCGTCCGTCGCCGTCTGGCGCGCCGCTTCCACGGCGTCGGCGTCCGCGACCATCTCGCTGCAGCTGCCGATCTCGGCCGCCTCCGCGTCCAGGGTGTGCGCCGCCGCGAGCGCTGCGGCGTCCACACCGTTCTGCAGGGCCCGCTGGTTGGCGTAGGCCATGCCGAAGTCGGTCACGAACGCCACCACGCTCACCAGCACGACGGTGAGCAGCGCGATCATGATCGCGGCGGCCCCTGATTCGTCGCCGCGCCCGCGTCGACGTCCGGAGCGGGCAACCCGCTTGGGTCGACGCCCCGTGCTCAGTGGTACTCGCACTGGAACGCTCCCGTGCTCGACAGGTCGAAGGTGGCCGCGATCGGCGTGGCCGGGATGCCGATCGTCGTGTCGCGTCGTGTCGCGCGGACGTAGAGGTTCTCGATGGTGCCCGCGGCCAGGGAGGCGTTGGCACACGGTGCGACCGACGAGTCGTTCGGGGTCAGGCTGGCGTCGGTCGAGCAGACCCGGGTGGCCGCGGCCAGGCTGCTTCCCCGCAGCACCTCCACGGTGACCGAAGTCCCCGCCATGGCGATGGTCTGCGCCTCGGCTCGCGTCTGATCGATCACCTTGCCGCAGTTGTGGGAGTCGGGATCGAAGAGGTTCACCGAGCCGTAGCGCGCCCCGGCACGGGCGGCGCTGCTCAGCGACTGCTTCTGCGCCAGCACGATGCCGAAGTCGATCACCCCGAAGACCAGCATCACCAGCAGCGGGACCAGGAGGGCGAACTCCACCGCCGAAGCGCCGCGCTCGTTGCTGCGCGGGCGCGCCGGTGTGCGCACGGATCTCCCGGTCATGGCTGCTCCCTCCCGGACGATTGTGCACCGGTATCGGGCATTCCGGGCGGGTTTCACCGAAGGGGCCGGGATCGGCCGACTGCGCAGGTGGCCGAGCTCACGGCAGGTACGCCGCGCTGCGGCTGCGGCGCGGAGCCCGCCGCGTTCGCCGGCTGCCCCGCCGCCCGCGACGCAGCACGGTGCGGGCCATGTCGGCGGCGCCGATGAACCCTGCGGAAGGACCGAGCTCGGCCGCGACCACCTCCGGCTCGCTGCGGAAGCCGCGCCCGGGCAGGCGGCGTACCAGGGCCTCGCGGGCAGGGCCGAGCAGCAGGTCGCCGGCCTCCGAGACGCCGCCGCCGATGATGATGCACTCGGGGTCGAACGCCGAGGAGAGGTTCGCCAGCCCCACGCCGAGCCACTCCCCTGCTTCGCGGAGCAGGTCGACCGCGATCGGGTCGCCGGCGCGGGCGGCCTCGGTGACCAGTGGGCCGGTGAGCCGCTCGGCCTGTGCGCCGGCCATCTCCCGCAACGTGTGCGCCACCGGCGAGCCGGACAGGATCAGCTCGCGGGCGTCACGCACCAGGGCGTTGCCGCTGGCGTACTGCTCCCAGCAACCGCGGTTGCCGCACTCGCAGCGGCGTCCCTGCGGGACCACCTGCATGTGGCCGAACTCGCCGGCCATCCCCTGCCCGCCGCGGAACAGCTTGCCGTCGACGAGCAGCGCTCCGCCGATGCCGGTGCCCATCGTGATGCACAGCACCTGGCGGAACCGCTGCCCGGCGCCGAAGCGGTACTCCGCCCACGCGGTGAGGTTGGCGTCGTTGTCGATGACCACCGGCACGCCGAGCCGGTCCAGCAGGGCGGCCTTGAGCGGCTCGCGACGCCAGGACAGGTGCGGGGAGAACAGCACGGTCGAGCGGGAGGCGTCCACGAAGCCGGCCGCACCCACGCCGACGGCCCGCACCGCATGCCTCGAGGCCAGCTCCTGCACGGCGTCGACGATCGTCGCCTCCACCACCGAGGGTGCCTTGCTGCGGTCCGGCGTCTCGCGGCGCAGCACCTCCAGCACCTGCCCGGTGCGGTCGACGACACCGGCGAGGAGCTTGGTGCCGCCGATGTCGACGCCGACCGTCGCCGAGGCCAGCGGGTTGCCGGCCACGGCGGTGGTGCGGGTGCTGCGTCGGGTGCGGGCTCGCACGAAGGACTCCTAGGGACGGCGGGCCAGGTCGGCCGCGCCGATCATGCCGGCGGTGTTGCCCAGCTCGGCGCGGCGGATCTCCAGCTGGGGGCGGTAGTTGCGGCCGGTCAGGTTGGAGCGGAAGTGCGAGCGGATCGGCTCCAGCAGCAGGTTCCCCGCGTCGGAGACCCCGCCCCCGATCACCACCACTGCGGGGTCGAGCACCGCGGTCAGCGTGGCGATGCCCTCGCCCAGCCAGCGGCCCAGCGCGGTCAGCTGCTCGATCGCGAACGCGTCGCCGTCGCGGGCCGCCTCGGTGATCAACGGGCCGGTGATCCCCTCGACCCGGCCGCCGGCGCGGTCCAGCAACGACGCGGCGATCAGGGAGCCCTGCGCCGCGAGCTCGCGGGCCTCGCGGACCAGCGCGGAGCCGGAGGCGTACTGCTCCCAGCAGCCGCGGTTGCCGCAGCCGCAGATCAGCCCGCTGGGCACCACCCGGATGTGGCCGATCTCGGCGGCGACGCCGAACGCCCCGCGGTGCAGCTCGCCGTTGAGGACGATGCCGCCACCCACGCCGGTGCCGACGGTGACCAGCATGAAGTCGTCGACGTCCGCGCCGGCGCCGAAGGTGAACTCGCCCCAGGCGGCGGCGTTCGCGTCGTTCTCCACGACCACCGGCAGGTCGATGCGCGCCTCGAGGTCGCGCTTGAGCCGCTCGTCGCGCCAGGCCAGGTTGGGGGCGAACAGCACGGTGGCCCGCTTGGCGTCGACGAATCCGGCGGCGCCGATGCCGACTGCCTCGAGCTCGTAGCTGCCGCGCAGCTCGGCGACCAGGTCCTCGATCGCGTCCTCGATCTTGTCCGAGTCGGTTGCAGGAGAGACCCGGCGCGCAGTGGCCAGCACCGTGCCGCTGTCGTCCACGACCCCGCCGGCGATCTTCGTGCCGCCGACGTCGATGCCCACGGTCAGCCCCATCAGGCATCCTCCCAGTCGTCCGTGCCGTCCGGATCCTCGTCCCAGGCGTGCTCGCCCGGGTCGTCCAGGTCGATCTTCTCAACACCGCTGCCCCGCGCGTCCGCCCCGCGGGTGGAAGCGGCGTACGCGGCGGCGAGGCCGGAGGCGGCCTCCAGCAGCGAGGTGGCGGCCCCGGCCAGGTGCTGACGCACCTCCGGGCTGGTGTGCCGCACCGTCGACACCAGCCGGCAGATCGGGCAGTAGCGGCACTCCGGGTCGTCGGTGGCCACGTGCGCGTTGAGCGCGTCGAACAGCTTCGCGGCCTCCTCGCCGAGGCTGCCCACCGACTCGTCCTCAGCCATCCCGCTCCTCCGCGTCCCCGAAGCGGACGACCAGCGCGCCCCTGTCCACCCGGGCCCCGCGCACCGGACGCTGCCGCAGCGCCGCCGGCAGTGCCAGCACGCGGCGATAGGTCCCCACGGTCACCACCAGCTCATCTCCGTGTCGGGCCAGGTCGACGTCGTCCTTGTCGACGAACGGTAGTTCCAGGTGCAGTACCATCCCGCGCGGGGTCCGGCGTACGGTCAGCGGCTCGGCCCGCTCCGCGATCGCCAGCGGGTCGGTGCCTGCGTACGCCTGCTCGGCCGCGGCCGTCAGCGCCGCCACCCCGACCGGCTCCTCGGGCAGGAACGGCGCGTGCCAGACCGGTACGCCGTCGAAGGAGGTGGCCACCTCGGCGAGCACCTTCTGTTGCGACTCCACCCA
>DASSVD010000002.1:0-24563 GCA_035706365.1 Nocardioidaceae bacterium
CGTACCGGCCCTGTGGCCGTCGGCGGGCTCCGACGGCTCGCCGCTGCACCGCGTCGGGCAGCTGCCCTTGGCCCTGCTGGACCTGGAGCGCCCCCCGGGTAGCTCCTCGCCCGCCTGACCACCCGTCTCCGCCCCACCGCGCGCTGGGCTCTCGTCGCCGCCGGTAGACTCACCGCTCGCTAGGGCCTCTAGCGCAATTGGCAGAGCAGCGGACTTCAATAGGAGCGCCCGACCGGAAACGGCCGGGATGACACCACTCAAAGTCGGGGAACCCTGCGCCGGGCGACCGGTATGGCGATCCCGAGCCAAGCCGAGGGCGACCTCGGAAGGTGTAGAGACTGGACGGGTGGCACCTACAGCGCACAGCGCCACGGTGAAGGGACAGTCCAGACCACGAACGCCCAGCGCGGCGGCGTCGAAAGGCGAAGTGGCAGGTTAATCCGCGGGTTGTGGGTTCGAGTCCCACGGGGCCCACCGATGGACATCGCCGACCCGTCGCGAATGTCCCGCCCGAGCCCGCCGACCCGTCGCGAATGTCCCGCCCTGGGGGACCGCACCTCAGCGACCGCGCCGCCGCCACCACCGAGCAGCCTCGTCGACGCCCCAGACCACCAGCGGCATGCCCAGCAGCATCAGCAGCAGCCGCCCGTCGGGCACGGCCGTGCCGAACACGTCCTGCAGCGGCGGAACCGCGACCACGGCCGCGGCGAACGCCACCTCGAAGGCGATGCCCCACAGCAGCAGCGGGTTGGTCCGCCAGCCGACGACGCGCAAGGAGGCATGCTCGGTGCGCGCAGCGACGGCGGTGCCCACCTGACACGCGACGATCCCCAGGAAGCTCATCGTGGTCGCCTCCTGCCAGACCCGGTGCAGTTGCCCGGAGGACACGTCGGCGCCGTACGACCAGCCGCCTGCCAGCAAGGTGACCAGGTACGCCGCCACCACCAGCACCGCGGACACCCCACCGAGCAGCCCCCAGGCCCGGGTCAGCATCGGGCCGTCGATGACCCCCTGGCTGCGGGGTCGCGGCGGACGTCGCATCAGGCCCGGCTCGGCCGGCTCGCGCCCGAGCGCCAGGGCCGGAAGCGTCTCTGTGCCCAGGTCGATGGCCAGGATCTGCATCACCGTCAGCGGCAACGGGATCTGGCCGCCGCTCAACGCGTACAGAAGGAACGGCACCACCTCGGGGGTGGCGTGGGCGAAGATGTAGACGATGAACTTGCGCACGTTGTCGTAGACCTGGCGCCCTGCCTCGACGGCCCGCACGATCGTGGCGAAGTTGTCGTCGGTGAGGATCATCGTGGCCGCCTCGCGCGCCACGTCCGTGCCGGACCGGCCCATCGCCACCCCGATGTCGGCACGGCGCAGGGCGGGAGCGTCGTTGACCCCGTCGCCGGTCATCGCCACCACGTTGCCCTGGTCCTGCAGCGCGTCGGCGATACGCATCTTCGCCTCCGGGGAGCTGCGGGCGAACACGATCTCCTCGGTCCCCGCGAGCAGGGCGTCGAGCTGCGGCTCGGGCATGGCATCCAGCTCGGAGCCGTTGACCACGCGTGGGCCAACGGTCCCGCCGATGCCGACCTGTTGGGCGATCCTTCCCGCGGTCAGCCCGTGGTCCCCGGTCACCACCAGCAGCCGGATCCCCGCCTCGTGGCAGCGGTCCACCGCGGCCGGCACCTCGGCACGCGGCGGGTCGACCATGGCGACCACGCCGAGCAGAGTGAGGTCCTGCTCGGCGCGGTCCCGGTCGGCCCGCGACATCGGGTCCAGCCGCAGCGTCGCGGGAAGCACGCGGGTGGCGATCGCCAGCAGCCGCAGCCCGTCCCCGGCCCACGCGTCGGCCAGCTGCCGCACGGCGACCCGGTCGGTGTCGTCCAGCGCGCGATCGGCGTACCGACCGGCCAGACGGGTGCAGCGACCGAGCACCTCCTCCGGCGCCCCCTTGGTGTGCAGCGCGACGGCGCCGCCGGCCTCGACCAGCACCGACATCCGGCGCAGCGTCGGGTCGAAGTGGTACTGCCCGAGTCGACCCGACAGGTCGGCGCGCTCGACCCCCCACGCACGGGCCAGGTGCAGCAGCGCGAGCTCGGTGGGGTCGCCGCTCTCCGCAGGCTCGAGCGTCGCGTTGGTGCAGGCGGCGGACGACGAGGCCAACCGGAGCAGGGTCGGGTCCGCCGCCGGCAGCTCCCCGTGCGGGCCCGGCGCCACCTCGACCGACCGGTCCGGCGTCCACACCCGGACCACGCGCATCTGGTTCAGGGTGAGCGTGCCGGTCTTGTCGGTGCAGATCACGCTGGTCGATCCCAGCGTCTCCACCGCGGAGATCCGCTTGACCAGTGCGCCGTGCCGCGCGAGCACGCGGACCCCCACCGCCAGGGCCAGGGTGATCGTGGGCAGCAGCCCCTCGGGCACGTTGGCCACCAGCAGGCCGATCGCGAAGATCACCGCGTCCGGCAGGCTCAGCCCGGCCAGGAGCGTCCCCACCGGCACGAACGCCAGCCCCAGGCCGACCGCCACCACCGAGATCAGCACCGCGACCCGGCGGACCTGCGCCTCCAGCGGGCTCGAGACGTGCTCCACCCGCTGCGACAGCGCCGCGATCCGACCCAGCTCGGTGCGCATCCCGGTGGCGAAGACGACGGCGCTCGCCTCACCCTCGGTGCATGTCGTCCCGCTGAACAGCAGGTCCGGGGCCTCCAGCAGCGGCGTACGCACCTCTCCCGCCTGGGCCGAGCGCACCACCGGCTGCGACTCGCCGGTCAGCGTGGACAGGTCGACCTCCACGGCCCCGGTCAGCAGCCGCGCGTCGGCTGAGACCCGGTCGCCCTCGGCGACCAGGATCACGTCGCCGGGCACGAGGTCGCGGGCGTCGACCGTGCGAGGGGTGCCCTCACGCAGCACGCGCGCCTGTGGAGGGAGGTACGCCGCGAGCGCCTCGACGGCCTGCTCCGCGTGCCGCTCCTGGGCGAACACGAAGCCGGCGTTGATCGCGATCACCACCACGATCGCCACGGCGAGCGGCGTGGTCCCGCCGAGCTGGGCCAGCACCGCGGCCAGCCACAGCAGCAGCGCCAGCGGGTGGATCACCTGGTCGAGCAGCTCGCGCCACCACGGACTCCTGCGGCTGCGGACCAGCTCGTTCGGCCCGTCGGTGACCAGCCGGCGCCCGGCCTCCCGGTCGCTCAGCCCCTCGCGGCGGCTGCGCAGGTCACGCAGCAGCCGCTCGAGCGATTCCTCGGGGTCCACGTCGCCATTGCGCCGCAGCGGGCTGGCAGCTGGTCAGTGCCGAACGACCCCGACCCGTCGTGAATGTCCGCGCGCAGGCCGCCGACCCGTCGTCAATGCCTCCGCGGAGACCGCCGACCCGTCGTCAATGCCTCCGTAGAGACCGCCGACCCGTCGTGAATGTTCAGGAGGCGGCGCACTCCGTCTCGAGCGCCTCCTCGGTGAGCACGGCAGCGCCACCGAGCAGCACCTTGTTCAAGGGGTCCAGGCGCTGCAGCTGGTCGAACACCGGCGACGGAGTGCAGCCGGGCCGGGTCAGCAGCAGCGGGGCGCCGTTCTTGCCCGCGGCGGAGACCCCCGACAGCGCGTCCGGGAAGTTGTCCCCGGAGGCGAAGTACGCCGCGCCACCCGTCTCGTCCCAGCCGACCCGGGCGATCTTGGCCGACGTCGCGAAACGGTCCTGCCCGAAGAGCCGGCGTACCGACCCCTCCGGCAGCGCCTGCCGCACCGACACCGCGACGTCACGGCTCAGCGACGCGGTCCCGCCCAGGAGGATCACCCGGTCGGGACCCAGCGCGACCAGCTCGTCACGCACCACCTCCGGCAGGTGGTCGGGCGGGGAGAGCAGGATCGGTGCGCCGTCGTGGGCGGCCGCGGCCCCGCCGGACAGCGCGTCCGGGTACCCCATCCCCGAGGCCAGGTAGACGCGGTCGGCGCTCGACCAGAAGTGGCTGGTCACCACGGCGCCGGTGGCGTAGCGGTTGGAGCCGTTGAGGCGCGTCACCGGTCCGTACGCCGCGGCGGCGCGGGCTACCTCGTCCGAGATGGCGGCGGTGCCCCCGAGCACGAAGATGGCGCTCGGATTGAGCCGGTCCAGCTCGGTCGCCGTTGCGGTGGGCAGCGAGTCCGGCTTGGTGAGCAGGGTCGGCGCCTTGCGCTTGGCCGCCGCCGGGCCACCCGACAGCGCGTCCGGGAACGACTCGCCCGAGGCGAGGAACACCGCGGAGGCCTTGGGGAACGCCTCGCGCGACATCGCCGCGGACGTGGCGTAACGATCGCCGCCGGCCATCCGCCGCGTGGTCGGCTCGGGCGGCTCCGGGGTGGGTTCGGTCGGCGTGGGCTCGGTGGTGGTACCGCCACCTGCCGCGTCGATCCGGGCCTGGATGCGCTTGCGCAGGCCGGTGTGGTTCAGCCAGTCGTAGGCGTACTTGCCGGGGCAGGCGGTCGCGGTGGCCGGGCGGATCCCGACGCGGTAGACGTCGCGGTGACCCGAGACCTTGGGCAGCCGGTGCCCGTCGAAGTTGACCTTCCCGATCGCCCGGCGACCGAACAGCGACAGCCGCCAGGCCGCCAGCCGGGTGACCGCGCTCTTGAGGCGCTTGGTCAGCGGGGCCTCGTCGAAGTTGCCCATCATCGAGATGCCGGTGGTGTAGGTGTTCACGTCCCAGTTGCCGGCGTGCGCGCCGCGCACCTGGTTCATGATCCCGCCGCGGCGGCCCTCGTAGATCACGCCGTACTTGTCGACCAGGAAGTTGTAGCCGGTGTCGCACCAGCCACGCACGGCCGTGTGGTAGCGGTGGATGCCGCGCACGATCCCGGGTGCCTCGGCGGCGGTGTAGTCGTTGGCGCCGGCGGTGTGGTGGATGACCACACCCTTCATCGTGGAGACGGTGTTCGGCTTGTCGCAGCTGACCTCGCTGCTGCGGTCGACCCCCCACTCCGCACGGGTGACGATGCGCGGCATCGGAGCCACCCCGGTCGCAGCCACCGGCGTGATCACATCCGTCCCGGTGGTGGTCGTGCCGGTCGTCGTCGCCGTGGTCGTCACCGCCGTACCGTCCGTGGCGCCGTCAGTCGCACCCTCGGACGGGCCCGCGGTCGCGCCGTCGGTGGCAGCCGTCGCCTCGACGGGCTCGGCGAGGCCGGTGCCGCCGTCGATCAGGGCGACCTGGAGGTCCTCGGGCGCGTCGCCGTCGGCGGAGAAGACGCGTACGCCGATCCCGTCCGCCTCGCCGGTCCACGTGGGAATCGATCCGGCGCGCTGCTGCGTCGAGGTGGACGAGGGGTCGTTGTCCGCGTGGACGTCGAGGTTCTCCCACGCAGTCCACGTGCCGTCCACGTGAGCACTCACCTTGATGCTGAGGTCGCTGGCGTCGAACCCGGGCTCCCAGGTCACCCCGACCAAGCCGAAGCGGCGTGTCTCACTGCGCGGAAGCGCCGAGACGAGGACCGGGCCCTGCGCCGGCGAAGTGCTCGCGGCATCGCCCCCGCGCGCGGACGGCTCCGTCTGCGCGGTGCGGTTCTGCGTCAGGCGTTTCGTGCGCGGTGCCGTCGCCGCAGGCTTTACCATGGGAACGTCGAGCTGGGTCAGGTGCGTGCGCGTCTGCCTCGGGCCGCGAACCGGCGGTACGTCGGCATCGGCCGCGACCGAGCGCAATCCGGCTGCGTCCACCGAGCCGGAGGGCGTCGCGGGCACCTGCGAGCTCGAGGTCGCCGCGCCGGTGCTCCCGGCGAGCGGGGCCACGGCCAGGGCGGCGGCGAGGGCGACGAGGCGGGTGAGGCCTCGCCCTGGGCGCGTGCTGAAGCGTGAAGGCATGTGATTCCCGTGACCCAAGTGCTCAGAGTGACTGTTGTGAACGTCGATCATTCTGGGCAGAGCGCACGTGATCTGTCCAACGGTTCGGGAAAATTTCCGTGTCGAAACACGGCTTCACGCCTCGAATGTGCTAGCGATGCCCGAATCGTTACCGTGCGGTGACCGGCCCGAGCGGCCGGCTGTCGGGACGGTCAGTAGTCGTAGCCGTCGTCGGCCGGCGCGCCACCGCGACCGTCCTCGCCGCCCTGACCGCCGCCACGGACCCGCTGGATGTGCACCTTGCGCGCGAGCCGGATCACCGGACGGATCAGCAGCTCGATGCTGCCGAGCAGGAACAGCGTGGTCGCGATCATCTGCGTCGACTCGAAGAAGAACAGGATGCTGCCCACGATGAACCACAGCGCCACCAGGATGTCGTTGCCGATGCTGAGCACCTCGTAGCGTTTGCGCAGCACGATCTCGTCGTGGCCGATGCGGAACTCGAGGTCGTGCTCGGACGTCATCTGTGCTCCTTCGCGGTGCGTCGGGGTCAGGCTGCGGCGTACCACCCCCTTCTACCCAGGCCGCCGGGCCGCTATCCCGGCGTCGCCCCCTGGGACATTGACGACGGGTCGGCGGGTCGAGGGGAGACATTCACGACGGGTCGGCGGCTCGGGGTGAGACATTCACGACGGGTCGGCGGCTCGGGGTGAGACATTCACGACGGGTGGGCGTTTGCGCGGGAGGGGCGGGCACGGAACGCTGTGACCCGTGGACGGGTGGGACGGCTGGGACAGCGCTGCGCGCGTGCTGGAGAGCCTCGCGGGCATGTCGCCGGGGGCGTACATGGCGCTGGTCATCGTGCTCGCCGTGGTCTGCCAGTGGGCCGCGTGGAAGTGGAACGTCCCCTCGATCCTCGTCCTCCTGCTGGTCGGCTTCGGCCTCGGCCAGGTGGTGCGCCCCGAGGAGGTGCTCGGCCGCGACGTGCTCTTCGGCGGGGTGAGCCTGACCGTGGGCATCATCTTGTTCGAGGGCAGCCTGTCGCTGCGGATCCGCCAGGTCACCGACCTGCGCCGCCCCGTGGCGCGACTGTGCACCGTCACCGTGCTCATCGCCTGGATGCTGATCACCGGGACCGCGCTGCTGGTCGGCTTCGACCCCGCCGTCGCCCTGCTGGTCGGCGCCATTCTGGTGGTCACCGGCCCCACCGTGATCGCGCCGATCCTGCGCTCGCTGCGGCCGACCCGCCGGGTGTCGAACCTCCTGCGCTGGGAGGGCATCATCGTCGACCCGATCGGCGCGGTCCTCGCCGTGCTCGTCTTCCAGGCGATCCTCGCCGGCAGCGTGGACGAGGCACTGCCGGCCGTGGCGCTCAGCCTGCTCCGCACCGCCGTCGTCGGCTTCGGCATCGCCATCGCGCTCGCCGCCGCGCTGGAATGGCTGATGCGCCGCCACGCCATCCCCGACTTCCTGCACGGGGTGGTCTTCCTCGGCGCGGCCGTCGGCGCCCTGTTCCTGTCCAACCTGCTGCAGGAGGAGAGCGGCCTGCTCACGGTCACCGTGCTCGGCGTGATCCTCGGCAACCGGCCCGAGCTGCACCTCGAGCACGTCCGCGAGTTCAAGGAGCATCTGCAGGTGCTCCTGGTCGGCGCGCTGTTCGTCGTGCTCGCCGGCCGGGTCACCCCCCAGCAGCTGTACGACGTACTCCCTCAGGCACTGCTGTTCCTGGTGGCACTGGTGCTCGTCGTACGCCCGGTCAGCGTCGGTCTCGGCCTCCTCGGCACCAACGTCACCCGCGAGGAGCGCACCCTGCTCGCCTGCATGGCACCGCGCGGGATCGTCGCCGCCGCGGTGACCAGCATCTTCGCGCTCGAGCTGGGCCACGCCGCCGACCGCCTCACCGAGCGGGCCGCCGACGCGACCGGCGCCACCGCGACCACCCTGGCGGCGCAGGCCGACGAGCTCGCCCGGCTCTCCACCGAGGCCGAGCAGCTGGTGCCGCTGGTGTTCATCCTCATCGTCTGCACGGTGACCATCTACGGCTTCGGGGTCGGTCGCCTCGCCGAACGGCTGCACCTGGCCAGCACCTCCCCACAGGGCGTGCTGTTCGCCGGGACCAGCCGCTGGGTCGTCGACGCCGCCCGACTGCTGGAGGAGCACCGGGTGCCCACGCTGATCGTGGCGCGCGAGTACCGCACGCTGGCCAAGGCCCGGATGGCCGGGCTGACCACGGAGACGGCCAACATCCTTTCCGAGTACGCCGTGAAGGACATGAACCTGGCCGGCATCGGCTCGCTGCTCGCCTGCTCCCCCGACGACGAGACCAACGCCACCGCGGCACGCGAGTTCACGTCCGTGCTGGGTCGCGCGCACGTCTTCGCGCTGCGGCGCGGGGACCCGCCCGGCGCGACCGGCGACGCCAAGCGGGACACCGCCGGCCACCTGACCGCCCGCACCCCGTTCGTCCCGGCACTGTCCTACGGCGAGCTCGAGGACCGGCTGGACGCCGGCATGCGCGTCGCCGCGGTCGCGCTCACCCCCGAGCGAACGCTCGCCGACCTGCAGCGACAGTACGCCGACCGCGGCGGGGTCGTCGCGATGTTCTCCGTGCGCGCCGGGCAGACCCAGGTGCTGCACGAGGGCATCCGGCCGCCGCAGCACGGCGTCACCCTGGTCGCCCTCGTGCCGGGTGAGGTCTTGTCGCAGGTGCCGCCCACCGCTTAGGTTTCGGGCATGCTCCGGTTCTCCTGGTCGGCTCGCAGCCACGTCGGCCTGGTGCGCCCGGACAACGAGGACTCCGGGTTCGCCGGCCCGTACCTGCTGCTCGTCGCCGACGGGGTCGGTGGCGCCGCCGCGGGCGAGGTGGCCTCGGCGAGCACGGCGTACGTCGCGGCGAGCCTGGCGATGGCCGACCCGGACCGCGACCCGTTGGAGCTGCTGGGCGAGGCGGTGGCCCGCGCCCACGACCTGCTGCGCGCGGGCATCCGCGACGACCCCGACCGGGACGGGATGGCGACCACGCTGACCGCGATCGCCGGGCACGACGACCGCTTCGGGCTGGTGCACGTCGGCGACTCCCGCGGCTACCTGCTGCGCGACGGGGAGCTGACCCGGCTGACCGCCGACCACACCCTGGTCCAGCAGCTGGTCGACGACGGGCAGATCACCGCCGAGGAGGCCCGCCGCCACCCCTACCGGTCGATGGTGCTGCGCTCCCTGGACGGCGCGCACGAGCCGGCGCCGGACCTGGTCCGCCTGGACCTGCGTGAGGGCGACCGGCTGCTGCTGTGCAGCGACGGCCTGTCCGACCTGGTCGACCAGGAGCAGATCGCCCGGCTGCTCGCCACCGCCGACCTCGACGCCGCCCTCGGGGTGCTGGTCGAGGAGGCGTTGCGTGCCGGTGGCCGCGACAACGTCACCTGCGTGGGCGGTGACGTCGTCGACGCCCCGCGCCTGCGTCCCGACGGTTCCCTGGTGGGGGCAGTCTCCCGCCTGGAGAACCAGGTCGACCCGGCCGCCGTGCGACTGCCCTCCCCGGCCTGAACGCCCGCCCCCGCTCCGCCGCGCAGCAGCCGCCCGCGCATGAACCGCGGGCAACGGGACACAGCCCCGGCAGCCGCCGACCGTGAGGAGCCACGATGACCGACCCCGTTCCGGCCGACGCCCCCGACACCGAACACTGCCGTCCGGACGGGGTGGACGACCTGACCGTCGAGGCGGTCGGGCTGCTCACCGAGGCGCTCGAGACCACCGAGCGCGCCCGCGGGCACCTCTACTCCTTCCACCAGCTGACCGGCAAGGCCGACTTCGAGGTCGGTGACGCGATCGCCAAGCTGCGCGAGGCCGGCCACGACCAGATCGCCGAGACACTCGAGATCGAGCTGCTCGGCCGCAACGTGCTCCCCGGCCGGTGGACCTTCCAGATCATGGAGGAGTACGACGACACCTACTGGTCGGTGTTCCGCGACCTCGAGCGACGTGTCCGCGACGAGCTGACCGGCGGCCGCGCCCACCTGCACGAGGCGGAGCTGAAGGAGCAGCGGCGTACCCACGGTCACCCGCATCACACCGCACGACCCCTGCCCTGACGCACCAGTCGGCTCCGGCGGGGTACATCCGATCCTGGAGACGGTCCGCCACCGCGGGCGTCCTCCGGCCAGGAGGGGCAGATGAGCGAGATCACGACCCGACCGGGCGCGGCGCAGTGGGTCCCCGACCGGCTGTCGCTGCGGGCGCTGCGGGAGGCCGCCCAGCAGTGTCGCGGCTGCGAGCTCTACGAGGAGGCCACCCAGGCGGTGATGGGCGACGGGCCGCTGAACGCCGCGCTGATGCTGATCGGTGAGCAGCCCGGGGACAAGGAGGACCGGGAGGGCGAGCCGTTCGTGGGACCGGCGGGACGGCTGCTGGACTGGGCGCTCGCCGAGGCGGGCCTCGACCCGGCCGCGGTGTTCCGCACCAACGCCGTCAAGCACTTCCGCTTCGCCGGCACCCGCGGCAAGCAGCGGATCCACAAGTCGCCGAGCCGGGTGCACGTGACCGCGTGCGGTCCCTGGCTGCTGGCCGAGCTGGCGCTGGTGCGCCCGCGCGGGGTGGTGCTGCTGGGGTCCACGGCCGGCCAGGCGGTGTACGGCGCCGACTTCCGGGTCGGCACCAGCCGCGGGCGGTTGCTGGACTGGCCCGAGGCCGAGCCCGCTCACCGGGTCGCACCCGACTGGGCGGTGGCGACCACGCACCCCTCGGCGGTGCTGCGCTCCCGGCGACGTGACGAGGACCTCGCAGCGCTCGTGCGCGACCTCACGGTGGCGGCGGACGCATGCCGCGCGGGTGGCGGGGAACGCTGAGGGCACCGCACGAGAGTCGACGAGAGGGAGCAGTGATGACCCAGAACCCCGGCGAGGAGAACGAGTCGTACCACGGCTACAGCGTCGACGACGAGGACCAGGCCCAGGAGGACGGCACCGCGCTGGTCGACGACCGCGGCCTGGCCGACCCGCTCGAGGAGGGCTACTCGCCGCCGGAGAAGTGGTCGCCGGCCGAGGGCTACGGCAACACGCCGCTCGAGGAGGAGCAGGGCGAGACGCTGGAGCAGCGGATGGCCCAGGAGGTGCCCGAGCCCGACCCCTACGACGAGGCCGCTGTGGGCGAGCACGTCGAGGGCGAGGTCGGCGAAGAGCGCACCGGCCGCCTGGTCTCCGAGGACGCCGGGCTCGGCCCGGACGAGGAGAAGGACCTGGTCGCCGACGACGTCGGCATCGACGGTGCGGCCGCCAGCGCCGAGGAGGCGGCGGTGCACACCATCGACGAGGAGTAGGTCAGCGCCGCTCGGCCGCTCGGGCGATGTTGCGCTGCATCGAGCCGAACACGATGCCGTGGAAGGGCCACACCGACCACCAGTAGAGGTGCCCGGCCGCCCCGTGCGGGTGGAACAGCGCCCGCTGGTGGAAGGTGGTGGTCCCGTGCTCGGCGCTGCCCACGGACAGCTCCAACCAGGCCAGGCCGGGCAGCCGCATCTCGGCGCGCAGCCGCAGCAGCCGTCCCTCCTCGACCTCCTCGACCCGCCAGAAGTCCACCGAGTCTCCGACCACGACGTCGCGCGGGTCGCGGCGGCCGCGGCGCAGCCCCGGCCCGCCGGACAGCCGGTCGATCAGGCCACGCACCTGCCAGCCCAGCGGGAAGGAGTACCAGCCGTTCTCGCCGCCGATGCCCTCGATCACCCGCCACAGCGCCGCGGGATCGGCGTGCACCTCGCGCTCGCGCTCGTCGACATAGAGCGACCCGCCGGCCCAGTCCGGGTCCGAGGGCAGCGGCTCGGAGGGAGCGCCGGTCGGTGAGGCCGAGGACCAGCGGGTGGGCACGTCCACGTCGCGGATCTTGGTCAGCGCCAGCTCCACGGCCCGCCGGTAGCCGATCAGGCCCTCCGGCGGGTCGGGCACGTACGCCGCGATGTCGTGCTCGCGGGCGACCGAGGTGTTGCGCAGCGACTCCACCAGCGGCCGGGCCAACCCGCTGGGCACCGGCGTGATCAGCCCTACCCAGTGACTGGACAGGGTCGGGGACAGCACCGGCACGGGAAGCACGCGCCGCCGCGGCAGGCCGGCCACCTCGGCGTAGAGCCGCATCATCTGCAGGTAGCTGAGCACGTCCGGGCCGCCGATGTCGAAGCGCCGGTTGACGTCCGCGGGCAGCTCGGCGCAGCCGACCAGGTAGCGCAGCACGTCGCGGACCGCGATCGGCTGGATCTTCGAGTGCACCCAGCGCGGAACCACCATCACCGGGAGCCGCTCGGTCAGGTAGCGCAGCATCTCGAACGACGCCGACCCCGAGCCGATCACCACGCCGGCCTGGAGCACCGCCGTGGGCACGGCCGAGTCCAGCAGCACCTGGGCGACCTCCGATCGCGACCGCAGGTGCTCGGACAGCTCCTCGTCGCGCGGGTCCATCCCGCCTAGGTAGACGATGCGGCGCACTCCGGCCCGTTCGGCGGCCGCGGCGAAGTCCTCGGCGATCCGCCGCTCGGTGGCCGCGAAGTCCGGGCCCGTGCCGATGGAGTGCAGCAGGTAGTAGGCGACGTCCACGCCCTCGAGCGCAGCGGCGACCTGCTCGGGCCGGGTGGCGTCGGCGACGGCGACGTCGACCCGGTCGGCCCACGCGTGACCGTGCACCTTGCGCTCGGATCGGGCCATCACCGTGACGTCGTGCCCGGCCTCCAGCAGGGCTGGGACCAGGCGGCCGCCGACGTACCCGGTGGCGCCGGTGACCAGGGTGCGCATGCGCGCGGCCTCAGTGCGAGGCCGCCGGCTGGTCCTCCCGGCGCCCTCGTTCGCCGGCGTCGGTGAGCCGGGCCTCCTCGACGGCGCGTGCCTCGAGCTCGGCGCGGCGTGCCTGCTCCTGCTTCGCCTTCGCGTCGTCGTAGGCGCCGGGCTCGCTGACCAGCTCCGCGGCGCCCTTCTGCAGCCGGGCCAGGGCGGCGCGCGCGAAGACCTGCTGCTCGGTGGTGGTCCGCTCCGAGCGGCCGCGGCCGATGAAGCTGACCGCCCAGTGCAGCAGCGCGGTGATCCGGTTCTTGAAGCCGGTGATGTAGACCAGGTGCACGCCCAGCCACATCAGCCAGGCGATCGGGCCGGTCAGCCGCAGCCGACCCACCATCGCCACCGCCCGGAACCGGCTGATGATCGCCATGCTGCCCTTGTCGAAGTAGTGGAACGGCTCCTGCGGGGCGCGGCCGCGCAGCCGGTTCTCGATCTCGTGAGCGGCGTACTTCGCCCCCTGGATGGCGACCTGCGCGACGCCGGGCAGGTTGTCCAGGTTGATCATGTCGCCGACGACGAAGACCTCGGGGTGCCCAGGCAGCGTCAGGTCGGAGTTGACCTTGATCCGACCGGCCCGGTCCAGCTCCGCGCCGGTCTGATCGGACAGGGTGTGCGTGAGCGGGCTGGCCTGCACGCCGGCCGCCCAGATCTTGGTGACCGCCTCGATCCGGCGACGGGTCCCGTCCTTGTCCTGCACCACGAGCCCGCGCTCGTCGACGTCGACCACCATCGCACCGAGCTGCACCTCGATGCCGAGCCGCTCGAGCTCCTTCTGGGTCTTGCGGCCCAGCCGCTTGCCGAACGGCGGGAGCACCTGACCGGCGGCATCGAGCAGGATCACCCGGGCACGCCGAGTGTTGATCCGGCGGAAGTCGCGGCGCAGCGTCCGGTCGGCGAGCTCGGCGATCTGCCCGGACAGCTCCACCCCGGTCGGACCGGCCCCGACCACGACGAAGGTGAGCAGGTGGTCGACGTTCTCGTCCGGCTCGGCGAGCTCGGCCAGCTCGAACGCGCCGAAGATCCGGCCGCGCAGCTCGAGCGCGTCGTCGATGCTCTTCATCCCCGGCGCGAACTCGGTGAAGTGGTCGTTGCCGAAGTAGGACTGCGTCGACCCGGCGGCCACGATCAGGGAGTCGTACGGCGTGACGGTCTCGCGGTTCAGCACGTGCGAGGTGACCGTCTTGCGCTGCAGGTCGATCCCGGTGACCTCGCCGAGCAGGACGCGGGCGTTCTTCTGAGAGGCGAGGACCTCGCGCGTCGGCGGGGCGATCTCGCCCTCGGAGAGGATTCCGGTGGCCACCTGGTAGAGCAGCGGCTGGAACAGGTGGTGCGTGGTCTTGGCGACCATGGTCACGTCGACGTCAGCGTGGCGCAGCTCCTTGGTGGCGAACAGTCCCCCGAAACCAGACCCGATCACCACGACCCGGTGCTTGTCCGACGTGGCTCCACCCGCCCGGGCCTGATCGACCCGGGGCTCGGTCCCGCGCGTGTCGTTCATCGCCTGCCTCTTCTCGCTGGCTTGCAGCTCGTCGCTGTTCTTCTACCCGTCCTACGGGGTACAACGCCGTCTCCCCGTGCCCGATTGCCGGTGCCGGCATGTCCTCGCTCACACGGTGCGCACCGGCTCGGGCAGGATGGCCCGGGTGACCCATCCTTCGACAGGCTCAGACCGCCGCCCTTCGACGGGCTCCGGACAACGATTCGACCTCGCCGTGATCGGCACCGGCTCGGGAAACTCGATCGTGGACGAACGGTTCGCCGGCCGCCGGGTGGCGTTCCTGGAGAAGGGCACGTTCGGCGGCACCTGCCTCAACGTGGGCTGCATCCCCACCAAGATGTTCGTGCACCCCGCCGACGTGATCACCGAGGCCGCGCACGCGCAGCGCCTGGGACTGGAGCTCGGGGTCGACGAGGCGGTGGCCTCCGGCCGGCTGCGCGAGGCGTTCGGCGACGTCCGCGACCGGATCTTCCGCCGGATCGACCCGATCTCCGTGGCGGGGCGGAACTGGCGGGCCGAGCGCAACGCCGACGTCACGTTGTTCGAGGGACACGCCCGGTTCACCGGACCCCGCGAGCTGGACACCGGCACCGGCGAGCGGATCACCGCCGACCAGGTCGTCATCGCCGCCGGCAGCCGCGCGGTGATCCCCGACATCCCGGGGCTGGAGGGCGCCCCGTGCGGCCGGGTGCACACCTCGGACACCGTGATGCGGATCGACGCCGCCCCGCGACGGCTGGTGATCCTGGGCGGCGGGTTCGTCGCGGCCGAGTTCGCCCACGTGTTCGGCTCCTTCGGCAGCCAGGTCACCGTGGTGAACCGGTCGGGGGCGCTGCTGCGCCGCGAGGACGCCGACGTCAGCGCCCGCTTCACCGAGCTCGCCCGGCGGCAGTGGGACGTCCGCCTCGACACCGAGGTTCTGCGCGTGGAACACCCTCGCGAGGACCCCGCGGACCCCGGTGGCCCGGACGACCACCTGCTCGTGCACCTGTCCACCGGCGAGCGCCGGGAGGCCGACCTGCTGCTGGTCGCCACCGGGCGCCGGTCGAACGCCGACGGCCTCGACCTGCACCACGCCGGGATCGAGGTCGACGACGACGGGCTGGTCGCCGTCGACGCCCACCAGCACACCACCGCCGACGGCGTCTGGGCGCTCGGCGACGTGAGCAACCCCTACCAGCTCAAGCACGTCTCGAACCACGAAGCGCGGGTGGTCCGGCACAACCTGCTGCACCCCGACGATCCGGTGGCGGCCGACCACCGGTTCGTCCCCAGCGCGGTGTTCAGCTCGCCGCAGGTGGCCAGTGTGGGCGTGACTGAGGAGGAGGCACGCGATCGCGGCCTGCGCTTCGTCACCTCGCGACAGGCGTACGGCGACACGGCGTACGGCTGGGCCCTGGAGGACAACACCAGCTTCGCCAAGCTGCTCGCCGACCCGGACACCGGCCTGCTCCTCGGGGCGCACCTCCTCGGGCCGCAGGCGGCGACGCTGATCCAGCCGCTCGTGCAGGCGATGGCCGCGGGGCACACCGCCGCACAGCTCGCCCGCGGGCAGTACTGGATCCACCCGGCCCTCACCGAGGTGGTCGAGAACGCCCTCCTCGGCCTGCCCACCGGCCAGCCAGCCACCGCCACGCCCGGCTGAGCGGCGTCCGGCTGAGCGGCGTCCGGCCCGGCGCAGGCCGTCGCCCCCGTCCCGGTCCCCGCGGTCCGATCGTCATCGCGGCGGCCTCGCGCAGTCGCGGGTGCCGGTTCGGATCGTCGGCCCCGTCGGTCCCGGCGAGCGCCCCGGCGGCCTCCTCCTCCGCGGGCACGCCGTCCGGCACCTCGCCGGTGAACCAGGTCAGCTCCAGCCCTGTCGCGGTCCGCTCGAGCACGGCGAGGTTGTTGTCGAACCACGGTCCGCGCAGCGACCCCCAGCGGAACGGCGGGTCCGGCACGTGCGCGGACCGCGCCACCAGCGCGCCCATCGGCCCGGCCAGGCCGTAGGACAAGAACGCGGTCGCGAAGCGCATCGAGCGCGGCAGCGGGTTGCGGATCGGCGAGCACACCGCCTGCACGATCCGGGTCCCGGTGCGCAGCCGTGGCAGGTACGCCTCGGAGACGTAGGAGTGGTGCACGTCCCCGGACAGGAACGTCACCGTCTGCGGCGGGGTCCCGCGCCGCCCCTGGGCGACCTCGAGGACCATCGCGGCGACCTGCTGGAAACCCCGCTGGAACGCCGCCCAGTGCTCGAGGTCGACCGCCTGGCGGAGCCACTCCCCGAAGCGGGCGGCCAGCCTGCCCCAGGCGCCTTCGACGAGGGCCTCGTTCCACGCCTCGAGGTGGTGCAGGCCCGGGGAGAGCAGGAAGGGCAACGACGTGCCCACCAGGAGGTGGGCGACATCGCCACGCAGCTGCTCGTCGAGCCAGGCGAGCTCCTGGTCGTCGAGGATCGAGCGCCGGCCCGGCTGCAGCACCCGGGCGGCACGGCAGTCGACCACCACCAGCCGGACGTCGTCCAGGTCCCGGGCATAGCTCCACCGGTAGCTCTCCGGATCCTGGTCCGCGCGGTCGGCGAGCGCATCCAGCGCGTCGCCGACGTCCGGCTCGCCGGGACCCTCGTGCGCGGCGATGCGGCGCCAGATCGGATCCTCGGCACGCTCGGCCGGCGACAGGTTGCCCACGTGCTGGTAGACCCAGTACGACGCCAGCCCGGACACGATCCGCTCGTGCCACCAGGAGGTGGCCTCCATCTTCTGCTTCCACGACAGCGAGGTGTTCCAGTCGTCGCGGATATCGTGGTCGTCGAAGATCATCAAGCTCGGCAGCGTCGACAGCAGCCACCGGTTCGCCTCGTCGCTCCAGGCCAGCCGGTAGAGGTGGGCGTACTCCTCGTAGTCCTTCAGCTCCTCCCCGGGCGGCTGGTCGGGGTCGCGCCGGGAGCGGATGAACTCCTGCATCTCCTTCGACGTCTCGTCGGCGTAGACCTGGTCGCCGAGGAAGAGCACGAGGTCGGGGCGGCGTACCTCTCCGGCGGCCAGCGCCAGCGCGTAGGCGCGCATCGCGTCGACGCCGTGGGTGCGGTTGCCGTCGCGGTCGTGGGACACGCTGGTGCGGCACGAACCGAACGCCATCCGCAGCCCCCGGTCGGCACCGCCCGGCTCGGTCAGCGTCGCGATCACGCTGGAGGGGTACGCCGCGTCCGCCAGCGGCCACACCGGCTGGTCGTCCAGCCACACCTCATAGGCGGCCTCGGTGCCCGGCTCCAGACCGTCGACCTCGACGAGCGCGTAGTGGTGGCCGTGCGCCGCGAACGTGCCGGTCGACCAGCTCCGACCGGCTGCGCGGACCTCCACCCGTGCCGGGCCGGCGGTCTCCACCCACACCGCCGCCGAGGTGGTGTCGACGTGGCGCAGCAGCGGGCCGAGGACGAGTCCGGTCCCGGGAGCGGGAGGGGCCGGGTCGAGCGGTGTGTCATTGCCGGGGAGGGTCACGGGACCATGTGTACCCGGCCCGGGCGTGACGGTGCAGGGCAAGGGGTACATTCACCCCGGCAACGGGGTATCAGACGCCGTGAGGCAGACAGGCGGGCACGTGCGGTGAGCACAGGTCAGAAGGCGAACCGGACGGCGAAGGCGACCAGGACGACCAAGGCGAAGCGGGCCGGACGCAAGGCGAAGCACTCGCCGGTGCTCGACCACGCGGTGCGGCTGGGGCTGGTCTGCTTCGGGGTGGTGCACCTACTCATCGCCTGGCTGGCCGGGCAGCTCGCGCTCGGCCACCACGCCGGGCAGGCCAGCGGCAGCGGCGCGCTCAGCGAGCTCGCGCAGAAGCCGTTCGGCCAGATCCTGCTGTGGGTGGTCGCGGTCGGCTTCTTCGCCCTCGTGCTGTGGCAGGCCGCCGAGGCGCTGCTGCGCCACGACGAGGACGGCGCGAAGCTGGCGGTCAAGAAGGTCGGCTCGGCCGGCAAGGCGGTGATCTACGCGGTGCTCGGGGTCAGCGCGCTCAAGATCGCCCTGGGCGGTGGGTCGAGCTCCGGCGGGTCCGGTGGGTCGACCGACACGCTGACCGCGCGGCTGATGTCGATGCCCGGCGGGCAGCTCATCGTCGGCGCGATCGGGATCGGCATCCTGGTGGTGGCCGCCGCCCACGTCTACAAGGGCTTCACCGAGGACTTCCGCGACAAGATGAACATCCGCGGCAACACCGGCACCAGCGGCCGCGTCTACGTCGCTCTGGGGATGGTCGGCTACGTCGCGAAGGGCGTCGCCCTGTCGGTGGTCGCGGGCCTGTTCTGCTGGGCGGCGGCGACCCACGACCCGCAGAAGTCCGGCGGCCTGGACCAGGCGCTCAAGACCGTGCTGGACCAGCCGTTCGGCTCACCGCTGCTACTGGTGATCGCGGTCGGGCTGGCCTGCTACGGGCTGTTCTGCTTTGCCTGGGCGCGGCACCTCGACCACTGACCTGGTTCGGCCGCTGCGACGCTCTGCGACGGCCTCACCGGGTGGTGCCCGAGGTGGCGATCCCCTCGACGAAGTGCTTCTGGCCGAGGAAGAACAGCACGATCATCGGCACGGTGGTGATCACGCTCGCGGTGACCAGGATCTCCCAGTGGAAGTTGCCGCCGAAGCCGAACTGGTCGACCAGCGCCTTCAGCCCCCGCGGGACCGTGAAGTCCTCGGAGTCGCGCAGGTAGATCAGCGGCCGCATCAGGTCGGTCCAGGCCGCCTGGAACTCGAACAGCGCGGTGACCACCAGTGCCGGCTTGCTCAGCGGAAGCGCGATCAGCCGGAAGATCTGCCAGTTGTTCGCGCCGTCCACCTTCGCGGCGTCGAACAGGTCGCGGGGCAGGCCGAGGAAGAACTGGCGCAGCAGGAAGATGTAGAACGCGCTGCCGAACAGGTTCTGCGCCCACAGCGGGGTCAGCGTGCCGACCATGCCCAGCGAGTTCCAGATCAAGAACACCGGCACCATGGTCACCGCCCCCGGCAGCATCATCGTGGCCAGTACCACCCCGAAGAGCCCGTTGCGCCCGCGGAACCGGAAGTAGCTGAATCCCCAGGCCACCATCGCGCTGGACACGGTGACGGCGACGGCGGCCAGCACCGTCACCCACACGCTGTTGAACAGCCACAGCGCCATCGGCGCCTCGTGCCAGACCTTGACGTAGTTGTCCAGGGTGAAGGTCTCGGGGATCAGCTTGTTGTCGAAGACCTCGCTGCGCGGCTTGAACGACGCGCTGAGCAGCCACAGGAACGGGTAGACGAACAGCACGGTCAGCCCGCACAGCAGGGCGTAGGTGAGCACGCGCGTCACCCGTCGGCGGGGCGGTCGGTCGCGTCGGCGTACGCCGACGCGCGGGGTCTCGACGTCGACGACGGCGGTCTGCTCCAGCGTGGTCACCGCTGCTCCCCCTCGTAGTAGACGAACCGCTTGGTGACCCGGAACTGGATGAACGTGACCACCATGATGATGCCGAACAACACCCACGCCATCGCCGAGGCGTATCCCATCTGCAGGAACTGGAACGCCTGCTGGAACAGGTAGATCACGTAGAACAGCGCCGCGTCGTTGCTGTAGGTGGTGTTGCCCGAGCCGAAGTAGGCGGTGTAGGCCTCGGTGAAGGACTGGAAGGCGGCGATGGTGTCCACGATGAAGACGAAGAACAGCGCGCCGCTGATCATCGGCACCGTGACGTGCCAGGTCTGGCGCCAGGGGCTGGCCCCGTCGACCCGGGCCGCGTCGTACAGCTCGGTCGGCACGTTGCGCAGCGCGGCGAGCAGGATGATCACCGACCCGCCCACGGTCCACAGCCCCATCAGCACCAGCCCCGGCTTCACCCAGGTCGGGTCGGTGGTCCACGCCGGCCCGTCGATGCCGAACCAGCCGAGCACGCTGTTGATCAGCCCGCTCTGCCCGTTGAACAGCAGGAGCAGGAGTACGCCGACGGCCACGGGCGGGGTCATCTTGGGCAGGAAGAACGCGGTGCGGAAGAAGCCCGCCGCCCGCCCGGCCCGGTTCAGCAGCAGTGCCAGACCGAGCGAGACGACCAGCTGGGCCGGCACCGAGAGCACCGCGAAGACGAACGTGTTGCGCAGCGCGAGCGCGAACTTGGGGTCCTCGAACAGCGCGCGGTAGTTGTCCAGCCCGACGAACGACGGGTCGTTGATGACGTCGTAGTCGGTCAGCGACAGGTAGCCGCTGTACACCAGCGGCCAGGCGGTGAACACCGCGAAGCCGACCAGCCAGGGGCTGATGAACAGCAGCGCGGGGCGCAGGTCCCGCGACATCTCACCCCTCCTTCTTGTCCCAGGTCGCCCACGCCTCGTCCAGCGCCTGCTGCGCCTCCTCCTGCGCCTGGGCCAACGCCTCGGCCGGCTCCTGCTGCCCGTTGAGCACCCGGTTGACCGCGTCCTGCCAGGCGGTCTCGAACGCGTTGTCGGCCGGGTTGGCCGGCGCGGCGAAGGTGTGCTCGTTGGCCTCGTACATCGCGTCGATGGCGGCGTCCCAGGTCGGGTCGCCCGGCTCGATCATCGCCCGGATCTTCGCGTCGGCCTCGGCGTTGCCGGTGAGCAGCCCGGTGAAGATGCCGCCGTCCTTCTCGCGGGCCTGCTTGCGGTTCCGTGCCGCCTTCACCCAGGTGTCGGTCTCGGTCATCGCACGGGCGAAACGGCAGGCCGCCTCGGGGTTCCCGCTTCCGGCCGGGATCGCCCAGGCGAGGCCGCTGGCGTAGGCGATGGGCTCGCCCTCGAGGGTGTGCACGGTGTCGAAGGCCATCGGCGCATCCGGCGAGACGTCGTTGAGGATGTTGACGTACCACTGCTCCATCGGCATCGCACCGAGGGTGCCGGTGGCGAACTGGTTGCCCTCGCCGAAGAAGTCGGTGGAGTCGCGGAACGCCTTCACGGTGCTGAAGCCGCCCTGGTCCTCGTAGATCCCCACAGCCCACTTCAGCGCCTCGAGCACCTTCGGGTCGTCGAGCTGGGCGGTCCGGCCGTCCTCGGAGATCAGCTCGGCGCCGTTGGCCTTGGCCCACAGCGGCAGGAACTCCGGCAGCTTGCTGTCGAAGCCGATCACGGTGAGGTCGCCGTCCTCGGTGCGGCTCATCTTCTTGCTGGCCTGGGTGATCGCGTCCCAGCTGTGTCCGTTGACGTCCTCGACAGTGAGGCCGGCCTGCTGCAGGAGGTTCTGGTTGGCCTGGATGATCTGCACGACGTTGAACTCGGGGATGCCGTAGACGTCCCCCTCGAAGGTGACCTGGTCCAGCGCGGACTCGCGGAACACGTCGGTGTCGATGCCCTCGCCGTCGATGCAGTCGCCCAGCGGCATGATCGCCCCGCGGGAGGCGAAGGTGCCGATCTCGTTGCGGTCGGCGTAGATCAGGTCCGGCGGGTCGCCGGCCGCGACTGCGGAGAGGAACTGCTGGATGTCGAGCTCACCCTCGACCAGCTTGACCCTGGCCGGCGCGATCGCGTCCTTGGCGACCGCGAGCCGGCTCTCGGCCACGTCGTCGCTGACGCTGAACCCCATGATCGACAGCTGGCCCGACAGGTTCTGCTCGGCGTCGTAGGTGGCGTCCGTGTCGCCGCTCGCCCCGCCGCCGGTGCCCTGGGCGCACCCGGCCAGGAGGGCCATGCTCCCGACCAGGCCCAGCGCGAGCCCTGCCCGGGTGGCAGTGCGGCCGGGTCGTGGGCGGGGTGGGCGGGAAAGTCGGGGCATCGTGATCTCCTTCCAGGTCGAGCCGTCGGCTGGCGGCGACGTACCCACTTCTCCGTTGGTCACGCCGGTTCTCCCGGAGAAGCGCTTCGAAGCGGCCACGACGCGCCAGCGAGCCGGCGGTGAATCGGCTCCCTGGCGCGACGTGGCCGAGGGAAGGTCTACCCTTCCCGGACATGAGAGCGGTCGGCTTCGTGCGGCACACGCCGAGCGCACACCTGCTCGCCCTCCAGCTGCTCGGAGTGCTGCTCTACCCGCTGATGGAGGACAGCAACGCCGGGCGCGCAGCGTTCGCGATCTTCGGCATGCTGGTGCTGGTCCTCGCGGTGCTCGCGATCCGGGTGACGCCGTTCCTGTCCTGGGTGAGCATCCTGATCGGCGCGCCCGCCCTGGTGCTGCTGGGCATCCAGGTGTTCACGGCGCGCGACGCGCTGTTCCCCTGGTCCTCGGGCTTCGAGGCGGTGCTCTACTTCTACGCCGCGCTGAGCATGATCGCCTACATGCTCGAGGACACCCACGTGGGTCGCGACGAGCTGTTCGCGATCGGCGCGGTGTTCACCCTGTTGGCGTGGGCGTTCGCCTACGTGTACGTCGTGATTCAGGCGTTGCAACCCGGAAGTTTCTCCGCCGGCGGGGAGGGTAATCGGTCCTGGATGGAGCTGCTCTTCCTCTCGTTCACGACCCTGGCGGGCACCGGCCTCTCCGACATCATCCCGACGTCGGGCTATGCCCGCAGCGTCGTCATGCTCGAGGAGGTGGCCGGCGTCTTCTACATCGCGATGGTGGTGACCCGGCTCATCTCGCTGGCCGCCGCCCGGGCCCGGGGCTGAGCCGGGATGCCTCTCAACAGCGCCCCGCTGCCGCTCGAGCCCGACCCGCAGGCGGTACGCCGCGCCCGCGCCTGGATCGCGGAGCTGCTGGGCCGGCTGGGTCGCGACGACCTGGTCGACGCCGCCGAGCTGGGCGTCTCCGAGCTGGTCACCAACGCGATCCTGCACGGCGAGCCGCCGTTCACGGTGCGGCTGCGCGGGACCCGCGACCACCCGCGGGTGGAGGTGCGCGACCACTCCCACGACCCGCCCGAGGTCAACGTGGAGATGACCGACGAGGAGCACCTGCTCTCCACGATCGGCCGCGGCCTCGGGATCGTCGCGCTCTACTCCTCCACCTGGGGCTCGGACCTCGCACCGGACGGCAAGACGGTCTGGTTCGAGCCGTCGAGCGAACCCCGCGCGGCCGGCGACCTCAGCGGCCGGGTCTACGACCCCGACCAGGCCGTGGAGCAGCTGCTCGCCGGCGCCGAGGAACCGCAGGAGCTGATCCACGTCTCGCTGCACCGGATGCCGGTGCGGGTCTTCGCGCACTTCCGCGGCCGCTACAACGAGCTGCAGCGCGAGCTGCGTCTGCTCTCGCTGGCCCACGCCGAGGACTACCCGGTCGCCCGCGAGCTGTCCGAGCTGTTCTTGCGCGTGGAGCAGGAGCGCCGCCTGGCCGCGGGGGTCACCGTGCTCGACGAGGCGATCGCCGCCGACGTGGAGCAGGTGGACCTGGAGTACGACGTACCACCCAGCGCGCCGGAGTCGATGGGCCGGCTGCTGGTCATGCTGGAGAGGGCCGACCGGTTCTGCCGCGAGCAGCGGCTGCTCGCGCTGGCCGCCTCGCCGCAGCAGCTGGACCTGCAGCGGTGGTACCTCGGCGAGTTCGTCCGGCAGGCCGCCGGTGAGCCGCCGCAGCCGTGGACCGGGTCGCTGGAGGTGGAGCTGTCCAGCATGGTGGAGCTGCCCGATCAGGCGTAGCCCAGCTCGTGCAGCCGGTCGTCGTCGATGCCGAAGTGGTGGGCGATCTCGTGCACCACGGTGATCCGCACCTCCGCGACGACCTCGGCCTCGTCGTGGCACATCCGCAGCGTCGGATTGCGGAAGATCAGGATCCGGTCGGGCATCACCCCGCCGTACGACGCACCCCGCTCGGTCAGCGGCGTCCCGTCGTAGTAGCCGAGGAGCTCGGGGTCGTCGGCCGGCGGCTCGTCCTCGACCAGCACCACCACGTTGTCCATCAGCGCCGCGAGCTCGGCCGGCACCGCGTCGAGGGCGTCGCCGACCAGCTCCTCGAACCGCTCGCGGGTCATCTCGATCACCGCTGCTCACCTGACCCGTTCACGACGCCTCCACGCATCCATTGTGGCAGCGTCTTCGATTTGTACCGGATCGGCGGGCGCCCTATGCTGTACCGGTCCCTGACGGCAGTAGGCTCCGCCCGAAGGCCATCCGGGTGAAAGCCCCCATCGTCTAGTGGCCTAGGACGTCGCCCTTTCACGGCGGTAGCACGGGTTCGAATCCCGTTGGGGGTGCAGGAAGGCTCGATTCGGATCCCGCGCGGATCTGGGCTAGCATTCCGCTCGCGGTCGGACGCGAAGGCGTCGGGCTGCCGCAGCACGACAGCACAACTACACAGCCAGGCCCCGTAGCGCAGTTGGTTAGCGCGCCGCCCTGTCACGGCGGAGGCCGCGGGTTCGAGTCCCGTCGGGGTCGCTCGCGGCAAAGGCCCTCTGACCTGCTGAAACGCACGGCGGAGGGCCTTCGTCGTTCTCGCTTCAGAAGACCTACTGCGGCCGTGTCCCGTCTGTGTCCCGTCCCAGCTTTGTCGGAGGTGGCTCAGGTGCCTCGGTTGCGCCGCGTCCAGCACGCCTGGACAGGACGCTCGAGCATGGCGCGCCACCGAGCAGGGTCCGCCTGATCTACTCGGCCGTGGCGCCGTC
>DASSVD010000003.1:0-14016 GCA_035706365.1 Nocardioidaceae bacterium
CGTCTCCGGGTGGCGGCTGGTCCGGCTCCTCCCCGAGCCGGCCGCGAGGCGACTGTTCGACCGGATCGCCGACCAGGTGTACCGGCGGGATCCGCGGGCGGTGCAGCGGCTGCGGGCCAACCTGGACCGCGTCGTCGGGCGGCCGGTGCCCGAGGCGCTGGTGCACGAGGCGGTGCGCTCCTACCTGCGCTACTGGTGCGAGTCGTTCCGCCTGCCGTCGTGGCCGACCGGGGACCTGGTCGCCCGGACCCGGGTGAGCAACGAGGACACCCTGCGGCAGGCGTACGCCGAGGGCCGCGGCGTGGTCGTCGCCCTGCCGCACATGGGCAACTGGGACTGGGCCGGCGCCTGGGCCTGCGCCACCGGGATGCCGCTGGTCACGGTCGCCGAGCGGCTGCGCCCCGAGCGGCTCTACGACGAGTTCGTGGCCTACCGACGCTCCCTGGGCATGGAGATCCTCGGCCTGGGGGACGCCGCGGCCTTCCGCCGGCTGCAGCAGTGGGTCGGCGACGGCGGCCTGGCCTGCCTGCTCGCCGACCGTGATCTCGGCCGCACCGGCGTGCCCGTCACCCTGCGCGGCCACCAGGCCCGGATGCCGCGCGGCCCCGCCGTGCTCGCGCAGCGCACCGGTGCGGTGTTGCTGCCGGTGACGATGAGCTACGACGGGCCCGACCTGGCGATCACCATCCACGACCCGGTGCCGCACGTCGAGGGCGAGCACGGGGTGGCCGCGATGATGCAGCAGGTGGCCGACGTCTTCGGCGAGGCGTTCGCCGCGCACCCCGCGGACTGGCACATGATGCAGAAGGTGTTCGTCGGCGGGTCGGCACCGGCGCTGCGGGCCCGCTCCGGCCGTGGAGGCTGAGCCGTGCGGATCGGTCTGGTGTGCCCCTACTCCCTCGATGTCCCGGGCGGGGTGCAGAACCACGTCAAGGATCTCGCCGAGGCGCTGATCGGCCTGGGCCACACGGTCTCGGTGCTCGCGCCCAGCGAGGACGAGACCGCGCTGCCGCCCTACGTGGTCTCGGCCGGCAAGGCCCTTCCCGTCCCCTACAACGGATCGGTCGCCCGGGTGTCCTTCGGCCCGCTGGTGGCCGCCCGGGTCCGCCGCTGGCTGCGCGAGGGGCGCTTCGACGTGATCCATCTGCACGAGCCGGCCTCGCCCAGCCTCTCGCTGCTCGCCCTGTGGGCCGCGGAGTGTCCGGTGGTGGCCACCTTCCACACCTCCCAGATCCGGTCCCGGGCGATGTCGGCCTCCGCGGCGATCCTGCGGCCCAGCCTGGAGAAGATCACCGGCCGGATCGCGGTCTCGGAGTTCGCCCGCGACACCCTGGTGCAGCACCTCGGCGGTGAGCCGGTGGTGATCCCCAACGGCGTCTACGTCGACCGCTACGCCTCCGCCGTGCCGCGGCCGGAGTGGCGCGGCGCCGGCGGCACGCTCGCCTTCGTCGGCCGGCTCGACGAGCCGCGCAAGGGCTTCGACCTGGTCCGGCGGGCGCTGCCGGAGCTGGTCGCGGCGCGAGGCGACGTACGCCTGCTGGTGGTGGGTGGGGGAGACCTCGACCGGGCGCGCTCCTCGCTGCCTGCCGAGGTACGCGAGCAGGTGCGCTTCCTGGGCCGCGCCTCGGACGAGGAGAAGGCCGCGGCGCTGCGCACGGCCGACGTGTACCTGGCGCCGAACACGGGCGGTGAGAGCTTCGGGATCGTCCTGGTCGAGGCGATGGCCGCCGGGACCTGCGTGCTGGCCAGCGACATCCCGGCGTTCCGCCGCGTGCTCGGCGAGGGGGAGTACGGCGCGCTGTTCCGCGCCGGCGACCCCGCCGCGCTGGCGGAGGCGACCGGCCGGCTGCTGACCGACCGGGCCGAGGCCGACCGGCTGGTCGAGGCGGCCGGCCGGGCGGTGCGCCGCTACGACTGGACCGCCGTCGCGGCACGGGTGGTGCAGGTCTACGAGACGGTGCTGGGAGGGCCGCCGGACGGGGCGCGCTCCGGTGACCGCGGATCGGGCCCGGTGAGCCAGTCGTGACCGAGTGGCTGTGGCTGGTCGCGGTGCTCGCCGTGCTGCTCGTGGCGCTGCTCGGCTCGTGGCTCACGTGGACCGCGAACAGGCTGGACCGGATGCACCACCGCATCGACGTGGCGCGGGCGTCCCTGGACACCCAGCTGCTGCGGCGCTCGGCGACGACCCTGGAGCTGGCCACCTCCGGCGCGCTGGACCCGGCGCGTTCGCTGCTGCTCGTCGACGCGGCTCATCAGGCGCGGGGGGCGGTCGACGGCGACTTCGAGGCGGCGGAGTCGGACCTGTCCGAGGCGCTGCGGGCGGTGTTCCGTGACGACGCCGAGCTGAGGGCGCTGGAGGAGCTCCCCGGCACCGGCGAGCTGCTCGCCGAGCTGCGGGCCGACTGCCGCAAGGTCGAGCTGGCCCGCCGCTTCCACAACGACGTGGTGGTCAACGCCCGCGCGCTGCGCTCGCGCCGCCGGGTGCGCTGGCTGCGGCTGGCCGGGCGCGCCGCGCCGCTGAGCACGGTGGACCTCGACGACCGGCCCCCGCCCGCGCTCGTGCACGAGTGAGCCTGCACGGGTTCGACCCGGCCCGGCCCGCACCGGCTCCGCGCCGGTTCGCACCCGCCCGACGCGCGCCGTAGGCTGGGAGCACCCCCGTACCCGGCGGGCGTCGTCGCGCCCGCCTGACACCAGAAGGTTGCCGTGACCGCGCAGAACCAGACCCAGGATCCAGCCCACACCACGCCCGGCGCCGAGGGCCACGCCCCCGAGGGCGCCGCGGCCACCGGCACGTCCGGCGTCAAGCGCGGCATGGCCGAGATGCTCAAGGGCGGCGTGATCATGGACGTGGTCACCGCCGAGCAGGCCCGCATCGCCGAGGACGCCGGCGCCGTCGCGGTGATGGCGCTCGAGCGCGTGCCCGCCGACATCCGCGCCCAGGGCGGTGTCTCCCGGATGAGCGACCCGGACATGATCGACTCGATCATCGAAGCCGTGTCCATCCCGGTGATGGCCAAAGCCCGGATCGGCCACTTCGTCGAGGCGCAGGTGCTGCAGAGCCTCGGCGTGGACTACATCGACGAGTCCGAGGTGCTCACCCCGGCCGACTACGCCAACCACATCGACAAGTGGGCGTTCACCGTGCCGTTCGTGTGCGGAGCGACCAACCTCGGCGAGGCGCTGCGGCGGATCACCGAGGGTGCGGCGATGATCCGGTCCAAGGGCGAGGCCGGCACCGGGGACGTGTCCAACGCGGTCACCCACATGCGCACCATCCGTGCCGAGGTCCGCCGGCTCGGTGCGATGAACCCCGACGAGCTCTACGTGGCCGCCAAGGAGCTCCAGGCTCCCTACGACCTGGTCAAGGAGGTCGCCACGGGTGGACGCCTGCCGGTGGTGCTCTTCACCGCAGGAGGCATCGCCACCCCCGCGGACGCGGCGATGATGATGCAGCTGGGCGCGGACGGCGTGTTCGTCGGCTCGGGCATCTTCAAGTCGGGGAACCCCGAGCAGCGCGCCCGCGCCATCGTCCAGGCGACCACCTTCCACGACGACCCGGACGTGCTGGCCAAGGTCTCGCGCGGTCTCGGCGAGGCGATGGTCGGCATCAACGTCGAGGACCTGCCCCAGCCGCACCGACTCGCCGAGCGCGGCTGGTGAGCCTGGCCGAGGACCACGTCCGCGAGTTCGCCCGCTCCTGCGTGCGCTCCGGGCTGCTGGACGACACGGCGCTGTACGACGAGGTGCTGCTCGCCGTGCGCAACGACCTCGACGTCCCCGATCCCGAGAGCACTGCCCGGGCCTGGGTGGAGGAGTTCCGCGCCGAGCTGGACACCGACGCCCGCGCGTGGCCGGAGGTCACCGACTACGACCGGCTCCAGCTGGCCTTCGCGGAGCTCGAGGGCCTCGGCCTGGTCGTGCTGCAGGGCTGCCCGGACCACTGGTCGGCCAAGGCCGAGCTCGAACGGCGCCGGGAAGTCGGTGACCCGCCCGCCGGGATCGCCTGGTTCACCCCGCCCGACGTCTGGCACGCCATCGACGAGGGGATGCTCGAGGTCAACGTGTGGCACGCGAGCACGGCGAACGTCGCTCCGGGTGACGATCTGCTCGACACCGTGGTCGGGGTGCTGGAGCACCACGGGCTGGCCGCCCACTTCGACGAGGGCCGGATCGAGGTGTCGGCCTCCTGGCAGCGCCGCCCGCTCAGCGGCCCGGGACCGGTCGATCCCGCGCCTACGATGGACTCATGAGCGGGGAGGCCATGCCGGATCCGGCGGCCGCGGTCACCGTGGGCGTGTTCGCGCTGCAGGGCGACGTGCGCGAGCACCTGCGCATGCTCGAGCGCGCGGGCGCCCGCGCCGTACCGGTGCGCCGGCCCCGCGAGCTCGACGCGGTCGACGGCATCGTGATGCCCGGCGGCGAGTCGACCACGATGTACAAGCTGGCCCGCACCTTCGAGCTGTTCGAGCCGCTGCAGCGCGCCGTCCACGACGGGTTGCCTGCCTTCGGCACCTGCGCCGGGATGATCATGCTGGCCGACCGCATCGAGGGCGGTATCGCCGGCCAGGAGACGATCGGCGGGCTCGACGTGGTGGTCCGGCGCAACGCGTTCGGGCGCCAGGTCAGCTCCTTCGAGGCCGATCTCGACGTGCGCCCCGACGGTGCCGTCGAGCCCGGCTTCACCTTCCACGCGCTGTTCATCCGCGCACCGTGGGTGGAGAAGGTGGGTCAGGAGGTGGAGGTGGTCGCCCGGGTGGCCACCGGCGACGCGGTCGGTAGGATCGTCGCGGTCCGGCAGGCGAACCTGCTCGCCACGTCGTTCCACCCCGAGATCACCGGGGACCACCGAATGCACGCCGTGTTCGTCGACCAGGTGCGCGCCCAGACGCGCGGCGCCGGGCAGCAGGACCTGGCGGGCGACGACAACGAGATGCGGAAGTAGGGGCAACTCCACATGTCTGGCCACTCCAAATGGGCGACCACCAAGCACAAGAAGGCCGTCATCGACGCGCGGCGCGGCAAGTTGTTCGCCAAGCTGATCAAGAACGTCGAGGTGGCCGCGCGGATGGGCGGCGGCGACCCGGCCGGCAACCCCACGCTCTACGACGCCATCCAGAAGGCGAAGAAGTCCTCGGTCCCCAACGACAACATCGACCGCGCGGTCAAGCGCGGCTCGGGCGCCGAGGCCGGCGGCGCGGAGTACGCCACGATCATGTACGAGGGCTACGGCCCCAACGGAGTGGCCTTCCTGATCGAGTGCCTCACCGACAACAAGAACCGCGCCGCGATGGAGGTCCGCACCGCGATCAACCGCAACGGCGGCTCGCTCGCCGACCCGGGGTCGGTGTCCTACCTGTTCACCCGCAAGGGCGTGGTGATCGTGTCCAAGGAGCAGGACAGCCGGGAGGTCACCGAGGACGACGTCCTGGAGGCCACGCTGGACGCCGGTGCCGAGGACGTCAACGATCTCGGCGACACCTTCGAGGTGATCAGTGAGGCGACCGACCTGGTCGCCGTGCGCACCGCGCTGCAGGCCGCCGGGCTGGACTACGACTCGGCCGAGGCCTCGTTCGTCCCCTCGGTCACCGTCGAGGTCGACGAGGAGGCCGCGGGCAAGGTGTTCCGGCTCGTGGAGGCGCTCGAGGACCTCGACGACGTGCAGAACGTCTTCGGCAACTTCGACGTCTCCGACGAGGTGCTCGCCAAGCTCGACGCCTGACCCGGTCGTCTCCCCGGCCCGGGGCCGGCCGCGGCGCGTCCTGCGCCGTGCCGTCGGCGCGGTCGGTTAGGTTGGTCCGAACAGGTGTTCGGACGAGAGGGGCGCAGGTGCGCGTGCTGGGGATCGACCCCGGGCTGACCCGGTGCGGTCTCGGCGTGGTCGAGGGCACCGTCGGGCGCCCCTTGCGGATGGTCGCGGTCGGGGTGGTGCGCACGCCGGCCGACCAGCCCGTGGCGCAGCGGCTGTGCGCGATCGAGGCGGGCATCGAGGAGTGGCTCGAGCTCCACCGCCCCGACGCCGTCGCCGTGGAGCGGGTGTTCAGCCAGCACAACGTACGCACGGTGATGGGCACCGCGCAGGCCAGCGGACTGGCCCTGGTCGCCGCGGCCCGACGCGGCCTGCCCGTGGCCACTCACACGCCCAGCGAGGTCAAGGCCGCGGTCAGCGGCAACGGTCGCGCCGGCAAGGAGCAGGTGGGCGCGATGGTCACCCGCCTGCTGCGGCTGACCGAGCAGCCGAAGCCGGCCGACGCCGCCGACGCGCTGGCCCTGGCCATCTGCCACATCTGGCGGGGCACCGCCAGCCACCGCATCGACGCCGCCCTGGCCGCGGCCGGAAGGAGAAGCCGTTGATCGCCTTCGTCGCCGGCAAGGTCGCCGGGCTGACCCTCACCTCGGCCGTGCTCGAGGTCGGCGGGGTCGGCCTCGAGCTCAACTGCACCCCGGGCACGCTCGCGACCCTGCGGCCGGGGCAGCACGTCACCCTGCCGACCAGCATGGTGGTGCGCGAGGAGTCGCTGACCCTGTTCGGGTTCCTCGACGACGACGAGAAGGCGGTCTTCGAGCTGCTGCAGACCGCCAGCGGCGTCGGGCCCAAGCTGGCCCAGGCGATGTTGGCGGTGCACCCGCCGGACGAGCTGCGCCGCGCGGTCGCCACCGAGGACGTCAAGGCGCTCACCGCCGTGCCGGGCATCGGCCAGAAGGGCGCGCAGCGGATCATCCTCGAGCTCAAGGACCGGATCGGGGCCCCGGTCGGCGCGGCACCCCGGCGTACCACCGGCGCGCCGGCTCCCGCCGCCCCCTGGCGCGACCAGGTGCACGCCGGCCTGGTCGGGCTGGGCTGGTCGGCCAAGGAGGCCGACAAGGCCGTGGACGCGGTGGCACCGCAGGCCGAGCAGGACGCCGAGGAGGCGCAGGCTGCTGGACGCGCGGACGAACCCGACGTCGCCGCACTGCTGCGCGCCGCGCTCCAGACCTTGAGCAGGGCCTGAGATGAGCGGAGCCCCGACCCCCCGCAACACCGAGGAGGCCCGGATGGAGGCCGCGGAGGCGGCGTACGCCGAGAGTCGCGCGCTGGTCGCCGCCGAGGCCGAGGGTGACGACCGGGCCGTCGAGGCAGCGCTGCGCCCCCGCACCCTCGACGAGGTGATCGGGCAGGAGCGGGTCTGCGAGCAGCTGTCCCTGGTGCTGCACGCGGCCCTCGGCCGGCAGCGCACCCCCGACCACGTGCTGCTGTCCGGTCCGCCCGGGCTGGGCAAGACCACGCTGGCGATGATCATCGCCGCGGAGATGTCCAGCCCGCTGCGGCTCACCTCCGGCCCCGCGATCACGCACGCCGGCGACCTCGCCGCGATCCTGTCCGGGATGAACGAGGGCGATGTCCTCTTCGTCGACGAGATCCACCGGATGTCGCGCCCGGCCGAGGAGATGCTCTACATGGCCATGGAGGACTTCCGGGTCGACGTGGTGATCGGCAAGGGGCCCGGAGCCACCGCCATCCCGCTGGAGATCCCGCCGTTCACCCTGGTCGGCGCCACCACCCGGGCGGGCCTGCTGCCCAGCCCGCTGCGGGACCGGTTCGGCTTCACCGCGCACCTGGAGTTCTACGAGGCCGACGACCTGGAGCTGATCGTGCGCCGCTCGGCCGGCCTGCTCGACGTCGCGTTCACCGACGAGGGAGCCGCCGAGATCGCCTCCCGCTCACGCGGCACCCCACGGATCGCGAACCGGCTGCTGCGTCGGGTCCGCGACTACGCCCAGGTCCGCGCCGACGGGATGGTCACCCACGACGTGGCGCGCCGGGCGCTGGACCTCTACGAGGTCGACGCCTCGGGCCTGGACCGACTCGACCGGTCAGTGCTCGACGTGCTGTGCCGCCGCTTCGGTGGCGGGCCGGTCGGTGTCAGCACCCTCGCCGTGGCAGTCGGGGAGGAGCGCGAGACCGTCGAAGAGGTCGCCGAGCCGTTCCTGGTTAGGTCCGGACTGTTGGCGCGTACGCCGCGGGGCCGGGTGGCCACTCCGGCCGCCTGGAGCCACCTCGGTCTGGCCGCGCCGGCCGACTCGCCGTTCGGCTCCGCAGAGCGCGGAGGCGAGCAGCGAGGTCCCGGCCAGGCGGCGCTCTTCGACACGGAACCGTGACCTCGCCCGCAGCGGTGCGGCTCACGGCTTCAGGTAGCGGCGGTTAGACTGCCCTCTTGGCCGACGATCTCGGCTGTCGTGTCATGCCCGCAATCTCGAAGGAGCCGTCGTGTCGTCAGGCGACCTGGCCTCGATCCTGCCCCTGGTCCTCATCGTCCTCGCGTTCTGGTTCCTGGTGATCCGTCCCGCCCGCAAGCGGCAGCAGGACATGGCCCGCACCCAGTCCAGCGCCCAGGTCGGCACCCGGGTGATGCTCGGGTCCGGCATCTACGGCACGGTCACCGCGCTGGCCGACGACACCGTCGAGCTCGAGGTGGCCCCCGGCACCGTGCTGACGGTGGCGCGCCAGGCGATCGTGCGGGTGATCGACGCGCCGCAGGGCCTGTCCGCGCACCCGGCCGCGGACGAGCCGGCATCGGCCGCCGGTTCCGACGCGCACGACGAGTCCGACCCGCAGGCAAGCGACCCGCGCACCGGCGACACGAACGACGAGCAGCGCTGACCCGCAGCAACCGCACCACAGGGCGCACGCCGCCCGATCTCATGAGGAGCATGTGTAGTGGCGACTAAAGCGTCCCGTCCTGGGCGCACGCTCATCGTCTTCGGCCTGGTCGTGGTCGTGCTCTACGGCCTGGTCGCGCTCGGCGGGACGTGGAAGCCGAAGCTGGGCCTGGACCTCCAGGGCGGCACCCGGATCACGCTGGAGGCCAGCACCGACGACGGCAGCGCGCCGCCGCCGGACAAGCTGCAGGAGGCCGTCAGCATCATCGACAGCCGGGTGAACGGCTCCGGTGTGACCGAGGCGGAGGTCACCACCCAGGGCAACCGCAACATCATCGTCGAGATCCCCGGCAAGAACCGCAAGGAGCTCGTCGACACGGTCAAGCAGACCGCCCAGCTGCGCTTCCGCCTCGTCGCCGCCGCCGCTCCCGGCCGGCCACAGGCGCAGCAGCCGGCTCAGCAACCCACGCAGCCCCAGTCGTCGCCCGCCCCGTCCGACGCCGCCTCGGGCAGTCCGTCCGCGGACGCGACCCCGTCCGGCGCCGCCTCGGGCAGCCCCGCCGCCGACGCCTCACCGAGCGCGAAGAACCGCGCGCTGTCCTCCGGCCTGGTGACGGCCGACGACCAGAAGCAGGCCGGCCAGGACAAGGGCGGCAAGAAGGGCGACAAGGGCGGCAAGAAGGCGGACACCGGAGCCTCGCCCGCGCCCACCCCGAGCGCCCCGGCGCCCTCGGACTCACAGGCCGCGAGTGGCGCCCCGGTCGACGAGCCCTTGCAGTGGATGCGCAACCCCGGTCAGGAGTGGCTGCAGAAGTTCCAGGCGTTCACCTGCCCGGCCGGCAAGAAGCCGGCGCAGGTCAAGGACATCGCCGACGAGCCGCTGATCACGTGCGACGACCAGGGCTTCAAGTACCTGCTCTCCCAGGCGGTCATCCAGGGCACTCAGCTCACGGATGCCTCGGCGGGCATCCCGCCGAACCAGCTCGACTGGGTGGTCGACCTGTCCTTCGACAGCTCGGCCCGCAAGACCTTCGGCGAGGTGACCCAGCAGCTCGCCGGCACCGGTGAGCAGTTCGCCATCGTGCTGGACGGACAGGTCATCTCCGCGCCGACGGTGAACCAGCCGATCCTGGGCGGCAACGCGCAGATCACCGGCAACTTCAGCCAGGCGGAGGCGCAGAGCCTGGCCAACAGCCTCAAGTACGGCGCCCTGCCGCTGAAGTTCACCGCCCCGGTCGTCTCCGAGGAGGGCCCGTCCCTGGCCGCCGACCAGCTCTCGGCGGGCATCACCGCGGGCATCATCGGCCTGGCGCTGGTGCTGATCTACTGCATGTTCTACTACCGCGGTCTCGGCACGGTGGTCTTCGCCTCGCTGATCATCGCCGCGATCATCACCTACGCGCTGGTGCTCCTGATGAGCAGCGCGCTCGGGTTCACGCTCACCCTGCCGGGCATCGCCGGACTGATCGTCGCGGTGGGCATCACGGCCGACTCGTTCATCGTCTACTTCGAACGCATCCGCGACGAGATGCGTGACGGCCGGTCGATGCGGGTCGCCGTCGAGTCTGGCTGGAAGCGGGCCCGGAACACCTGCCTCGCCGCCGACGCCGTGTCCCTGCTGGCCGCGGTGATCCTCTACATCTTCGCGATCGGTGTAGTCCGGGGCTTCGCCTTCGCGCTGGGGCTCAGCACCCTGATCGACCTGGTGGTGTTCTTCTTCTTCACCAAGCCGATGGTGTCCTGGCTGGCCGGCTTCCGGTTCTTCAGCTCCGGGCACAAGCTCTCGGGCCTCTCGGCCGACCACATCGGGATCGCACGCACCGGCGCGCCGCGCACCCGCACCGCTGGAGGGAACGCCTGATGGGCAAGATGTCGAACCTCGGCCACGCGCTCTACGACGGCACGGTCTCGATCGACTTCGTCGGCCGGCGCAGGCTGTGGTACGCCCTGTCCGCGCTGATCGTCGTGGTCGCTCTGGGGGGTCTGCTGTTCAAGGGCCTCAACTACGGCATCGAGTTCGAGGGCGGCGTGGAGTACCGCGTCGCGATGCCGGCAGGCCAGGCCAACGAGGCCAACGTCGAGAAGATCCGGGACGCGGTCGCCTCCAGCGGGGTGCCCACGGCCAGCTCTCCGATCGTGAACACCTCCGGCGACGACACGATCCGGGTGCAGACCGAGCCGGCCAAGACCAACGACGCGGCCAACCAGGTGGCCGACGCCATCGAGCAGGCGGCCGGCGTCTCCGAGAGCGACATCAGCCAGCAGGCGATCGGTGCCACCTGGGGCGCGCAGGTGGCGAACCGCGCGCTCCTGGGTCTCGTGGTCTTCATGGTCCTGGTGGTGCTGTTCATCTGGGCCTACTTCCGCGAGTGGAAGATGTCGGTGGCCGCGATCGTGGCGCTCATCCACGACGTGGTGATCACCATCGGCGTCTATGCCCTGTCCGGGTTCGAGGTGACGCCGGCGACGGTGACCGGCGTGCTGACCATCCTCGGCTTCTCGCTCTACGACACCGTGGTCGTCTTCGACAAGGTGCGGGAGAACACCAAGGATCTCGCGCGCACCCGGCAGACCTACCGGGAGGCGGCCAACCTGGCGGTCAACCAGACCCTGGTCCGCTCGATCAACACCTCCGTGGTGGCCCTGCTCCCGGTCGGCGCCCTGCTGTACGTCGGCGTGTTCACCCTCGGCTCCGGCGCCCTGAAGGACCTCGCCCTTGCGCTGTTCGTCGGCATGGCCGCGGGTGCCTACTCCTCGATCTTCATCGCGACGCCGCTGCTGGTGCAGCTCAAGGAGCGTGAGCCGGGGATCCGCGCCGGTGACGCCCGGGCGATCAAGCGCCGCGAGCGCAAGGAGGCCGACCGCTTCGCCGACGTCCCGGTCTTCACCGAGGACATGCCGATGCACGACGAGCCCGGTGCCCGACGCCAGCGTGCGACCGACGACGAGACCGGCGGCGAAGCGTCGACGCGGGACCGCGAGCCGGTGCGGACGCCGCGCTACACCGCGGGGGAGCGGGAGCGACCCACCTCGCGGCCGGTGTCCCCGTCCGCGGCCGCCAAGCGGGCTCAGCCCAGCCGGTCGCCGCGGTCGCGTCGCGGGAAGAAGTGACCGACCCGCAGACGCTGGCGGACCGGCTCGACGCGCTGATCCGGGACGTCCCCGACTTCCCCGAGCCGGGGGTGATGTTCAAGGACATCACGCCGCTGCTGGCCGACCACGACGGCTTCACCGCGGTGGTCGAGGCGCTGGCCGACGCCGGGCGCGACGCCGCCGGGTCGGTGGTGGTCGACAAGGTCGTCGGCATGGAGGCTCGCGGCTTCATCCTGGCCGCGCCGGTGGCCCTCGCCCTCGGTGCCGGGTTCGTGCCGGTGCGCAAGGCGGGCAAGCTGCCGGGCGCGACCCACACCGTGGACTACGACCTCGAGTACGGCTCGGCCTCGCTGCAGGTGCATCGAGACGCGATCGGCCCGGGGGAGCGGGTGCTGCTGGTCGACGACGTGCTGGCCACCGGGGGCACGGTGGCCGCCAGTGCCCGGTTGGTGGAGCTGTGCGGGGGGCGGGTCACCGCGGCGGCCGTGCTGATGGAGCTGTCCTTCCTCTCCGGGCGCTCCGTCGTCGGCGACGTACCCCTGACCGTCCTGCGCACGGTCTGAACGCCGGGTGCCTGCCCGCGGTGGCGCGGCGCTTCAAGGCCCGGGCATAGACTGGAGCCAGTCGTACCTGGGGAGTGCCCGTGGCTGAGGACCGTGTCGCGCACCTGTCTGCGGACAGGTCGGTCGACGCGCCCGCCGAGCCGGGGCCCGGGGCGGCCGGAGACTCGGGTCCGGACCCGGCCACGGCCGGGGCGCCCGCCGGACGCAGGATGCGGGCGCGGCTGGCCCGGATGGCGACCCGCAACCAGGGCGGCAACCCGGTGCTGGAGCCGCTGTTCCGGGTGCTGCGGGCCAACCACCCGAAGGCCGACCTGGCACTGATCCAGCGGGCGTACCAGACCGCCGAGCGGATGCACGGCACGCAGACCCGCAAGAGCGGGGACCCCTACATCACCCACCCGCTGGCCGTGGCCACCATTCTGGCCGAGATCGGGATGACCGAGCCGACGCTGTGCGCCGCGCTGCTTCACGACACCGTGGAGGACACCTCCTACACCCTGGAGGAGCTGACCCACGACTTCGGCGCCGAGGTCGCGGCGCTGGTCGACGGCGTGACCAAGCTGGACAAGGTCAAGTACGGCGACTCCGCGCAGGCCGAGACCATCCGCAAGATGATCGTGGCGATGAGCCGCGACATCCGCGTGCTCGTCATCAAGCTCGCCGACCGGCTGCACAACATGCGCACCCTGCGCTACCTGCGCCAGGACAAGCAGGAGCGGATCGCTCGGGAGACCCTGGAGATCTTCGCCCCGCTGGCCCACCGGCTGGGCATGAACACCATCAAGTGGGAGCTCGAGGACCTCGCCTTCGCGACCCTGCACCCCAAGATCTACGACGAGATCGTGCGGCTGGTCGCCGAGCGGGCGCCCTCGCGCGACCAGTTCCTCGCCCAGGTGATCGAGCAGGTGCAGAAGGACCTGCGCGACGCGCGGATCCGGGCCACCGTGACCGGCCGGCCCAAGCACTACTACTCGATCTACCAGAAGATGATCGTGCGCGGGCGCGAGTTCTCCGACATCTACGACCTGGTCGGCATCCGGATCCTGGTCGACAGCGACCGGGACTGCTACGCCGCGCTCGGCGTGCTGCACTCGCGGTGGAACCCGGTGCTCGGCCGGTTCAAGGACTACGTCGCGATGCCGAAGTTCAACATGTACCAGTCACTGCACACGACGGTGATCGGGCCGCAGGGCAAGCCGGTCGAGCTGCAGATCCGCACCTACTCCATGCACCGCCGCGCCGAGTACGGCGTCGCCGCGCACTGGAAGTACAAGGAGGACGGCCGCGCCGGCAACGACACCGACAAGCGCGGCGACCTCGACGACATGAGCTGGGTGCGCCAGCTGCTCGACTGGCAGAGCGAGGTCGAGGACCCGGGGGAGTTCCTGGAGTCGCTGCGCTTCGAGATGAACCAGGCGCAGGTCTACGTCTTCACCCCGCGCGGCGACGTGATCGCGCTGCCGTCGGGCTCGACGCCCGTCGACTTCGCGTACGCCGTCCACACAGAGGTCGGCAACCGGACCATCGGTGCCCGCGTCAACGGCCGCCTGGTGCCGCTGGAGTCGACGCTCGAGAACGGCGACGTCGTGGAGATGTTCACCTCCAAGGCGCCCACCGCAGGACCCTCGCAGGACTGGCTCTCGTTCGTGAAGTCGAACCGGGCCCGCTCCAAGATCCGGGCGTGGTTCACCAAGGAGCGTCGCGAGGAGGCCATCGAGAA
>DASSVD010000004.1:0-2177 GCA_035706365.1 Nocardioidaceae bacterium
TGCCCGTGGTGCCCGGGTACGTGTCCTACGTCGCCGGCGGGCCCCTGCTCGATCAGGGCGCGGCGAGGCGGCGACGACCGGTCGTGGTCGGCACCGCCTTGTTCATCCTGGGGTTCGCCGCGATCTTCGTCGCCTACGGAGCGCTCTTCGGCGGCCTCGGGGCCACGTTGCGGTCATCCCAGGCGGTGCTCACCCGCATCCTGGGCGTCGTGGTCGTGCTCATGGGTCTGATCTTCGCCGGCTGGTTCCCCGGGTCTCGGCGCCAGCTGCTTCCTCGACTGCGCCCGAAGTCGGGCCTCGTGGGCGCCCCGCTGATGGGGGTCACCTTCGGGCTGGGCTGGACCCCGTGCCTTGGTCCGACCCTGGCCACGGTGCAGACATTGGCGTTCACCGAGGCCAGCGCGGGACGCGGGGCGGTGCTGGCTGGCGTCTACGCCGCCGGGCTCGGTCTGCCGTTCATCGCGGTCGGGCTGGGCATGCGCCGCGCGCTGAGCGCGACCGCTTGGGCCCGCCGGCACACCGTGGGGATCAAGCGCGCTGGTGCGGTCATGCTCATCGCCACCGGTCTTCTGCTGGTCACCGGGGTGTGGGACCACCTCATGCGAGGCCTGCAGTCCTGGATCTCGGGCTACACCACTGTCCTGTGAACGACGTCGACGAGCGAAAGGGCTCCACTGATGGCGAACCGTAAGCGCGAAGCGGCCGAACGCGCCGCCCGACTGACCGAGATCCGCGAGCAGCAGCGGCGCGCCGAGCGCCGCCGCACCGCGGTCATCACCGGCACGAGCGTGCTGGTGGCCGGGGTCCTCATCGGAGCCACGGCCGTCGTGCTCGTCGGCGAGCAGCGGCGCACCGGCGAGGTCGCTGAGGCAGCGTCGGGGGAGATCGAAGGCGTTGCGACCTTCAGTGACCTGTCGGCCAGCCACGTCCAGCAGCCGGTGCAGTACGAGCAGACGCCGCCGGTCGGTGGCGACCACGCGGGTGCGTGGGCCAACTGTGGGACGTACACCGAGCCGATCGCCAACGAGCTCGGCGTGCACTCCCTGGAGCACGGTGCCGTGTGGATCACCTACAGCTCGGACCTGCCGGCCGAGCAGGTGCAGCAACTGGCCGACCTCGCCGAGGGCAACGCGTACGTGCTGCTGAGCCCTTACGAGGGTCTGCCCGAGCAACCAGTGGTCGCCAGTGCATGGGGCACTCAGCTGGCGCTAGAGACCGCCGATGACCCGCGCCTGGAGCAGTTCGTGGTCAAGTACCAGCAGGGTAAGCAGACACCGGAGCCGGGTGCGCCGTGCACCGGTGGGGTGGACGCCTGATGAGCGAGAGCGCTGTCGCTCCGCGCAGGATCCCCACCGCGGCGGCGGTGATCCTGGTGGCCGCCGTGGTGGGAGTCGCCGGCCTGGTCGCCGGCTCTGCCCTCACCAGTGGAGGGCACCCTGTCTCGCGGCCGGCCGAGGGGTCAGCCGAGGCCGGGTTCGCCCGCGACATGCAGGCCCACCACGCCCAGGCGGTGCAGATGTCCACCATGGTGCGTGACGCCACGGAGGATCCCGAGGTCCGGTCCCTGGCGCTGGACATCATGCTCACCCAGCAGCAGCAGGCTGGGCAGATGTACGGCTGGCTGGAGCAGTGGGACCTGACGCAGGCCAGCCTGGCCGCACCGATGCAGTGGATGAGCGAGACCGGCTCCGGCATGGGCTCCATGGACCACGGCGCCGACGCGACCACGGCGCCGCGATCCGACCCGGTGATGCCCGGGATGGCGAGCGATGAGGACCTGGCCAGGCTCGCCGACGCAGGAGGGGTCGACGCCGAGGTGCTGTACCTGCGGCTCATGGTGGCGCACCATGAAGGCGGCGTGGCCATGGCTCAGGCGGCGCTCGACCTGGTCGAGGACGACGACGCCCGTCGTCTGGCGCAGGCGATCGTCAGCTCCCAGACCGCCGAGCTCGCGGTGCTCAACGACATGCTCGACGCGCGGCAAGCCGTGTCGACGGGCCAGTGACCGAGCCAATCGACGCCTGGCCCGGCAGCGCCGTCGCCGAGGCCGCGGCATCCCCACCAACCGGGGACACGCTCGAGGATGCTGCGCTCAGCGACCGTCTTGAGGAGGCGGCTCGCCCTGGGGTGATGGCGATGCCTCCCCGGCCGACGGGGCAGGGGCTGCTGGCATGGGC
>DASSVD010000005.1:0-13482 GCA_035706365.1 Nocardioidaceae bacterium
GAGCAGTTGTCCCCGGACGAGTACGCCGTGCTGCGCCAGGCCGGCACCGAGCGCGCTTTCACCGGGAAGTACACCGACACCAAGACCACCGGCGTCTACCGCTGCCGGGCCTGCCAGGCCGAGCTGTTCCGCTCCGACACCAAGTTCGAGTCGCACTGCGGGTGGCCGTCGTTCTTCGCGCCGCTGGCCGAGGACCGGGTGGAGTACATCGAGGACAGCTCGCTCGGGATGAAGCGCGTGGAGGTGCGCTGCGCGAATTGCGGCTCGCACCTCGGCCACGTGTTCGAGGGCGAGGGCTACGACACCCCCACCGACCAGCGCTACTGCATCAACTCGGTCAGTCTGACGCTGGAGCCCGCCGAATAGCCTGGCCCCCGACCGGCACGGTCCGGCAGGTCAGGGCAGCGCCGCGATGAGCTCCTCGGGAGTGCAGCGCCGGCCGGTGTAGAACGGCACCTCCTCGCGGACGTGTCGGCGGGTCTCCGACCCGCGCAGGTGCCGCATCAGGTCGACGATCCGGTGCAGCTCGTCGGCCTCGAAGGCCAGCATCCACTCGTAGTCGCCGAGCGCGAAGGACGAGACGGTGTTCGCCCGCACGTCCGGGTAGTCGCGCGCCATCTTCCCGTGCTCGGCGAGCAGCCGACGACGCTCGCCGTCCTCGAGGAGGTACCACTCGTAGGAGCGCACGAAGGGGTAGACGCACATGTAGGCGCGCGCCTCCTCGTCGGCCAGGAACGCCGGGATGTGGCTCTTGTTGAACTCCGCGGGCCGGTGCAGCGCCATCTGGGACCACACCGGCTCGAGGCGCGAGCCGAAGGCGGTCCGGCGCAGCCGGTGGTACGCCGACTGCAACTGGTCGGAGCTCTCCGCGTGCCACCACACCAGCAGCTCGGCGTCGGCACGCAGTCCGGACACGTCGTAGAGGCCGCGCACCACGACGTCCTCGCCGTGCAGCTCCTCGAACAGCTTGGCCATCTCGTTGGCCTCGGCTGCGCGGTCACCGTCGCCGATCACGTCGCGGAGGTGGAAGACCGACCACATGGTGTAGCGGATCGAGTCGTTCAGGTCACGGGCGACCTTGCCGTGGTTCGGACGCTTGGCGGTGGTCTGGCTCATGGGACCATTCTCCCTCCGCGGCCAAGCGCGTCGGAGTCCAGGTCACCCAGCAGCTTGTCCACCGCGCGGTGCGCGGAGGCGATGCAGGCGGGGACGCCCAGACCGTCGTACGCCGCTCCGCACACGGCCAGGCCGGCCGCGCCGTCCACCGCCGCACGCACGTGGGCGACCCGGTCCAGGTGCCCCACGGCGTACTGGGGCAGCGCGCCGCCCCACCGTTGCACGTGCCAGTCGACCGGCCGCACGCTGAGCCCGATCGCCGCGGTCAGGTCCTCCAGTGCCCGGTCCACCAGGACGTCGTCGTCGACCTGCAGCGTCGCCTCCTCACGGTGACGCCCCAGGGAGCAGCGCAGCAGCACCAGGTCGGCGTGCCCTCCACCGTCGCCGCCGACGTCCCGTCCGGCCTCACGCACCCAGTCCCACTTCGCGAAGGAGAGCGTCGCGGCCTTGATCGCACGCCCGTCCACCGGCGGCACGAGGAAGCCCGAGCCCCGCGTCTCCGGAAACTCCCGGGCCCGGAAGGCCAGCGTCACGATGGCCATCGACGCGTACTCGATCCGCGCCAGCTCCAGCGCCGCGTCCGGGAGGACGTCGGAGAGCAGCCGTGCGGACGGACGCGCCGGGGCCGCCAGCACCACACCGTCGACCTGGACCACCTCGGGGTCCCGGGTGGAGCCGACCACCAGGTTCCACCCGCCGCTCTCACGGCGCGCGAGGTCGCGCACCGTCGCGCCGGTGCGTACCCGCAGGTCGAACGCGTCGACCACCGCCCCGGGCAGCTGGCCCACACCGCCGACGAGACCGGCGAACACCGGCACGTCGGAAGGGGTCCGCGTCGCGCGGGCGGCGGACTTGAGCATGGACTTGTCGTCGTCGAGCAGCGCGACCACCTGGGGCACCGCAGCGCGCGCGGAGAGCTCGCGCGCATGCCCGGCGTACACCCCACCGAGCAGAGGCTCGACGAGGCGGTCGACCACTTCCCGGCCGAACCGCTCCTCGACCAGCCACCCGACGCTGACGTCCTCCTCCCCCAGGCGGGTCGGTGGCAGCACCGAGTCCAGGGCCGCACGCGCCAGCCCGGCAGCGGAGAGTACGCCGCTCTCGGCCAGTGCCCGCGCGTCGGTGGGCACGCCCATCAACGTGCGTGGCATGGCCACCAGGCGGCCTCGCGACCACAGCTGCGCCGACGTCGCCCGCGGGTGCACCAGCCGCTCCCCCAACCCCGCCGCGCGGGCCAGGCCCACCGCCTCGGGACGGCGGTTCAGCATCGCCTCGGCACCGACGTCGACGGTCACACCGCCGACCTCGGCCCGGTGCAGCTTGCCGCCCACGCGCGGCCCGGCCTCCAGCACCGTGATCTCCAGGTCCGGACGTCGCCGGGTGAGCTCCGCGGCCGCGGCCAGTCCGGCGATCCCGCCGCCGACGACGGCGACCCTGGGCCCGCCTCGCTGGTGGTCGCCGTGGTGGTCGGGATGAGTGCGGTACGCCGTACCCGCCGGCTGGGCGGAGGCCGGAGGAGCGGAGGACTCGGCGGGGTCGGGCGAGGCGACGTTCACGGTTACAGATTGGCAAAGCCCGCTCGCGCGCACCAATCGGGCGGAACCGCCCCCGACGGCGGCGCGTCCCACCCGCACAGCCCGGCTCGGCGGGCACGGGGCTCGCGCACTCGGCGCGACCGGAAGACGGAGGACATCGTGGGCGTAGGCACCAGGGCCGCGACCGGCCGGGCATCGTCAACCATCGGCACCCGCCGGACAGCAGGTAGTACCGCGGTCGGCGGGGTCGCGCTGCTGCTGGGCGCGATACTGCTCACCGGCTGCAGCGGAGGTGGCTCGTCGGACCAGAGTTCGGCCGGCGCCGTGCAGGACATGGCCGGCAGCGCCGGCTCGCGGTCCTCGGCCGAGGGCTCCGGTGGCGCGGTCACTGCGCCGGATGCAGGACGAGCGGGGGCCAACCGCACGCAGGTGCAGGCCCGCGCGATCATCCGGACCGGCGAGGTCGAGCTGCTCAGCGACGACCTCGGCGAGGTCCGCTCCCAGGTGGCGTCGCTGCTGACCAGGCTCGGCGGCAGCATCGACTCCGAGGAGGCCTCGCACACCAGCGACGGCGCGGTGGTCTCGGCCCGACTGGTGCTGCGGGTGCCGGTGGCCGACTTCGACGAGGCGATGGACCGTCTGGAGAGCTTCGCACGGGTCCAGTCCTCGCGCAGCAGCGGCGAGGACGTCACCACCCAGGTGATCGACGTGGCCGAGCGGGTGGAGACGCTGCAGAACAGTCTCGACCGGTTGCAGCGCTTCCAGCGCCGCGCCGCCGACATCGACGACCTGATCGCCTTCGAGGAGCAGATCACCGAGCGCGAGGCCGAGCTGCACTCGCTGCAGGCGCAGCAGGCCTACCTCACCGACCAGACGGCGATGTCGACGATCACGCTGCTGCTCTCCCGGCCCGACCACCCGGTCACGTCCGCCGCGGACGAGAACGAGGGCTTCTGGGCGGGTCTACGCGGCGGCTGGGAGGCGTTGAGCGCGACCGTGGTGCTCGTCTTGACCGTGGCCGGCGCGTTGCTGCCCTTCCTGGCGGTCGCCGCCCTGGTCGGTGTCCCCGTCTGGCTGCTCGTCCGCCGGTGGCTCAGGAAGCAGCCCCCGGCCCAGCTCGGGACCACGCCCGACGCCGGGTGAGTCGAGCGGCGATCCCCGGCCGGACCGCCTTCCGGGGGTCAGTCCCCGCCGGTCGCCGAGTGCTCGTGGACGAAGTCGGTCAGCCGGGCGAGCTGACCGGGGTCGGTGGAGGGCAGCACGCCGTGGCCGAGGTTGAAGATGTGGCCCGGGGCGTCCCGGCCCCGGCGCAGCACGTCCGCCGCGCGGTCCAGCATCAGCTCGGTCGGGGCGAACACCAGGGACGGATCCAGGTTGCCCTGGACGGCTCGCCCGCGCACCCGGCGTACTCCCTCGTCCAGCGGAACCCGCCAGTCGACCCCGACCACGTCGGCTCCTGCCTCGGCCATCAGGCCGAGCAGCTCCCCGGTGCCGACACCGAAGTGGATGCGCGGCACACCCCACCGGCCGGCGCGCTCGAGCACGGAGGCGGAGTAGGGCATCACGTAGCGCTCGTAGTCGCCGGGCGACATCGCTCCCGCCCACGAGTCGAACAGCTGCACCGCGGAGGCTCCGGCGGCGACCTGCACCTCCAGGTACGCCGCCGAGATGCCGGCGATCTTGCGCATGAGGGCGTCCCAGACCTCCGGGGCGCCGAACATCATCGCCTTGGTCTTCGCGTGCTCCTTGGACGGTCCGCCCTCGACGAGGTAGGAGGCCACCGTGAACGGGGCGCCGGCGAAGCCGATCAGCGGCGTCCCGCCGAGCTCGCCCACCAGGCTGCGCACCGACTCGGTGATGAAGGGCACGTGCTCGGGGGTCAGGTCCGGGATCGCGCGTACGTCGTCCAGCGTCTCCACGGGCCGCGCCACGACCGGGCCCACGCCGGGGACGATGTCCAGGTCCACGCCCACGGCCTTGGCGGGCAGCACGATGTCGGAGAAGAAGATCGCCGCGTCCACGCCGTAGCGCCGCACCGGCTGCAGGGTGATCTCCACGACCAGGTCGGGGCGCATGCACGCGTCGAGCATGGTGACCCCCTCGCGCAGCGCGCGGTACTCCGGCAGTGAGCGGCCCGCCTGGCGCATGTACCAGACCGGCGTGTGCGGGACGGGCTCCCCGCGGGCGGCGCGCAGGAAGGCGGACTGCTCCAGCGGGGACACGGGCCCCGTCGGAGCGTTCGCGGGGGTGGCTGGCTGGAGCGGGGTGGACTCGGACACGGGACCGATCTTCGCAGGTCAGGGCGGAGTGTCGGGGCCCCGGTCGCCTCGATCCGGCTTAGGGTGACGGTATGGCCGCGCGACACGAGACCCCGGTCGGGGCACCCGCGACGCCCGAGGAGTTCCGGGTCGCCGTCGAGCAGATGCGTGCGGCGCGGCTGAGGCCGGAGATCTTCTGCGAGGAGATGCCCGCTCCGCAGCGCATCGCGCCGTACGCCTTCGCGCTGTCCGCGGACGTCACCATCGACGACGAGGACATCGGCACCGGCCGCATCGTGCTGCTCCACGACCCGGACGGCAACGACGCCTGGGAAGGCACCTTCCGCTGCGTCGCCTACGCGCGCGCCGAGATCGACCCCGAGATGGCCAACGACCCGCTGCTCGGCGAGGTCGGCTGGTCCTGGCTGGTCGAGGCACTCGACGCGCACGGGGCCGAGTACGCCGCGCCGTCCGGGACGGTCACCAAGGTCGCCTCGGAGAGCTTCGGCTCGATGGCCGACGAGCCGGCCACGGCGCAGCTGGAGATCCGCGCCTCCTGGTCGCCGGTCGGCGCGGTGGGCGACCACGTGGAGGCGTGGGGCGAGCTGCTGTGCACCGCATCCGGTCTGCCGCCGGTGCCCGATGGTGTCGCTCCGATGCCGAGCCGCCGGGGACAGCGCGGCCTCGGCTGATGGTTTCGTCGACCGACCGGTCCGGGGACCCGCAGCCCGAGGAGGAGCAGAAGGCGCCGCTGCTCGAGCTGCGCGACGGGCTCCCGACAGTCGTCGAGGATGCGACGTCCCTGGAGCAGGTCGTCGACGCGCTCCGCGCCGGGACCGGCCCCATCGCCATCGACGCCGAGCGAGCGTCGGGCTACCGCTACTCCGCCCGTGCCTACCTGATCCAGCTGCGCCGTGAGGGCGCCGGCACCGCGCTGGTCGACCCGGTCGCGTTCGACGACCTCAGCCCGCTGGCCGACGTGCTCGCCAGCGCGGAGTGGATCCTGCATGCCGCCACCCAGGACCTCCCGTGCCTGGCCGAGCTCGGACTGCGCCCCGGCGCCCTGTTCGACACCGAGCTGGCCGGGCGGCTGCTCGGCTATCCGCGCGTCGGCCTGGCGACCCTGGTGGAGACGATCCTGGGTCGCCGGATGCGCAAGGAGCACTCCGCGGTGGACTGGTCCACGCGGCCGCTGCCGCAGCCGTGGCTGGAGTACGCCGCTCTCGACGTCGAGCCGCTCGTCGAGCTGCGCGCGGTGCTCGGCGGTCAGCTCGAGGAGACCGGCAAGGCCCCGTGGGCCGAGCAGGAGTTCGCTGCCCTGGTCGCGGGCGCGCCGGTGCGGATCCGCCGGGACCCGTGGCGCCGCACCTCCGGGATGCACCGCGCGCGGGGGCGCCGCGCCGTCGCCGCGGTCCGCGAGCTGTGGCGCACCCGCGACGCCATCGCGGCGCAGCGCGACGTGACGCCCGGACGGATCATCCCGGACTCCGCGATCGTCGAGGCAGCGAACGCACTGCCCCGCGACCGCGCGTCCCTGCTGGGCCTGAAGGGGTTCCGCGGCCGGGGCGCCGAGCGGTACGCCGCCCAGTGGCTGGAGGCGCTGCGGATCGCGCGGGAGCTCCCGGACAGCGAGCTGCCGCCCCTCGCGGCGCGCTACGACGGCCCACCGCCTCCGCGCGCCTGGGCCGATCGGGACCCGGTCGCTGCGGCGCGGCTCTCCGCCGCACGCGGCGCGCTGGCCACGTTGAGCGAGCAGCTCGACGTACCCGTGGAGAACCTGCTCACCCCGGACTTCGTGCGCCGCCTGCTGTGGGAGCCACCGGAGCCGGAGCCCGGCGCCCCGCGCGCGGAGCTGGAGAAGCGGCTCGCCTCGCGGCTCGAGGAGCTGGGCGCACGTCCGTGGCAGATCGAGCTGACCGGCGGGCTGCTGTGCGACGCGATCCTCCAGCCCGACGTCGAGGACTGAGCGGAACGCGACGCGTCGGGCCGCTTCAGTCCGCCGACAGGTCGCTCGGTGCCAGGATCGGCTGGGACGCGGCGTCGATGTCGGCCAGGAGCGTGTCCAGGTCGATCACCGGGGCGTAGAACGCCCGCTCCAGCAGCGGCGCGACCGAGCTCTCCAACTGCGGCCACTGCGGCACCAGCGGAGGCCAGTCCGCGCGGCGCACCCCCTCGGTGAACACGAAGGAGCTGCGCGGGTCACGGCCCGGCTGGATGAACGCCGGGGAGTGCGCGACCTGGAGGTTCGCCGGCACCGAGTGTCCGGTGATCGCGGTCAGCGTGGCCCCCTCCCGGCCGGTGGCGAAGGCGAGGAAGTCCGCCGCGGTCTGCAGCTGGTCGGTGTCGGCGGAGATGCAGTAGCCGGTCATGTCGGTGATGGTGCGGTAGGGCCCCAGGTGCGGCAACGGCATCACGTCGAAGTCGAGGCTCTCGGCCTTGCGCAGCTCCGGGGTCAGCTCCCGGTAGCCGAGCATCATCGCCAGGCGGCCGCGGCGGAACCGCTGCACCGCGTCGAGCCGGTCGAGCTCGGCCGGCGTGGGGGTCAGCTGGGGGTCCCGCGCCAGCGTCAGCACCTGCTCGATCGCGGCCTGGCTGTCACCGTCGCTCAACGTCAGCGTGGAGGGGTTCTCGCGGTCGTCGACCAGCTCGCCGCCTCCCGACCAGACGAACGGGGCCAGCTCGTCGAGCTCCGGCTCGAGGTAGGCCCCCTTCACCTTGCCGTGCGCTGCCTGCGCGGCGGCCCGGACGAACTGCTCCCAGCTCCAGCCGTCCTCGGCGTTGACCGGGTCCTCCCCCTCGCGGGCGAGGCGCCGCAGGTCGACCAGGTCCCGGTTGTAGTAGACCACCAACGGCGACACGTCGTGCGGCATGCACTGCAAGGAGGAGTCGGAGCTGAACGCCTCCAGCCCGGCCCGCTGGAAGCCGTCACCGAAGTTGACCTGGCGTGCCTCGAGCAGCTGGTCGACCGGGTGCACCCGGTGGTTCGCCACCAGTGCGGGCAGCTGCTCGTGCTCGATGAGGAACACGTCCGGTCCCGAGCCGGCGCCGAGGTCGTCGACCAGCGCCCCTGACGTGGGCGCCTGCTCGAGCACCACCGTGACGTCGGGGTGGTCCTTCATGAACGCGTGCGCCATGTCCCGGTAGCCCTCGATCGCCGCGTCGTCGCCGAACACGGCGAACCGCAGCGTGACCGGTCCGGTCGGACTCTGTGTGGCCGTGCGGCTCGCTCCGCTGGTCGTGTCGGTGCCGGAGGCGACAGCGGACGGTCGGGTGCCGGCGCCCTCCCCGGTGCAGCCGGCCAGGGCCACCCCGAGGCAGAGCACCGCCGCGGCCAACAGCCGCGGGCGGGAGGTTCGGGTCAGGGCGGGCACCGACGTCACGGTAGTGGGCGGTACGCCGGCGCGCAGGCCGCGTCGACCGCCCGCACCGAGAGATGCGTCACCCTGCCGCGTCCAGCAGGGCGAAGTCGTCGTCCTCCAGCACGATCGCCACGGCCTGGGCGGAGTCGGCGACGCTCTCGGGACGGCTGGCCCCCGGGATCGGGATCATCGCCGCGGACTTGGCCAGCTCCCAGGCCAGGCACACCTGTTGGGCACTGGCGTCGTGACGGCGTCCCACCTCGGCGAACGCCTCGAACCGCGAGCCGAGGTCGCCGGCCTCGCGCATCCCGCCCAGCGGGCTCCACGGCAGGAAGGCCAGACCCAGCTCCTCGCACAGGGCGAGCTCCGGCTCGGAGGAGCGGAAGCGCGGAGAGAACTCGTTCTGCACCGACACCAGGCCGTCGCCGATCACCTCCACCGCGGTGCGGATCTGTTCCGGGTCGGCGTTGGAGATCCCGGCGCGCACGATCATCCCGTCGTCGAGCAGCTCGCGCAGGGCGCCCATCGTCTCGGCGTACGGCACGTCCGGGTCGGGACGGTGGTGCTGGTAGAGGTCGATCGCTTCCACGCCGAGCCGGCGCAGTGACTGCTCGCACGCCTTGCGCAGCGCGTCCGGGCGCCCGTCGACACCCCAGTGCGACCCGTCGCGGGTCATCCCGCCCTTGGTGGCCACCAGGACGTGCTCGGTGCGGCCGCCGTACTCGCGCAGCGCGCGGGCGATCAGCTCCTCGTTGTGGCCAGGGGGCCGGTCGTCAGGGGTGTACACGTCGGCGGTGTCGATGAAGGTGATGCCCTCGTCCAGGGCGCGGTGGATGGTGGCAACCCCCCGCTCCTCGTCGTTGCTCTCCCGCACCGACATCGGCATCCCGCCGAGCCCGAGCGCGCTGACCGTGGTGTCTCCGAGACGTCGCTGCTGCATGCGGTCAGTCAAGCACGGGGTTGGGAACGTTCTGACAGGATGCGAGGGATGAGCCAGAGCAGCCGGTTCGAGCGGGCGTGGGGCTCCGTCCGGGACCGCAGCCTGTCCTCGGCCCGGCAGCGTATGGTGCGGCTGCGCTCCAAGTCCTGGCACATCGGGCAGGCCGCGGGCGCCGCGGCCGTGGCGTGGCTGGTGGCCAAGGACCTGCTCGGTCACGACACCCCGTTCTTCGCGCCGATCGCGGCCGTGGTGTGCCTGGGCACCTCCTACGGTCAGCGGCTGCGCCGGGTCGTCGAGGTGACCGTCGGCGTCGCGCTCGGGGTGTTCCTGGCGGACCTGCTGGTGGTGGCGCTGGGTACCGGTTGGTGGCAGCTGGGCGTGATCGTCGCGCTGGCCATGACCGCGGCGTTCCTGCTCGACGCCGGCGCGCTGATGGTCACCCAGGCGGCCGTGCAGTCGATCGTGGTGACCACGCTGATCCCGGATCCGGACGCGGCGCTGCTGCGCTGGAGCGACGCGCTGATCGGTGGCACGGTCGCCGTGGTCGCGGCGGCCGTGGTGCCCCGCGCCCCGCTGCGGCGCCCGCGCGAGCAGGCCTCGGCCGTGGTACGCCGCATCGCGACGCTGCTGCACGCGGCCGCGACCAGCGCCCGCGACGGGGATCCCGAGCGCGGGCTGGCCCTGCTCGCCGACGCCCGGGCCACCGACACCCTGATCCGCGAGCTGCGGGCGGCCGCCGACGAGGGCCTCTCGGTGGTGGCCTCCTCCCCGTTCCGGCGGCGGCACCGCGGCCAGCTGCGCCGGATGAGCGAACTGGTGGAGCCGCTGGACCGGGCGCTGCGCAACACGCGGGTCCTGGTGCGCCGTATCGCCGTGGCGAACTACCACCGCGAGCCGATCCCCGCCTCCTACGCCGTCCTGCTCGACGACCTCGCCGACGCCGCCGGCGCGATGGCCGACGAGCTGGCGGCGGACCGCGTCGCCGCGCAGGTGCGCTCAGCCCTGCTGGCCCTCGGCGAGGGCACCGCCCGGGTGGAGCGGACCTCGGGCCTGTCCGCCGACGTGGTGCTGGCCCAGCTCCGCTCGATCACCGTCGACCTGCTCCAGATCACCGGCCTGGACGTGCTCGAGGCAACCAACGCGATCCCGCCTCCACGCGCCTGAGCCCGGTCGTAGGGTGGGGACGATGTCCGAGTCACCACGCTTCCGACGCCCTGCGATGCCCGGCGCCGCGCACTTCGAGGCGCAGCCGACCGAGGTCGACCCGGCCGTGCGCAGCGAGGCCGCCGACCGCGCCGCCACGCTGCTGGTGCGCGGCGCGCACGACACCGCCGACGAGGCCGTGGTCGCGCGGGTCGTGTCGCTGGCCGAGTCCGAGGGGCTGGACACCCTCGCCGAGCTGTGGGCCGGCTCTCCGGCCGACTCGCTGGGCGGGTGCCTGTGGCGGCTCTACCTGCTGCGCGCCTGGGTGTACGCCGATCCCGCCGCAGCGGCTCGCGAGTTCGACGCCGGGCGGCGCCGCACCCCGGTGCACGAGGCGATCGCCGGCGTGGTCGACCCGCCCGGGCCCGACGAGGTCAGGTCCCTGGTGGACCTGGTCCTGCGCGGTGTCGTGCGCGGGGACTTCGCCGACACCCTCTACCGGGCCGCCGCCTTCGCCCGGGTCGCGGCCGCGGGCCGGGTGGAGCTCGGCGCAGCGCAGGCGCCGGACCGCTACGCCTCGGACCTGTCCGCGGCGAAGCTGGTCACCATGGCCGACCAGCTCGAGCGTGCGGCACGGCTCGAAGCCGCCGGTGGGCTGGGGTGATCGCTGCGCCGGGACCCCACGCGCCGCCGGTTGAGATCCGTCACAGCGATTCGGCCTGGTCTCGCCGGGTCGGGCTTGTATCGTGGGCGGTGCGCCGGACCGCGGCAGCCCCGGGTCCCACATTAAGCCGCTACGAGCGGCCACGCGCCGTGAGGCGCTCCCGGTCCGGCGCACTACTCCAGCTCCCGGCCCGGTCGGCTCCTCCGGCCCTCCCGGGCTGCGCCCGATGAGCGACTCCCCCGACGCCACCCCGGGCGCCCCGGCTCTGCGGGTGCGGGGCCTGGCCATCCCCGAGACCGAGCTGACCTGGCGGTTCAGCCGGTCGGGCGGCCCGGGCGGCCAGTCGGTCAACACGGCCGACTCGCGCGTCGAGCTCACCTTCGACCTGGCCGGTTCTCCGTCGATCCCCGCGCACCTGCGACAGCGCGCCGAGCAGCGACTCGCCGCCCGTCTGCGCGACGGCGCGCTGACCGTGGCGGCCTCGGAGTACCGCTCGCAGTTCCGCAACCGCCAGGCGGCGCGGGCCCGGCTCGCCGAGCTGCTGTACGAGGCGTTCGCCCCTCCCCCGCCACCCCGGCGACCTACCCGCCCGACCCGCGGCTCGCGGGAGCGGCGACTGGGCGCGAAGAAGCGGCGCGGGGAGCTGAAGTCGCTGCGGCGCCGGCCTGAGGCCTGACCCCGGACTCGCTGACCGGGTGCCGCCAGAGCGGACTCAGCCGGCGCGCAACCAGCGGGTGGCGCCGCGCGTGGCCGGGCTGCGGTCGTGGGGGTCGTCGACGTAGAACCGTGATCGCGAGCGGTCGGCCCGGTAGCCGGCCACCGTGGCCCGCACCCGCTTCGGGGTGCCCAGGCAGGCGCGAGGCACCTGGATCCGCACCACGTCGCGGCGGTAGTCGATCCGGTGGCGAACCCCGCACGCCACGCGCCGGCCGTGCCGGTCGAAGGTCCGGTCCACGCCGCGCCAGTGGTGCCGGGTGGCCTCGACCCGGACCTCGCGGTAGCGGTGGGTGCCGGTGCGCAGCCGGACCTCGAACAGCCAGTACGCACCCACGCGACGCAGCTCGCGGTAGCGCAGCCGCACCACGACGGCGTGCTTCCCGTGCCGCACGGCAGCGCGGCGTACATCGCCGATCCGGACCCGCGGCGCCGGCTGGGAGCCGCCACCGAACGTCGTGCGCGTGACATCACCAGCCGGGTCGTGCAGCACCACCTGGTCGGCGGTGGCCGCGGCGGCGCCGGCGACGGTGAGAACTGCTACGAGGACCGCCGCCCCGAGGCCACTGAGCAGCGCACGTGAGCGCCGCACCACGAGCGGACGAAACAGCACCCTCACGCCTTTCCACGCCGAACCGCCCCGATCGGGACGGAGCCCACCCTAGGCCACCGGCAGGGTCAGTGTGGCGAGGACACCGGCATGGTCCGAGGGCCACGCTAGGCTTCCCGGGTGCTGCCACCCGCCGGTCGCCTACTGCGTCGCCTGTCCCGTCGCATCACCGGTCGCACCCGCCGGCTGATCGAGTACGCCCCGCGGGCCGACGGCCGGCCCGACCCGGGCGAGGTGGTCTGGGCGTGGGTCCCCTACGAGGACGACCCGCGGCGTGGCAAGGACCGGCCGGTGCTGGTGGTGGGGCGGCGGGGACGCCGGCTGCTCGTCCTCTCGCTGACCAGCAAGGACCACGACCGGGACGCCGCGGACGAGGCGCGCTACGGCCGCTACTGGATGGACGTCGGCTCTGGCGCCTGGGACGCCCAGCGGCGCCCGAGCGAGGTGCGGCTGGACCGGCTGCTCACGTTGCACCCGCGCCAGGTGCGGCGGGAGGGCGCCGCCCTGGACCGGGCCCGCTTCGAGGCGGTCGTGGCCGCCGCCCGCTCCCGCGGCACCTTGTAGCCGCCCGACTCCCGCCGGGCGGTCGAGCCCCGGCCGGTCGAGCCCCGGGCGGTCGAGCCTGTCGAGACCCCCGGGCGGTCGAGCCTGTCGAGCCCCCCGGGCGGTCGAGCCTGTCGAGCCCCGGGCGGTCGAGCCTGTCGAGACCCCCGGGCGGTCGAGCCTGTCGAGACCCCGGGACAACACGGATGTCGACGGGCTCGATCAGCCGTGGGCCCCTCGCTCAGAGCGCGTCGAGGGCCTTGCGCACCCGCGCGTCGGAGATCGGGTACGCGGTGCCCAGCTGCTGCGCCCACAGGCTGACCCGCAGCTCCTCGAGCATCCACCGCACCGAGACCAGCCCGGCCGAGGGCGGACGGCCCGCGGGCAGCGCCTCGACCCGGTGCAGATAGGCCTCCTGGAGGTTGGCCACGACGTCCATCAGCTGCTGGTCGCGGCCGACCGCGCCGGGCAGCCGCTCACGGCGTACTCGGACCGCGGCCAGGTAGCGCGGCAGCTGCCGGAGCTGCTCGGCGCCCGCGTCCGCGACGAAGCCGCGAGGGACCAGCCGCCCCACCTGCGCCTTCATGTCGGCCAGCGCAG
>DASSVD010000006.1:0-22320 GCA_035706365.1 Nocardioidaceae bacterium
GCCTGTCTCCAGAAGACACCGACATCTGTCCGCCACCGAGGATCACCACTAGATGACCGCTGTAGTCGCCGAGCCCACCACCCTTCCCCAGGTCGCAGTCAACGACATCGGCACCGCTGAGGACTTCCTCGCCGCGATCGACGAGACCATCAAGTACTTCAACGACGGCGACATCGTCGACGGCACGATCGTGAAGGTCGACCGCGACGAGGTGCTGCTCGACATCGGCTACAAGACCGAGGGTGTGATCCCCTCGCGCGAGCTGTCGATCAAGCATGACGTCGACCCCAACGAGATCGTCAAGGTGGGCGACCACGTCGAGGCCCTGGTTCTCCAGAAGGAGGACAAGGAGGGCCGGCTGATCTTGTCCAAGAAGCGCGCCCAGTACGAGCGCGCGTGGGGCACGATCGAGCAGATCAAGGAAAACGACGACATCGTCAAGGGCACCGTCATCGAGGTGGTCAAGGGCGGTCTGATCCTCGACATCGGCTTGCGCGGCTTCCTGCCCGCGTCGCTGGTCGAGATGCGCCGGGTGCGCGACCTGCAGCCCTACGTCGGCCGCGAGCTCGAGGCGAAGATCATCGAGCTCGACAAGAACCGCAACAACGTCGTGCTGTCGCGCCGCGCTTGGCTTGAGCAGACCCAGTCCGAGGTCCGGCAGAGCTTCCTCACCCAGCTGCAGAAGGGCCAGATCCGCAAGGGTGTGGTCTCCTCCATCGTCAACTTCGGTGCCTTCGTGGACCTGGGCGGCGTCGACGGTCTGGTGCACGTCTCCGAGCTGTCGTGGAAGCACATCGACCACCCGAGCGAGGTCGTCGCCGTGGGCGACGAGGTCACCGTCGAGGTGCTCGATGTCGACATGGATCGCGAGCGCGTCTCCCTGTCGCTGAAGGCGACGCAGGAGGACCCCTGGCAGCACTTCGCCCGCACCCACCAGATCGGTCAGATCGTGCCGGGCAAGGTCACCAAGCTGGTGCCGTTCGGCTCGTTCGTCCGGGTCGAGGAGGGCATCGAGGGTCTGGTGCACATCTCCGAGCTGGCCGAGCGCCACGTCGAGATCCCCGAGCAGGTCGTCCAGGTCAACGACGACGTGATGGTCAAGATCATCGACATCGACCTCGAGCGTCGCCGGATCTCGCTGTCGCTGAAGCAGGCCAACGAGACCGCTGCGGCCACCGAGAGCGAGGAGTTCGACCCCACGCTCTACGGCATGCCGGCCTCCTACGACGAGCAGGGCAACTACATCTACCCCGAGGGCTTCGACCCGGAGACGGGGGAGTGGCTCGAGGGCTTCGACGAGCAGCGTGCCGTCTGGGAGGAGCAGTACGCCAAGGCGCACGCTCGCTGGGAGGCGCACGTCAAGCAGCAGGTCGAGGCTCGTGAGGCCGAGGCCGAGGCCGGCGAGGCCACCTCGTACTCCTCCGGCGACACGGCGCCCAGTGGCGGTGGCAGCAGCAACGCCGCTCCGCAGACCGAGGGCTCGCTGGCCTCCGACGAGGCTCTGCAGGCGCTCCGCGAGAAGCTCACCGGCGGTCAGTGACAGCCGGATCGAGCTGAGGCCGTAGCCGGACCTCACCCCGGTCGGTGACACCGACCTGCGTACACGACTGAGGGCGACCACCCGCGCGGTGGTCGCCCTCAGTGCGTCACATCCCCCGCGGCGCGGTTGCCCCGCCGCGGTGGACCGGCTTCGGGGCCATCGACGTCCCGCCGGCCCCACCTGCCTCGGTTTCACCAAGGTCTGATGTCGAGCCCGCACTTCCCACGACGAGCTCCTCGTGGGAAGTGCGGGCTCTCCGACACCTTGATGAAGCAGGGGCCCCTGGGACAACTGGGGCCGCTGGGGGGACGTGAGGGACGCCGAGGCCGGCGCGTCACGCGGGGCGGGACCGGAACCCCGGGTCGAAGGGGTCGGGCTCGTGGCTGCGGGGGAAGGTCCGCGAGCCGTCCAGGCGGCCGTAGCCGTCGTTCTTGACCAGCTGCACGATGTACAGCGTCAACCAGGATGCGGTGGTCAGGATGCTCACCGCCACGATGATCAGAAGAAGTGCCATGGCAGTAATCCTGCGCTCGTTATGATCCTGCCACGAGTGGCAGGATTGCCAGTGTCCATCGATTTCCTGCCAATCCTGTGCCATGCTGGTGCCGTGATCTCCAACGTCGCCGTTCTCGTGTACGACTCGGTCGCCCCGTTCGAGCTCGGCGTGCTCGTCGAGGCCTGGGGTGTCGACCGCTCGGACATGGGGCTGCCCTCCTTCGACTTCGCCGTCTGCGCCCCGGAAGCCGGTCCCGTGCCCACGAGCACGGGGGGGTTCGCGCTCACCGTCGAGCACGACCTCAGCCGGGCCGCCTACGCCGACCTGGTCGCCGTCCCGGCCGTCGACCGCAGCGCGCCGGTCCCGGAGCCGGTCGTCGAGGCACTGCATGCGGCGGCACGGCGCGGAGCGCGGATCCTGTCGGTGTGCACCGGCGCCTTCGCGCTGGGCGCGGCGGGCCTGCTGGACGGTCGCGAGTGCACCACTCACTGGATGTACTCCGACGAGCTGGCTACCCGGTTCCCGCGCGCCCGGGTCGTCCCCGAGGTCCTCTACGTCGACGACGGGCGGGTGATCACCAGCGCCGGCTCCGCGGCCGGACTCGACGCCTCCCTGCATCTGTGGCGACAGGAGTTCGGGGCGAGCGCCGCGAGCCTGGTCGCGCGGCGCATGGTGGTTCCCCCACAGCGCGAAGGTGGCCAGGCGCAGTTCATCCGCAACCCGGTGCCCAGCTGCGAGGCGGACACCCTGGGGCCGCTGCTGACCTGGGTGGTGGAGCACCTCGACGAGCCGCACACCGTCGAGTCACTCGCCCGCCGCAGCGCGATGTCACCGCGCACCTTCGCCCGCCGCTTCCGGGCGGAGACCGGCACCACACCGCACAGCTGGCTGACCAGCCAGCGGGTCCGACGGGCCGAGGAGCTGCTCGAGCGTACGGACCGACCGGTCGAGTGGATCGCCTCCGACGTGGGTTTCGGCAACGCCGCGACCTTGCGTCACCACTTCCTGCGTGCGCGGTCGGTGAGCCCGCAGCGCTACCGGCGTACCTACGGCCACGCTGGAGCGGTGGACTCGGAGGTCGTCAGGGGTTGACACGGGCGAGCGATCTGGGTTGGTTGGTCTAGTCCATTGGTTCATTCTTTTCTCGGGAGTCGCTCATGCACCGTCCGTCGCGCCCCTTCCACCCGGTCGTCCCTGGGATCGGCCGCGCCCGACCCGGCACCGCCCTGCTGGTGGCGGCCACCAGCTCGTTGCTCACCCTGACCGTGGGGCTCACCGGGGCCGCTGCTGCCGCGCCCGGCCACGGCCCCGGTACGACGCCCGCAGCGGCACCGGGGCCGGCAGCGCACGGCCCCGCCCGCCACTGTCCGGTCTCCGCCGACGCACCGAAGCGACAGTTGCGCGGTGAGTGGATCGCCAGCGTGGTCAACATCGACTGGCCGTCCCGCCCGGGTCTCAGCGTCCAGCAGCAGAAGGACGAGCTCGTGGGGTGGTACGACGAGGCCGTCGCGCGCGGCCTGAACTCCGTGGTCGTGCAGGTCCGACCGACCGCGGACACCTTCTGGCCCTCCGACCGCGAGCCCTGGTCGCGCTACCTCACCGGCACGCCGGGCAAGGACCCCGGCTACGACCCGCTCGCCTTCGCGGTCCGCCAGGCCCACCAGCGCAACCTGGAGTTCCACGCCTGGTTCAACCCCTACCGCGTCTCGATGGACACCGACCGGGACGCTCTGGCCCCCGACAGCCCGGCCCGGACCCACCCGGACTGGGTGGTCGCCTACGGCGGCAAGCTCTACTACGACCCCGGTCTCCCCGCGGTGCGCCGGCACGTCGAGGCGGTGATCATGGAGGCGGTCCGCCGCTACGACATCGACGCGGTGCACTTCGACGACTACTTCTATCCCTACCCGTCCGGCGGGCAGGACTTTCCGGACGCGGAGACCTTCGCCACCTACGGCGAGGGATTCGACGACATCGGGGACTGGCGCCGGCACAACACCGACCTGCTGGTCTCGGAGCTGAACCGTCGGATCCACGCCGCCAAGCCGTGGGTCAAGTTCGGGGTGAGCCCGTTCGCGGTGTGGCGCAACGCCGGCACCGACCCGGAGGGTTCGGCCACCACCGCGGGGGCGGAGACCTACGACGACCTCTACGCCGACACCCGCGGGTGGGTGCGCAAGGAGTGGCTGGACTACATCGCGCCCCAGGTCTACTGGAACATCGGCTTCGACCCGGCCGACTACGCGGTTCTGGTGCCGTGGTGGTCAGACCAGGTCCGCGGCACGGACGTGGCGCTCTACATCGGCCAGGCGACCTACAAGGTGGGTACGTCGTCGCAGGATCCGGCCTGGGACGACCCGCGCGAGATGACCAAGCACCTCGACTTCAACGCCGCGCATCCGCAGGTCGACGGCGACATCTACTTCTCCGCCAAGGACGTGCGCGCGAACCGGCTCGATCACATGGACCTGCTGCAGGCCGATCACTACCGGCACCCGGCGCTGATCCCGGTGACCCAGGGGGTCCCGGGGCACCGGCCCGGTCCGGTGCACCGCGTGACGGTGCGGCGTACGGCGGACGGCGTGCGCCTCACCTGGCGCGACGACGCCGCCGGCTACGCGGTCTACCGCGTGTCCGGCCGCGGTGACCGGTGCGTCACCGCCGACGCGGAGCACTTGCTCACCTACGAGCGCGCCGAGGCGGGGAGCAGCGCGACGCGACGTCACAGCTACGTCGACACCACCGCGCCGGCTCGCGGGCGGGTCACCTACTACGTGACGGCGCTGGACCGCGCCTACCGCGAGAGCGTGCCTCGTCGCATCACGCTGCGGTAGCGCACGCACGCACCCGCGACACGACGGGGGCGGCCGGCCGACATGTTGTCGCCGGCCGCCCCCATGCTGTACCAATGGTCCATGACCAACCCGGCGATCGACTCGGCGAGCAGTCCGGCAGGCCATCCGGCCAGCGGTCCGGCGACCGCGAAGCAGCAGCTGGTACGCCGTCGTCTCGAGGAGCTGATCGCCGGCCTCGCTCCGGGCGAGCAGCTGCCGGTGGAGCGCGAGCTCGCCCAGCGCCTCGGCGTGGCCAGGATGACCCTCCGGCGCGCCGTGGACGCCCTGGTCGCCGACGCACGGCTGATCCGCCGACAGGGCTCGGGCACCTTCGTGGCGCCGGGCAAGGTGACGCAGCGACTCTCGGCCACCTCCTTCTCCGCCGACATGCGGGCCCGCGGCATGGTGCCCGGCAGCCACACCCTGGTCGCCAGGCGGTCCGCGGCCGGGATGATGCTCGCCGGCGTGCTCGAGGTCCCGCCGCGCACCGAGGTCCTGCACATCCGCCGGCTCCGCCTGGCCGACGGCGAGCCGATGGCGGTCGAGGACCTGCACGTCCCGGCCACCGTGGCGCCCGGACTGTCCGGGGCGGACCTGGAGGGAACGTCGTTCTACGACCTGCTGGCCTCGCGCTACGGGAACCCGGTGGTCTCGGGCACGCAGACCGCCGAGCCGGCGCTGGCGGCCGCGGAGGAGGCCGAGCTGCTCGCGATTCCGGCCGGTTCGCCGGTGTTCCTCTTCGAGCGCACCTCCCGAGTGGCCGGCGGGGCGGTGGCGGAGTTCGTGCGCTCGGTCTACCGCGGTGACCGCTACCGGATCGTCGCCGATATCTTTCCCTCGCAGTCGTCGTCGTCGTTGTCGTCCTCGCCGCGGCCCTGACCCTTGACTGCGGGCACGTGACTGTGCCCACAATGACCAGACCAAAGGTCTAGGCCGAAGGTCCGGCAGCGAGCACAGGACCCGGTGCCGATCCCGCACGACGGAAGGACTCAGCACATGTTGTGGAAGCGCGTCGCGGTCGGCTTGGCCGCGATGAGCCTGCTCACCGCCTGCAGCGGTGGCTCCTCGGGCTCCTCGGGCATCAAGAACGCCGGCAGCGACGACATCTCCGCGAAGGGGGAGAAGCTGACCGTCTGGATCATGGAGGGCACCAACCCCGACGCAGGTCCGTTCTTCGACGACCTGAGCCAGGCGTTCAAGGACAAGACCGGCGCCACGCTCGACGTGCAGATCGTGCCCTGGGCCGAGGCCCACGACAAGTTCGTCAACGCCATCGCCGGCGGGACGGCTCCCGACGTGGCGGAGGTGGGCACCACCTGGACCCCCGAGTTCGCCGCAGCCGGGGCACTGATGGACCTCAGCGAGCCGGTCCAGGAGGCCGGGCTCACCGACGACCTCGTGCCAGGCCTGGTAGAGGCCGGCACCGTCGACGGTGGCCTGTACGGCATGCCCTGGTACGCCGGTGTGCGCGCGATGGTCTACCGCACCGATGTGTTCGAGAAGGCCGGCGTGCAGCCGCCCACGAGCTGGGACGAGCTCGTCGACGTCGGTGAGCAGCTGAAGAAGAGCAACCCGGACATGGTCACCTTCCCGGTGCCCGGCGACAGCGAGTACGGCGTCTACCCGTTCATCTGGGGCAACGGCGGCAAGGTCGCGGAGCAGGAGGGCGACACCTGGGTGAGCCGGATCGACTCTCCGGAGGCGCAGGAAGGCATCGACTTCTACACCGGTCTGGCCCTCGACCACGGTTTCTCCACCCCGGCGGCGACCACCTGGGACGAGGCCGACCTCAGCGACGCGTTCACGCGCGGTGACGTGGCGATGATGATCTCCGGCAGCTGGACCCCCGGCGCGCTGATCGAGGCGAACCCGGACCTGGAGGGCAAGATCGGTGCCTTCCCGATCCCGGGACCCGACGGCGGCATCGCTCCGTCGTTCCTGGGAGGCTCGCACCTGGGGATCTTCCAGGACACCGAGAATCCGGACCTCGCCTTCGCGCTGGTGAAGATGATGGCCACTGGCGAGTTCGCCGAGAAGTGGGGCGAGCAGACCGGCTTCTTCCCGGGGACCAAGCCGCTGCTGGAGAAGGTGCAGCAGGCCAACGATCCGCTCGTGGCGCCGTTCGCCAAGCAGATGGTGGAAGGCGGCGCGAGCCTGCCGGTGACGCCGATGTACGGGCAGATCCAGGGCAAGAAGACGGTGCCGGCGATGCTGCAGTCCATCCTCTCCGGCGACGCGTCGGTGGAGAAGGCCTCGTCGCAGGCGGCCGACGAGATGGACGAGATCTTCTCGCGCGGGAGCTGACCGGCACGTGACCTCCACGATCACCTCGGTCTCGCCGGCTGACGAGGGGCGCCGGGCCACCGGTGCCCGTCGGCCGGCGAGACGCGGTCCGAGCGGGCGCCGCGGCCCCCGTGGGTCGGGCGCACTCACCCCGGGATGGCTGCCCTGGCTGCTGCTGGTGCCCACGCTCGTCGTGCTCGGCGGGCTGCTGGTCTACCCGCTCTACCGGGTGGCCGTCCTGTCCCTGCAGGAGTTCGGGCTCCGCGAGCTGGTCACCGGCGAGACCACCTGGGTGGGGCTGGACAACTTCCGCGAGGTGCTCACCGACCCGCTGCTGTGGAAGGTGGCGCTGCCCAACACGGCGGTGTTCGCTGCGGTGAACGTCGCGCTCACCGTCGTCGTCGGCACCCTGGTGGCACTGCTGCTGGCGCGCGTCGGACGGGGGGTGCGAGTCGTGCTCACCAGCGCGATCATGGTCGCCTGGGCGATGCCGGCGGTGACCGGTACCTACGTGTGGGTGCTGCTGTTCGACCCCCGCGCGGGCGTGGTGATGAAGCTGCTCGCCGCGCTCGGCGTGGTCGACCCCGACACCACCAACTGGTTCACCGAGCGGCTGCCTTTCTACGCCATCGCCACGCTCAACGTGGTCCACCACGGCTTCCCGTTCGTGGCGGTCACCATGCTGGCCGCGCTGATGACGCTCCCGCAGGAGACCATGGAGGCCGCCCACCTCGACGGCGCCGGAGCGTGGCGCCGGTTCTGGTACATCGTGGTCCCGCTGCTCAAGCCGGTGTTCGCGGTGGTCACCATCTTGTCGACGATCTGGGACTTCAAGGTGTTCACCCAGATCTACCTGATGCCGGGAGGAGCGGGCACCAATCGCGACGTGCTCAACCTGGGGACGTGGTCCTACATCACCGCGCTCTCGCAGAACCGCTACGGCGTCGGCGCGGCCATCGCGGTCCTGTTGACCGTACTGCTGCTGGTGATCACCGGGATCTACCTGCGCACCCTGTTCCGCCAGGAGGAGCTGTGAGTCGCCGCGCCGGGTCCCGGGTCCTGGTCGCGCTCGGGTGCGTGGCCGTGCTGGTGTTCAGCCTGTTCCCGGTCTTCATCATGCTGTCCACGGCGGTCGACGCCCGCGCCAATGCCGGCTCGACCTCGCTGCTGCCCACGCAGCTGACCTGGGACAACTTCGCCTTCGTGCTCGACGAGGGCGGCTTCACCCGCTATCTCCTCAACTCGCTGTTCGTCGGGCTGGCCACCGTGCTGCTCAGCGGCCTGCTCGCCCTGCTCGCCTCGGTGGCGGTCTCCCGGTTCGTGTTCCGCTTCCGCACCGCGATCCTGGTGCTGGTGCTGGTGATCCAGATGGTCCCGCTGGAGGCGATGGTGATCCCCCTGTTCATCCAGGCCAAGACCCTCGGCATGCTGAACCACCTGCTCGGCCTGGTCATCGTCTACGTCGCCTTCTCGCTGCCGTTCGCGATCTGGATGCTGCGCGGCTTCGTCGCCGCCGTGCCCCGCGAGGTGGAGGAGGCGGCGTACGTCGACGGGGCGACCTGGCCGCGGATGTTCTGGTCGGTGCTGCTCCCGCTGTGCGCCCCCGGGCTGGTCGCGACCAGCGTGTTCTCGTTCATCACCGCGTGGAACGAGTTCGTCTTCGCGATCACCTTCATGAACGATCAGGACTCCTACACCGTGGCCGCCGGGCTGCGCCAGTTCTTCACGCAGTACGGCACCGACTGGGGCTCGGTGATGGCGGGCTCGACGCTGATCACCCTGCCGGTGATGATCTTCTTCATCCTCGTCCAGCGCCGGCTCAGCTCGGGTCTGGTCGCCGGGGCGGTCAAGGGATGAGCGAGCTCACCCGGCTGGCCGCCTCGGTGCTGCTCCCCGGATTCGGTGGCACCACCCTGCCCGGCTGGCTGCAGTCCTGGCTCGAGCGCGGGCTGGCCGGGGTGTGCCTGTTCGGCCAGAACGTCGAGGACCTCGCCCAGGTACGCCGGCTCACCGACGCGGTTCACGCTGCGCGCGACGGCGCGCTGGTCGCCTCGGACGAGGAGGGCGGCACGGTCACCCGGCTGGAGGCGTCGTACGGCTCGTCGTGGCCGGGCCACGCCGCGCTCGGTGCGCTGGACGACCCGACCGCCACGCGTCAGGTCGCGGCCGGCATCGCCGCGCAGTGCCGCGCCGCCGGGATCGACCTGAACGCCGCGCCGGTCGTCGACGTCAACTCCGAGCCGGACAACCCGGTGATCGGGGTCCGGTCGTTCGGGGCGGAACCCGACCTGGTCGCCCGGCACGGCGCGGCGTTCGTGGCCGGGCTGCAGGAGGGCGGTGTGGCCGCCTGCCCCAAGCATTTCCCCGGGCACGGCGCGACACGGACGGACTCCCACGTGACCCTGCCGACGCTCGACGCCGACGCGGACCTGCTGCGCCGTCGCGACCTCCCGCCCTTCGCCGCGGCCGTGGACGCCGGTGCGCGGGCGGTGATGACGGCGCACGTGGTGGTGAGCGGCGTCGACTCCGAGCCCGCGACGATGAGCCCCACCCTGCTGTCGCTGCTGCGCGAGGAGCTCGGCTTCTCCGGAGTCGTGGTCAGCGACGCGCTCGACATGCGCGCCATCTCGCACGGCGTGGGCCGGGCTAACGGCGCCGTGCGCGCACTCGCGGCCGGGGTGGACCTGCTGTGCGTGGGCAACCCGGAGTTTCCCGACCCGTACGACGAGCAGCCGGTGGTGGAAGAGCTGATCGCGGCCGTCGTGTCCGCAGTCGAGACCGGCGTCCTCTCACGCGAGCGCCTCGAGGACGCCTCCGCCCGGGTGGCGGCGCTCGGAGCCTGGTGTGCTCAGCAGCGCGACCAGCCGAACGAGCGGGTCGACGCGGCTGTCGGGCTGCGCCCGGCTGCGCGCGCGTTGCAGGTCCGTGGCGAGGTGCGGGTGCGCGGTGCGGCCGCGGTGTGCAGCGTCGGGACCACGCTCGGCTTCGCCGCCGGGCGCCGGGAGTCGACCCTGGTGCGGCTGCTGCAGCAGCGGCGGCCGGAGTGGCGCTTCCCGGACCGGCCGCAGGCGGCCGGGGCCGAGTCTGACGGGCCGCTGCTGGTGCTCGTCGAGGGGCGCCTCGACGACGAGGGAAGCCGGTTGCTGCATGGACTGATGGACGCTCGGCCCGACGCGGTCGTCGTGTACGGCGGCCTCCCGCGGCCCGACGACCCGGGCGCCAACACCGTGCACACGTTCGGCGGCGGTGCCGCCAGCGCGCGGGCCGTCGTCAACCTGATTCTGGGGGAGGACCGATGACCGCGGTCGTGGCCGTCGACCTCGGCAAGACCGGGTGCCGCGTGCGCGTCTCCGCTACGGGGTCGTGCGACGGTACGGGCTCGTGCGACGGCACGGGACCGGGTGCGCCCGGCCTCGCCGAGGTGGGCGGAGTCGACGCGGCGGTCTCCGCGATCGTCCGGGCGCTGGAGCCGACCCGCGTCGAGCCCGACGCGGTCCGGGTCGTCGTGGTCGGCGCTGCCGGCGCGGAGGCGGCGCCCGCTGCGCGCGACGAGCTCGGCCGACGGCTGGCCGAGCGGTTCCCGGACGCCGACGTCGCGGTGACCTCCGACGCGGTCACCGCGCACGCGGGGGCACTGGGGGGCAGCGCCGGCACGGTCCTCGCCGTCGGTACCGGCGCCGTGGCCGTCGCTGTCGCCGAGAACGGCGCGTTCCGGCAGGTGGACGGCTGGGGACCGTGGCTGGGCGACGAGGGAAGTGGGGCCTGGATCGGCCGGGAGGGGCTCCGGGCGGTGCTGCGGGCCCACGACGGGCGTGGACCGGCGACGTGCCTCACCGAGCTCGCCCGGGCGCGCTTCGGCGAGCCGTCGATGCTCCCTCAGGCGGTGGCCGCCGACGGCACCGTCGCCCGGACCTGCGCGTCGTTCGCCCCCGACGTCATCGCCGCCGCCGAGTCCAAAGATCCGGTCGCCGAACGGCTGGTACGCCGCACGGCTGCAGCGTGGCTCGAGCTCGTGGACGCCGCCGACCCGGACCGGAGCGGACCGATCGCGGTGGTCGGGGGACTGGCCGGCGCCTCCGCACTGGTGACGGCCTGGCGCGCTCTGCTCCCGGGCGGATGCCGCGTCGCGGAGGCTCGCGGTGACGCGCTGGACGGAGGCGGGTTGCTGGCTCGCCGCGACGACCTTCCGCACGAGGCGCGGGTCAAGTGGTGGCGGCGCGGTGCGGCAGGCCGGGACAATATCGGCCCCGACGCAGCCGATGCGGCCGCTCGAGGCGCCGTCCCTGCCTCGTCGGCCGCCGCGGGAGACGTGGACCTGTTGGCGACCGAGCAGGTACGCCCCGAGCTGGACGACCTCGACCAGCGCACGCCGGGCCAGCTGGTCGACACCCTTCTCGCAGCGGAGACGGTGGTACCCGACGCGCTGGCCGCCGCCTCGTCCGCATTGTCCGAGGCGGTGGACCGTGCCGCCCGCGCGCTGGATCGGGGCGGGCGGCTGATCTACGTGGGTGCCGGGACGCCGGGTCGGCTCGCCGCCCTGGACGCTGCCGAGTGCCCACCCACCTTCGGGGTCGAGCCCGACCGCGTGGTCGCCGTCCTCGCCGGCGGAGGGGAAGCGGCGGGACGGGCCGTGGAGGGAGCCGAGGATGATGCGGCTGCCGGAGCCCGTGACCTGGCGGCGCTGGAGCCGACCTCCCGCGACCTCGTGGTCGGGATCAGCGCCTCGGGACGCACGCCGTACATGCTCGCCGCCCTGGACGCAGCCCGCGCCGCCGGGGCCGGCACCGTGGCCGTGGTGAACAACCCGGGAAGCCTGGCCCGCGCGCACGCGGACGTCACCGTGGAGCTGCTCACCGGACCGGAGGTGGTCTCCGGCTCGACCCGGCTCAAGGCCGGGACCGCGCAGAAGATCGCGCTCAACGTGCTCTCCACGGGCGCCATGGTGCGCCACGGCAAGACCTACGGCGCGTGGATGGTCGACGTGGTCGCCTCCAACGAGAAGCTGCGTCGCCGGGCGCGACGGATCCTGCGCGAGGCTGCTGGCGTCGACGACGCAGGCGCCGCGCGGCTGCTGGAGCAGGCCGGCTGGAGCACCAAGGTCGCGCTGGTGGCCGCCCTCGCCGGCACCGACGTCGCGGCCGCACGGGAGCGCCTGGCCGAGGCGCACGGCCGGGTCCGCGAGGCGGTCCGGCGATGATCGTGATCTCCGTGGCATCCGGCACCTCCGCCGACGGCCTGGACGTCGGCATCGTGGACCTGGCGTGGGCGGACCACGGATCCGCAACGATCGACGTACGGGTTCTCGACAGCCGCACCGAGCCGTGGCCGGACGAGCTGCGCGAGCGCCTGCTCGGGCTGCTGCCGCCCGCCACGACCACGGCTGCCGAGCTGTGTGCGGTCGACACCGCGGTGGGCCGGGCGGTGGCTGCCGCCGCCGTCCGGGCGGCCGAGCGCGCGCGCACTCTCGGGTGCGACCCGGAGCTGCTGGTCTCGCCGGGGCAGACCGTGCACCACGAGGTGCTCGACGGGCAGTGCCTGGGCACCCTGCAGCTGGGCCAGCCCGCGTGGGCCGCCGAGGCCACCGGGCTGCCCGTGGTCTCCGACCTGCGCGCCCGCGACGTCGCGGCCGGAGGCCATGGAGCTCCGCTGGTGGCGCGGTTCGACGAGCTGTGGCTCGCGGGCACCCGGGGGCCGCGCGCCGCGCTCAACCTCGGCGGCATCGCGAACGTCACCGTGGTGGCCCCGGGTCGGCCCACCACGGCCTGGGACACCGGCCCGGCCAACTGCCTCCTGGACCTGGCGGCCGCCCGTGCGACCGCAGGGGAGTGGGACTGCGACCGCGACGGCGCCCTGGCCCGCCGCGGGCAGGTGGACCCGCGTCTGCTGGAGCGGCTCCTCGCACATCCGTACTTCCCGGCGGCTCCTCCCGCCTCGACCGGTCGGGAGACCTTCTCCGCGGCGTACCTCGATGACGCCCTCGAGCACGCCGGCCCGCTGTCCTGGGAGGACGTGCTCGCCACCCTCACCGAGCTCACCGCGCGCACCGTGGCCGACGGGCTCACCGGCGTGCTTACTGGGGCCGGTCAGGTGCCCCTCGCCGAGGTGGTCGCGTCGGGTGGCGGCACGGCCAACCCGGCCCTGATGGTCGCTCTGGCGCGCCACCTGGCACCAGCCACGCTGCGCACGAGCGACGAGCTGGGGATTCCCGCCGGAGGCAAGGAGGCGGTGATGTGGGCACTGCTGGGCTTTCTGGTCTGGTACGGCGTCCCCGGGGCGAGCTCGGCGACCGGAGCCAGCCACCCGCGTCTGCTCGGCCGGATCAGCCCGGGGGAGGGTCCGCTGGTTCTGCCGGCGCCTTGGGCGACCCCGCCCCGTCGGCTGCGCGTGCGCGATGATGACGAGGGAGCACGATGACCGCGAGACGGCTGGGAGTCGGCGCAGCCCTGGTGGCCGGCGAGCTGCTGCCCGGTGACGTGGAGGTCACCGACGACCGGGTGACCCGCGTCGGGCTGCCCCCCGCTGCAGGAGGGCGAGTCGCTGCGCCCGGCTACATCGACCTGCAGGTCAACGGGTTCGCCGGCGTCGACGTGATGGGGGCCGACGAGGACGGGCTGCGCCACGTCGACTGCGCGCTCGCCCAGCATGGTGTCACCAGCTGGCTGCCCACGCTGATCACGGCCTCCCCGGCGCAGGTCGACCGGGCGCTCGGCGTGCTGGCACGGCACGTGGGGTCGGCGGAGCGTGCGGGTGCGCGGCCCCTCGGCGTACACCTGGAGGGCCCGTTCCTCTCGCCGCGCCGGCTGGGCACCCACCCGGCCGAGCATCGGCTGGACCCCGATCCTGACCTGGTGCGCCGCTGGCGCGCGTCGGGGCCGGTCGTGGCGGCCACCGTGGCGCCGGAGCTGCCCGGCGCGCTCGACCTGATCCGCGAGCTCAGCGCCGGCGGGGTGCTGGTGTCCCTGGGGCACTCGGACGCGACGGCCGAGCAGGCGCACGCCGGCTTCGACGCCGGCGCACGGACGGTGACCCACCTGTTCAACGCGATGAGCCCGCTGCACCACCGGGCCCCGGGCCTGCCGGGCGCGGCGCTGGCCCGTCCGGACGTGGTGGTGCAGCTCGTGATCGACGGCCACCACCTGCACGACGACGCCGTGCGGGTGGCCTGGGCGGCTGCACTCGGTCGCATCGTGATGGTCACCGACGCCACCGCCGCGGCCGGTCTCGAGGACGGCAGCTATGCGCTGGCCGGGGTGCCGGTGGAGGTGTGCGGCGGCGCGGTGCGCAACCGCGACGGCGCCCTGGCCGGGAGTGCGCTGAGCCTGGACGCCGCGGTCCGCAACGCGGTCGCCCTCGGCGCTGACCTGGCCGACACGCTCTGCGCGGTCACGGAGGCCCCGGCACGCCTGCTCGGGCGCGACGACCTCGGCCGCCTGCGCCCGGGAGGGCGAGCGGACCTGGTCGTCCTCGACGACCAGGCTCGTGTGGTGCAGACCTGGGTGAACGGCAACCCCACCGAGACCGGCCGCCCGGTGACCCGGCACAGCGACGACGTACCAGAGGAGCGACCGTGACCTTCCTCGACCAGGAGCTGGCCGAGCAGTCGGCCGCCGCTGCTCGACTGTTGGAGGCGGTCCTGCCCGACCTCGACCGCCTGGGCGCGGCCGTCCGCGGCCCGGCCGACCGGCCGGTGCACGGTGTGGTGATCGCCGCGCGGGGCACCTCCGACAATGCCGCCCGCTACGCGCAGTACCTGTGGGGCATGCGCCACGGGCTTCCGGTCGCGCTGGCCACGCCGAGCCTGCACAGCGTGTACCACCGCACTCTGGACCTCGCGGGGCACGGCGTGGTCGCCGTCTCGCAGTCCGGCGCCTCTCCCGACGTGGTCGGCGTGCTCGCGCGCGCCCGAGCCGCCGGCAGGCCCACGCTGGCGATCACCAACGACGCCGACTCCGACCTCGCCCGGGCGGCGGCACAGGTGCTCGCGCTCAACGCCGGGCCGGAGCGTTCGGTGGCGGCCACCAAGACGTACACGACCTCGCTGCTCGCCGTCGCGCTCGTGTCCGTGGCGCTGGCCGGCGGCGACACTGCCGACCTGGACGAGGTACGCCGCGTCCCAGCCGCGCTCGAGGCGGCGGTGCAGGCCACGCAGGGAGTCGACGCGGCCGCCCGGCTGCTCGCGCCGCACCACCGAGCGGTGTGTGTCGGCCGGGGGGTCAACCTGGCCACCGCCCACGAGGTGGCGCTCAAGCTGACCGAGCTGACCGGCACCCTGGTCGCGCCGTTCTCCCCGGCCGACCTGCTGCACGGCCCGATCGCCGCGGTCGGTCCCGACGTCCCGGTGCTCCTGGTCGTGCCGGAGGAGGAGGCCACCGCCAGCGTCCTGGACCTGCTACCCGAGCTGCGCCGGCGGCAGGCACCCGTGGTGCTGCTGGGGGCTCCGACGCGTGACGGCGCCTCCGCGACGTCGTCCCGACCAGCTCGACCATCCGTCGCCGTGGGCGAGACGCCGGAGTCGCCCGCGCAGGCTCAGGCGGTCGTGTCCCTGCCCGGGACGGCGGCACTGCCGGGCTGGCTGACCCCGCTCACGACGGTGGTCACCGGCCAGCTGCTCGCGCGGCGGGTCGCCGAGCTGCGTGGCGTGGACATCGACCGGCCCGGAGACCTGTCCAAGGTCACCCGCACCGACTGACCGGGCTCACCGAGCCGGTCCGGAGCTCACCGGGCCGGTCCGGAGCTCACCGAGCCGGTCCGGAGCTCACCGGGGCTGCGATACTGCCCGGATGCACCCACGAGTCACCCGGGTCGGCCTGACCGGAGGGGTCGCCTCCGGCAAGAGCACGGTCTCGGCGGTCCTCGCCGAGCTCGGAGCCGTCGTGATCGACGCGGACCTGCTGGCCCGCGAGGTCGTGGCGCCCGGCACCGAGGGTCTGGCCGAGATCGTCGAGGCCTTCGGGACGGAGGTGCTGACCGACGATGGCGAGCTGGACCGGCCCGCCATGGGCGCGCGGGTCTTCGCCGACGAGCCGGCCCGACGGCGCCTGGAGGGCATCATCCACCCGCGCGTGCGTGCCCGCGCCGCCGAGCTGGAGGCGGCCGCGCCGCCGGGGTCGGTGGTGGTGCACGACATCCCGCTGCTGACCGAGACCGGCCAGGCCGACACGTTCGACGCGGTCGTCGTGGTGGACGTGCCGGTGGAGACGCAGGTCCAGCGGATGGTCGACGCGCGGGGGATGAGCGAGGTGGACGCGCGCGCCCGGGTGGCGGCGCAGGCGAGCCGGGAGCAGCGGCGGGCGGTGGCGACGTACGTCATCGACAACTCCGGCACGCGCGAAGACCTCCGCGAGCGTGTCGCGGAGGTCTTCGCGGAGCTGTCCGGTCGCGCCCGACGGCCCTGAGGGCCGGAGCTGCTGCCGGCCGGGGGTGTGGCCGGAGGCGTCAGGCGGCCAGGTCCGGGTCGGCCAGCTGGCGGAGCTTCGCCAGCGCCTCCCGCTCGAGCTGGCGCACCCGCTCGGCACTGATCCCGTGCTTGGCGCCGATGTCGGCCAGCTTGTGCTGGCGGCCGTCGGCCAGGCCGTAGCGGGAGCGGATGATGTCGGCCGCCCGCTCGTCGAGCAGCTCCACCAGGTGGCTGAGCCGGTCTCGCGACTCCCCGTCCAGAACCGTGGCATCCGGGCCGGGAGCGGTCTCCTGGGCGATCAGGTCGCCCAGGGAGGTGTCTCCGTCCTCGTCGACCGGGGTGTCCAGGCTGATGTGCTCGCGGCCCCAGGTGATCAGGTCGATCACCCGGTCCAGGTTCATGTCCAGCTCGGTGGCGATCTCCTCCGGCTCGGGCTCGCGACCCAGCTGACGCTCCAGCGTCCGGCGGGCCGATCCGACCTGGTTCAGCTCCTCGACCACGTGCACCGGAAGCCGCACCACCCGGGCCTGCTGGGCGATGCCGCGGGTGATCGCCTGGCGGACCCACCAGGTGGCGTAGGTGGAGAACTTGTAGCCCTTGGCGTAGTCGAACTTCTCCACAGCGCGGATCAGGCCGGTGTTGCCCTCCTGGACCAGGTCGAGCATGGGCATCGCGCTGCGGCCGTACTTGCGGGCGATGGACACGACCAGACGCAGGTTGGCCGTGATGAACGTGCGGATGGCGCGCTGCCCTTCCTCGGCGAGCCAGCGCAGCTCCTCCTCCGTCGCCGACTTCGGCGCTCCGCCCTTGCGACGCCCGATGCGGCCCTCGGCGAGCAGGTGCTCGGCCATCAGCCCGGCTTCGATCGTCTTGGCGAGCTCCACCTCGGTGGCTGCGTCGAGCAGCGGGGTGCGCGCGATCTCGTCGAGGTACATCCCGACACTGTCGCGACCCTCGATCGACTCACGCGCTTGCGTACGACTGGTTGCCACGTGCGCTCCCTTCCTGTCCGGAGGTCCTGCCCACCGGTGCCCTGTGGCGATTCCCCCGCGGGGGCGATCGTGTGGGCGACGTCCGTACTGACCACAACGGCGCGCCCGCCTCAGTGATTCCCGATCCGACCGGTTTTACGCGGTGGGCGCACACATGAGGACGCGCGGGACGACCAGGAAGTTGCCGATCTGCGGAACTCTCAGGGAACTCTCAGGAGCCTCCCGCCCCGGCACCGGAGGGCCGCCGCTCGGCGCAGCCCAGGCGGTCGATGATCCAGGCGTAGCTGAACGCCCGGTCCCGCCAGGCGCGGTAGCGCCCGCTGACCCCGCCGTGCCCGGCCGACATCTCCGTCTTGAGCAGGAAGTCCTTCTCGCCGGTGGCGACGTCGCGGAGCCGGGCGATCCACTTGGCCGGCTCGACATAGAGCACCCGGGTGTCGTTGAGCGAGGTCTCGGCCAGGATCGCCGGGTACTGCTGGGCGGTGACGTTCTCGTACGGAGAGTAGGACTTCATGTAGGCGTAGGCCTCCGGGTCGTGCAGCGGGTTGCCCCACTCCTCCCACTCGATCACGGTCAGCGGCAGGGAGGGGTCCAGGATCGAGGTGAGCGCGTCGACGAAGGCGACGTTGGCCACGATGCCGGTGAAGGCGTCGGGGGCCAGGTTGGCGACCGCACCCATCAGCAGACCCCCGGCGCTGGCGCCCTCGGCGACCAGCCGGTCGGGGGTGGTCCACCCGGCCTCGGCCAGGTGGCGGGCCGCTGCGACGAAGTCGGTGAAGGTGTTGCGCTTGTGCAGCATCTTGCCCTCGTCGTACCAGCGCCGGCCCATCTCGCCGCCGCCGCGCACGTGCGCGATGGCGAAGCCGATCCCGCGGTCCAGCAGGGACAGCCGGGCCACCGAGAACCACGGGTCCATCGACGCCTCGTAGGAGCCGTAGCCGTAGAGCAGGAACGGCATCGGGCCCTGCTCCCGCTCGCCCTTGCGCACCACGACGGAGATCGGCACGCGGGTGCCGTCCTCGGCCGTGGCCCACTCCCGGAACTGCTCGTAGTCGTCGGGGTCGAAGTCGCCGAGCACCGGGGTCTGCTTGAGCAGGGTCAGCTCGCGGGTGGTGACGTCGAAGTCGTAGACGGCAGCCGGGGTGGCCAGGGTCGTGTAGCCGAGCCGCACGGTGGGCTGGGCGAACTCCGGGTTGCCCGCGGTGCCGACCGTGTAGAGCGGGTGCTCGAACGGCACCAGGTAGTCATCGCCCAAGCCGACCACGGTCCCGTCCTGGACGGCGGCCGAGGCAGGCAGCCCGATGATCCGCAGCTGGGTCAGCCCGTTGCTGCGCTGGCTGACCACCAGGTGCCCGGCGAACGCGTCGACGTCCTCGAGGCGGACGGCCGGGTCGTGGGGGAGCAGCGGGCGCCACTGCTGGTGGTCGGTGGCGTCGACCGGCGCCACGTCGAGGGCGAAGTTCTGCGCCCCGTCGTTGTGCAGCACCAGGAACACGTCCTGACCGCCGACGACGGCGTGCTCGAGGGTGTACTCCACCCCCGGCCGACGTGGGGCGACCACCCGGAAGGTGCCGTGGGGATCGTCCGCCTCCAGCACGCGGTACTCGGTGGTGGTCTTCGAGCCGACGCCGATCATCAGGAACCGGTCGCTGCGGGTGCGTCCCACCGTGGCCCAGAACCGCTCGTCGGTCTCGTGGTAGACGACCTCGTCGTCGCCGACCGCGGTGCCCAGCCGGTGTCGCCAGATCTTGTCGGGCCGCCACGACTCGTCGACCGTGCTGTAGAAGAGCACGGTGCCGGCCAGGTCCCAGGTGGCGCCGTGCAGGGTGTTCGGGATCTCGTCGGGGAGCAGCTCTCCGGTTCGAAGGTCCTTGACCCGCAGCAGGAACCGCTCGTCGCCGACGGTGTCGGTGCTGAACGCCAGCAGGGTGCCGTCGGGGGACACCGAGGCGGCGCCGAGGGAGAAGAACTCGTGGCCCTCGGCCAGCTCGTTGCAGTCCAGCAGCACCTCCTCACCGGGCACGTCGGTCTCGGCGTCGAGCTTCGGCGGGTCCCAGTCGTCCGGCCCGTCGACGGGGCAGCGGCAGCTGATGCCGTACTCCTTGCCCTCCACCGAGCGCCCGTAGTACCAGTGGTCGCCGATCCGCGAGGGCACCGACAGGTCGGTCTCCTGGGTGTGCGCCTTGATCTCGGAGAAGATCTGCTCGCGCAGCCCGGCCAGGTGGTCCGTGCGGGCCTCGGTGTAGGCGTTCTCCGCCTCGAGGTAGGCGCGGGTCTCGGGGGAGTCCTTGTCGCGCAGCCACTCGTAGGGATCGACCACGGTGTCGCCGTGGTGCGTGCGCTCGACGGGCACCTTGGCGGCGACCGGAGGGGCGGGGGTCTGCGTCTGCTCAGGCATGGTCGCGAGCCTAGCGACCGTGGCTCGGTCCCGCGCCCGCGCTGGGCTAGGTTGACCTGCATGGCAGGGGTGATCGACCTGAACGCGGACCTCGGCGAGGGGGTCACCGACGACCGCGGGCTGCTGCAGGTGGTGACCAGCGCGAACGTCGCCTGCGGCTACCACGCCGGGGACGCCGCAGTGATGCAGGCGGTGTGCGCGGCGGCGGCGGCGCGCGGTGTCGCCGTCGGAGCCCAGGTGTCCTACCGTGACCGCGAGAACTTCGGCCGCGTCGCCCGGGACGTGCCCTTCACGCTCCTGGTCGAGCAGGTCACCGACCAGGTGGTCACCCTGGACGGCATCGCGCGCAGCGAAGGCACCCGGGTCGCCTACGTGAAGCCCCACGGCGCGCTGTACCACCGCGTCGTCGACGACGAGGAGCAGGCGCGTGCGGTGCTCGCCGCCGCCGGCGCGCTCCCGGTGCTCGGCCACCCCCCGTCGGTGTTCGTACGGCTCGCGGGGCAGGAGGGGCGGGCGGCGTACCGGGAGGGCTTCCCCGACCGCGGGTACGACGGCACCGGGCGGCTCCTGCCGCGCGGACGCCCCGGCGCCCTGGTCGAGGACCCGGACGAGGTGGCCGAGCGGGCGGTGCGGATGGCGCGCTCCGGGGAGGTCGCCTCGGTCTGCGTGCACGGTGACTCGCCCGGGGCGGTGACCACGGCGTGGCGGGTCCGCGTGGCGCTCGAGCGAGCGGGGTTCCGGCTGGCCCCCTTCGTCGAGGACCGGCGATGAGTGCCCGCGGCGACCACCGGATCATCGACCGGGTCGTTCACCGGGTCGGCCCGGACGCCCTGCTCGTCGAGGTCGGCGACGCCGACGAGGCCGCCGCCCTCTACCTGGAGGTACGCCGCCGCGGGCTGCGCGCCCAGGACGTCGTGCCGGCCGCTCGTACCGTCTTGCTGACCGGCCTGACCGACCCGGACCGCGCCGCCGAGGAAGTACGCCGCTGGCCGCTCGGCGACGCGCTGGACCGGCTGCGCGAGGTCGAGCGGCCGGTGCTCGAGGTGCCCACCCGCTTCGACGGGCCGGACCTCCCCGACGTCGCCCGGTGCTGGCAGGTCGAGCAGCGCGCGGTCGTCGAGGTCCTCCTGCGGGCGGAGCTGGTGGTGGCGTTCTGCGGCTTCGCGCCCGGGTTCGCCTACTGCACCGGCCTGCCCGCGGACCGGACCGTACCCCGGCTCGACACGCCGCGGACCCGGGTCCCGGCCGGGTCGATCGGTCTGGCCGGCCCCTACGCCGGGATCTACCCGTCCCCCTCTCCTGGCGGGTGGCGCCTGGTCGGCACTACCGACCTCACGCTATGGGACCCGGACCGCGAGGAGCCCGCGACGCTCACGCCCGGCACACGCCTGCGCCTGGTGGAGTCGGACCGGTGAACGCCGTGCCCCAGCGCATCCGCAGAGCCGGGGAGGGGGCGCCCGGCGAGCGCTTCCTCACGGTGGTCGACGCCGGCGCGCTGACCACGGTGCAGGACCGCGGCCGGCCGGGATGGGCGCACCTGGGCGTGCCACGTGCAGGTGCGCTGGACGCGGCCGCCGCCGCGCTGGCCAATCGCCTGGTCGGCAACCCCGACGAGTGCGCGGTGCTGGAGGCCACGGCGGGCGGGGTCACCCTGCGCCTGTCCGTGGCGATGACGGTGGCCGTGACCGGGGCCGAGGCGAGCATCGAGGTCGGCAGCCGCCCGGCGGCGCGCGGCGAGCCGATCAGCGCTCCCTCCGGTGCGCTGCTGCGGGTCGGCCCCCCGCATCGTGGCCTGCGCAGCTACCTGGCCGTGGCCGGAGGCGTGGACGTCCCGGCCGTGCTGGGGTCGCGGTCCACCGACACCCTCGCCGGGCTCGGGCCGCCGCCGCTCGCAGTCGGGGACGTGCTGGCGGTGGGACCCCCGGTCGCGCACCCGGCCGGTGTCGACGTACCCCCTCCGCGCTCTCGGGGGCCGCTCGCCGCCGGCGCCGACACCGGCGCCGGGACCAGCACCCGTACCGCGACGCTGCTGCTGCACCCCGGCCCACGCGCCGACTGGCTCGACGAGGAGGCCCCGACCACGCTCACCGGAGGTGTCTACACGGTCTCCGAGGCGTCCAACCGGGTGGGACTGAGGCTGCGCGGAGCCTCGCTGCGCCGGAGTGATGCCCCACACGCCCGCGGCGAGATGCCCAGCGAAGGGCTGGTGCTCGGTGCCGTGCAGGTGCCGGGCGACGGGCAGCCCCTGGTGTTCCTCAACGACCACCCGACCACCGGCGGTTACCCCGTGGTGGCGGTGGTGGAGCCGGGGTGTCTGGACATCTGCGCACAGCTGCGTCCCGGCGACCCGGTGCGGTTCGCCTGGCTCGTGGGCGGCTCG
>DASSVD010000007.1:0-19573 GCA_035706365.1 Nocardioidaceae bacterium
ACCGGAGGGACGTCGGGCAGCTCGCCGCGCGGGGTGCCGCTGAAGGTGAAGGTCGCCTCCGGACCCTCGCCCTCGACGTCGACGAGCACGATCTGGCCGGGGCCGACCTCGCCGTAGAGCATCTTCTCGGCCAGCACGTCCTCGATCTCGCGCTGCACCGTGCGGCGCAGCGGACGAGCGCCGAGGACCGGGTCGAACCCGCGCTTGGCGAGCAGGTCCTTGGCGGCCTGGGTCAGCTCGACCGACATGTCGCGGTCGCGCAGCCGGACCTCGACGGCGGCGACCATCATGTCGACCATCGAGATGATCTGCTCCTGCGACAGCGGCGGGAAGACGATCATCTCGTCGACACGGTTGAGGAACTCCGGACGGAAGTGCTGCTTGAGCTCCTCCGAGACCTTCGCCTTCATCCGGTCGTAGGACGCCGAGCTGTCACCGGTCTGGTTGAAGCCCAGGTTGACGCCCTTCGAGATGTCGCGCGTGCCGAGGTTCGTGGTCATGATGATCACGGTGTTCTTGAAGTCGACCACGCGGCCCTGGGAGTCGGTGAGCCGGCCTTCCTCGAGGATCTGCAACAGCGAGTTGAAGATGTCGGGGTGGGCCTTCTCGACCTCGTCGAAGAGCACCACGGAGAACGGCTTGCGGCGCACCTTCTCGGTGAGCTGGCCGCCCTCCTCGTAGCCGACGTAGCCCGGAGGCGAGCCGAACAGCCGCGAGACGGTGTGCTTCTCGGAGAACTCCGACATGTCCAGCTGGATGAGTGCGTCCTCGTCGCCGAAGAGGAACTCCGCCAGCGTCTTGGACAGCCAGGTCTTGCCGACGCCCGAGGGGCCGGCGAAGATGAACGACCCGCCGGGGCGCTTGGGGTCCTTCAGGCCGGCACGCGTACGCCGGATCGCCCGGGAGAGCGCCTTGACGGCCTCCTCCTGACCGATGACCCGCTTGTGCAGCTCGTCCTCCATCTTGAGCAGCCGGGTCGACTCCTCCTCGGACAGCTTGACGATCGGGATGCCGGTGGCGACGGCGAGGACCTCGGCGATGAGCTCCTCGTCGACCTCGGCGACGACGTCCATGTCGCCGGCCTTCCACTGCTTCTCGCGCTCGCCCTTGGCGAGGATCAGCTTCTTCTCCTCGTCGCGCAGGGACGCGGCAGCCTCGAAGTCCTGGCTGTCGATCGCACCCTCTTTGCGGCGGCGCACGTCGGCGATCTTGTCGTCGAACTCGCGCAGGTCCGGCGGCGCGGTCATCCGGCGGATCCGCAGCCGGGACCCGGCCTCGTCGATCAGGTCGATCGCCTTGTCCGGGAGGAACCGGTCGGAGACGTAGCGGTCGGCCAGCGTCGCGGCCGAGACCAGCGCCTCGTCGCTGATGGTCACCCGGTGGTGCGCCTCGTAGCGGTCGCGCAGCCCCTTGAGGATCTCGATGGTGTGCGCGATCGACGGCTCCTGCACCTGGATCGGCTGGAAGCGGCGCTCGAGCGCGGCATCCTTCTCCAGGTGCTTGCGGTACTCGTCCAGGGTGGTGGCGCCGATGGTCTGCAGCTCGCCGCGGGCCAGCATCGGCTTGAGGATGGAGGCCGCGTCGATCGCGCCCTCGGCGGCGCCGGCACCGACCAGGGTGTGCAGCTCGTCGATGAACAAGATGATGTCGCCGCGGGTGCGGATCTCCTTGAGCACCTTCTTCAGCCGCTCCTCGAAGTCACCGCGGTAGCGCGAGCCGGCCACCAGGGCGCCGAGGTCGAGGCTGTAGATCTGCTTGTCCTTGAGCGTCTCGGGCACGTCGCCGCGGACGATGGCCTGGGCCAGGCCCTCGACGCAGGCGGTCTTCCCGACGCCGGGCTCCCCGATCAGCACCGGGTTGTTCTTGGTGCGGCGGGACAGCACCTGCATGACCCGCTCGATCTCCTTCTCGCGCCCGATCACCGGGTCGAGCTTGCCCTCGCGCGCGGCCTGCGTGTAGTTGCGGCCGAACTGGTCGAGGACCAGCGAGGAGGACGGCGTCCCCTCCGGCGCGGTGCCGGCGGTGGCGGTCTCCTTGCCCTGGAAGCCCGAGAGCAGCTGGATCACCTGCTGGCGGACCCGGTTGAGGTCGGCGCCGAGCTTGACCAGCACCTGGGCGGCCACGCCCTCGCCCTCGCGGATCAGGCCGAGCAGGATGTGCTCGGTGCCGATGTAGTTGTGGCCGAGCTGCAGCGCCTCGCGCAGCGACAGCTCGAGCACCTTCTTGGCACGCGGCGTGAAGGGGATGTGCCCGCTCGGGGCCTGCTGGCCCTGGCCGATGATCTCCTCGACCTGCGCGCGCACCGCCTCCAGCGAGATGCCGAGGCTCTCCAGCGACTTGGCGGCGACCCCCTCACCCTCGTGGATCAGGCCCAGGAGGATGTGCTCGGTGCCGATGTAGTTGTGGCTGAGCATCCGGGCCTCTTCTTGGGCCAGGACGACCACCCGTCGGGCTCGGTCTGTGAACCGCTCGAACATGTCTTCCTTCGCTCCTTGCCGTGCTCACCCGGTGGGTCCGCGACTGCGGCCGCCGGCTGGGACTGCGGGGACTGTGCCTCGTTCGCGACTGTAGTGCTCGCGAGAGTCCCCTGTCTGTGCCCCGATCGCGGCCTGTGAATCCACCCGGTCCGGTCACGCCGGGTCGTGCTGGCGCGTGTCCGGGTTGGCTTCGGGCCCCCATGCGGGACTCGACCTTTTCAACCCTGTCCTCAGCCTACGTGTTCCCCGGCGCGGTCCCGGCCGGGTCCGCTGAGAGCGAACAGGCGGTGTGCGGGTGGGTGCTCAGTGCGCCGCGGCGTACGCCTCGCGCACCTCCGCGGAGACCCGGCCGCGCTCGGGCACGTCCCAGCCGTTGTCCTTGGCCCAGGCGCGGATGTCGGCCGCCGAGGGGCCGGACCCCGCCCCGCCGGAGCGCGTGGAGCGGGTCAGCTTGCGCCTCCGGGCGCCGACCTTGCGGGCGTGGCCGAGGTAGACCGCGAGCGCATTGCGCAGCTCGCCGGCGTGCTCCTCGGTGAGGTCGATCTCGTAGTCGGTGCCGTCGAGTGCGAACGTCACCGTCTCGTCTGCCTCGGAACCGTCCAGATCGTCGACAAGCACGATGTTGACCCGCTGAGCCATGGTCGTTGTCCTTTTCACTCGAGTGACTGCCGGAAAAAGCTTCCCGGCACGGGGGAGTCGAGTGAAGCGTAATGGAATTACTCGGGACGCAGAAGCGGGAAAAGGATCGTCTCGCGAATTCCTGCACCGGTGAGCAGCATCACCAGCCGGTCGACACCCATTCCCATACCACCCGCGGGGGGCATTCCGAATTCGAGAGCGCGCAGGAAATCCTCGTCCAGCTCCATCGCCTCGGGGTCCCCCGCAGCGGCCAGCAGCGACTGCTCGACGAGGCGTTCGCGCTGGATCACCGGATCGTTGAGCTCGGAGTACGCCGGGGCCAGCTCCACCCCGTTGATCACCAGGTCCCACGCCTCGTTCAGCCCCGGCTTGGAGCGGTGCGGTTTGGCCAGCGGCTTGACCGCGGCCGGGTAGTCCTTGACGAAGGTGGGCTGGATCAGGCTGTCCTCGACCAGCTGCTCGTAGAGCTCCAGGACGATGTCGGCGGCGCCCCACCGCGGCTGCAGCTCCACCCCGTGCCGGTCGGCGTAGCGCTTCAGCGTCTCCACGCCGGTGTCGGCCTCGACCTGCTCGCCGACCGCCTCGGAGACCAGGTCGAGCACGCCGGCCTCGCGCCACTCCCCCTCCAGGTCGATCTCGGAGCCGTCGCGGGCCGGGACCACGGTGCGCCCGATCGCCCGGGCGGCGTCGAGCACCAGGGAGCGGGTCAGCTCCATCATCGTGCGGTAGTCGCCGTAGGCCTCGTAGGCCTCCAGCATGGAGAACTCCGCCGCGTGGGTGGAGTCCAGGCCCTCGTTGCGGAAGGTCCGGCCGATCTCGTAGACGCGGTCCACGCCGCCGACCAGCGCGCGCTTGAGCGGCAGCTCCAGCGCGATCCGCAGCAGCATGTCCTGGTCCAGCGCGTTGAGGTGGGTGCGGAACGGGCGCGCCGCGGCCCCGCCGTTGGTCAGCTGCAGGGTGGGCGTCTCCACCTCGACGTAGTCCCGGGCGTCCAGCGTCGCGCGCAGCGACTTGAGCACGGCCGCCTTGGTGCGCACCATCGAGCGCGCCTCGGGGCGCACGATCAGGTCGACGTAGCGCAGCCGGACCCGCGCCTCCTCCGAGAGCGGGCGGTGCTCGTTGGGCAGGGGGCGCAGGGTCTTGGCGGCCATCTGCCAGCCGGTGGCCTGCACCGACAGCTCGCCGCGGCGGCTGGTGATCACCTCGCCCTCGACGGCCAGGTGGTCGCCGATGTCGACCAGGGTCTTGAAGTCCGAGAGCGCCTGCTCCCCGACGTCGGCCAGCGACAGCATCACCTGCAGCTCGGTGCCGTTGCCCTCGCGCAGCCGGGCGAAGCACAGCTTGCCGGTGTTGCGCAGGAAGATGACCCGGCCCGTGACCGCCACCTTCTCGCCGGTGCGGGTGTCCGGGGCGAGGTCGCCGGCCTCCAGCGCGGGGTCGTAGCGCTCGCGGATCTCGGTCAGCGTGTGGGTGCGCGGGACGCCCAGCGGGTACGCGGCGTACCCCTGCTCGATCAGCCGCTCGCGCTTGTCGCGGCGTACCTGCATCTGCTCGGGCAGGTCGTCGTGACCGTCCTCGGCGGGTACGTCGGTGCGGGGCTGGTCGTCCATGGCATCCCACCCTATCGGCCGGGAGCGGCCCCCGATCGCTCAGGCGTTGCGGGCGAACACGAGCTCCAGGCCGCGCAGGGTGAGCCACGGCTGGTGCTCGGTGACGGTGTCGCACTCCTCGACCACCAGCGGGGCCAGACCCCCGGTCGCGATCACGCTCATCTCCTCGGGTCGGTGACCGAGCTCGTCGACCATCCGCTCGACGATTCCGTCGACCTGGCTGGCGAATCCGTAGAGAATGCCCGACTGCAGCGCCTCGACGGTGTTCTTGGCGATCACGGTGCGGGGACGGAGCAATTCCACCTTGCGCAGCTGGGCGCCGCGTCTGCCCAGAGCCTCCAGGGAGATCTCGATTCCGGGCGCGATCGCGCCGCCGACGTATTCGCCGCGGGAACTGACCACGTCGAAGGTGGTGGCGGTGCCGAAATCGACGACGATCGCCGGGCCGGGAAAGAAATGCGCGGCGGCCAACGCGTTGACGATCCGGTCCGAGCCGACCTCGCGCGGATTGTCCATCAGAATGGGTACGCCGGTGCGCACGCCGGGCTCCACCACGACCTGCGGCAGGTCGAAGGAGCTGCGCAGCATCTCGCGCCACTCGTGCAGCACCGACGGAACCGTGGCGCACACGGCGATCCCGCCGACGGCGTCCCCGACCGGTGACCCGGCCAGCAGGTTGGTCAGCAGCACCGTCCACTCGTCGGCGGTACGCCGCTCGTCGGTGGCGACCCGCCAGTGGTCGAGCACCTCGCCGTCGTCGAGGACCCCGATCGTGGTGTGGCTGTTGCCGATGTCGGCGCAGAGCAACATCAGGCGGTCCTCGCCGCATCGGGGCGCAGGTCCATGCCGATGTCCAGCACCGGTGCGGAGTGGGTCAGCGCGCCCACCGAGATCAGGTCCACACCGGTCTGCGCCACCTCGCGGGCGCGGTCGAGGGTGAGGCCGCCGGAGGCCTCGAGCCGGGCCCGGCCCGCGGTCGCCGCGACGGCGTCGGCCATGTCCTGCGTGCTCATGTTGTCCAGCAGGATCTCGGTCGCTCCGGCGTCCAGCACGGCGAGCAGCTGGTCGCGGTTGGTCACCTCCACCTGCACCGGCAGGCTCGGGTAGCGCTCGCGGACCGCCTGGTAGGCGGCGACCACGCCGCCGGCGCCCAGCACGTGGTTGTCCTTGACCAGCGCCTGGTCCGAAAGGCTGCCGCGGTGGTTGGCGCCTCCGCCGCAGCGCACGGCGTACTTCTCCAACGCGCGGAACTGCGGCGTGGTCTTGCGGGTGTCGCGCACCTGCGCGCCGGTGCCCTCCAGCGCGTCGACCCAGCGGGCGGTGGCGGTGGCGACGCCGGACAGATGGCACAGGTAGTTCAGCGCGGTGCGCTCGGCCGTCAGCAGCAGCCGCACCGGACCGCGCACCTCGAGCACCACGTCGCCGCGGGCCACCCGGGTGCCGTCGGGCACCGGCCGGGACATCTCCACCCCGGGCCCGGCGACGTAGCAGAAGACCAGCTCGGCGACCGCGAGCCCGGCGACCACGCCGTCTGCGCGCGCGGCGAGCTCCGCACGGCCGGTCAGGTCGGCCGGGATCGTCGCCACGCTGGTGACGTCCTCGCCCGGGAGGTCCTCCTCGAGGGCGCGCACCACGTCGTCGTAGACCCGGCGCGGCTCCAGCCCGGCGTCGGCGAGCTCGGTGACCAGCCGCGGCGGCAGGTCCGGGAACGGGGTCCGCGTCAGCGCGTCGGTCAGGGCGGTCGGCTCGGTCACGCGGGGGCTCCTGTGGTGAGGGCGTCGGGTCCCGGGCGCCGGGCGGGGCCGGGATGGAAGCGAGTCTGTACGCTGCCGCCGGCGAGGCGGCTGTCCAGGTGCCCCTCCCAGCGCGGGTCGCGGTCGGGGTGGTCGTCGCGCCAGTGCGAGCCGCGGGTCTCTTCCCGGCGCAGTGCAGCCTCCACCAGGGCGGCCGCGACCGTGGCCAGGTTGGTCGTCTCCCAGTCGGCGGTGGTCGCCTCCAGGTGGCTGGGGTCGCTGGAGTCGCTGGGGTCGCTGGCGGTCGGCAGCGCGGCGAGCTCGTCGCGGGCGGCGGCCAGGCCGGAGGCGGTGCGCAGCACCCCGGCGTACTCGGTCATCGTGCGCTGCAGACGCCCCAGCGCTCCCGCCGGCACCAGCGGCCCCGCGCTCTGACCGCCGTCGGGCACGTCGCCCGCCCGCGGCCCGGACAGGGGTACGGCGGGGGCCGGCCGCGTCCCGAGGTCGCCGGGCAGCGCTGCGGCGATGCGCCGGGAGAAGACCAGGCCCTCGAGCAGGGAGTTCGAGGCGAGCCGGTTCGCGCCGTGCACGCCGGAGCAGGCCACCTCGCCGCAGGCGTACAGCCCGGGGACGCCGGTGCGGCCGTGCAGGTCGGTGGCCACCCCGCCCGAGGCGTAGTGGCAGGCGGGCGCGACCGGGATCAGCGCGGTGACCGGGTCCACGCCGTGGCGGCGGCAGGTCTCCAGGATGGTCGGGAACCGCTGGCGCCAGCGGACCTCGCCGAAGTCGCGGGCGTCCAGCCACACGTGCGGGCGGCCGGTGGCACGCATCCGCCGCATGATCGCCTTGGCCACCACGTCGCGCGGGGCCAGGTCGCCCAGCTCGTGGACGCCCTCGGTGACCCGGGCGCCGTCGTCGTCGACGAGCACGGCACCCTCGCCGCGGACCGCCTCGGAGATCAGCGGCTGCTGGCCGGTCGCGCCCTCCCCCAGCCACATCACCGTCGGGTGGAACTGGACGAACTCGAGGTCGCGCAGTGTCGCGCCGGCGCGCAACGCCATCGCCATGCCGTCGCCGGTGGCCACCCGCGGGTTGGTGGTCGCGGAGTAGATCTGGCCCAGGCCGCCGCTGGCCAGCACCACGGCGCGGGCGAGCACGGCGCCGACGCCGTCCCGTTCGCCCTCACCCATCACGTGCAGGGTGAGCCCGGCGACGCCTCCGTCAGGCGCGAGGATCAGGTCCAGGGCGAGCGCGTGCTCGATCACGGTGATCCGCGGCGCCCGTGCGACAGCCGCCGCGAGGGCCCGCTGGATCTCGGCGCCGGTGGCGTCGCCGCCGGCGTGGGCGATCCGGTCGCGCAGGTGCCCGCCCTCGCGGGTGAGCGCGAGGCTGCCGGACTCGGCCAGGTCGAACGCCGCACCGAGCTCGATCAGGTCGCGGACGGCGTCCGGCCCCTCGGTGACCAGCGCCCGCACCGCTTCCTCGTCGCACAGGCCGGCGCCGGCGACCAGGGTGTCGCGCAGGTGCAGCTCGGGGGTGTCGCCGGGGCCGAGCGCGGCGGCGATCCCTCCTTGCGCCCACCGCGTCGACCCGGCGTCGAGGCGGTCCTTGGTGACCACGAGCACCGAGCCGTGCTGCTGCGCGCGCAGCGCGGTGGTGAGGCCGGCGATGCCGGAGCCGACCACGACCACGTCCGCGGTGGTGGTCCAGCCCGGGGCGCGTGCCGGCAGCCGGCCCGGGACGCGGCCCGGCTCCGGGCTGGGCGCGGCCGGCGGCTGGCTCACCGGCTCGCGGGGGCAAGGGTGTCGCCGCGCACCAGGCCGTCCAGGGTCCCCGTGCTGGCGGGGTCGTGGCCGGTGCCGACGATCCGGTTGTCGGCGTCGACGAAGACGACGTGCGGCTGCAGGGCGCGGGCCTCGGCGGTCTCCAGCTGCGCGTACCCGATCAGGATCACCAGGTCACCGGGCTGCACGATCCGGGCCGCGGCGCCGTTGATCCCGATCACCCCGGAACCGCGTTCGCCGGCGATGGTGTAGGTCTCCAGCCGCGCGCCGTTGGTGATGTCGACGATGTGCACCAGCTCGCCGGGCAGCAGGTCGGCCGCCTCGAGCAGGTCCTCGTCGACGGTCACCGAGCCCACGTAGTGCAGGTCGGCCTGGGTGACCGTGGCGCGGTGGATCTTGCTCTTCATCATGGTGCGCAGCATCAGGGCTGTCCTTCCGGCGTACGGTCGCGGTCCTCGGGCTTCGCGGGCCGGCCGGGCTGCCCGAGGTGGACCGCGACGTTGTCGATGAGGCGGGTGGCGCCGACGCGAGCGGCGATCAGCAGCCGCGCTTCGCCGCAGTCGGGCGGCGCGCCGAGCTCCGGAGAGGTGAGCTCGAGGTAGTCCAGGTCGACGCCGTTGGTCTGGCGCAGCACGGTCCCCGCCGCTGCGAGGACCGCCTCGCCCCCGTCCTCGCCGCGCTGGGCCGCGGAGAAGAGCGCGTTGGACAGGGTCAGCGCGAGGCGCCGCTGCTCGGGGTCGAGGTAGGTGTTGCGCGAGGACAGGGCCAGCCCGCCGTCCTCGCGGACCGTCTCCACACCGACCACGTCGATGCCCAGCGCCAGGTCGGTGACCATCCGGCGCACGAGCACCAGCTGCTGGTAGTCCTTCTGTCCGAACAGCGCGACGTCGGGGCGGACCATGCCGAACAGCTTGGCCACGACGGTGAGTACGCCGCGGAAGTGGCCGGGGCGCGACCGTCCTTCCAGGATCCCGCCCAGCGGCCCCGGGTCGACCCCGACCTGCGGCTCACCGTCGGGGTAGACCTCCTCGACCGCCGGCGCGAAGACCACGTCGACCCCGGCGTCCTCGCAGACCTCGAGGTCGGCTTCCAGGGTGCGCGGGTAGCGGTCCAGGTCCTCGCCGGGACCGAACTGCAGGGGGTTGACGAAGACCGAGGCGACCACCAGGCCGTCCGTGCGGGCCCGGCCGCGCGCAGCACGCAGCAACGCGGCGTGTCCCTGGTGCAGCGCGCCCATCGTCGGCACCAGCGCCACCCGTCCGCGGCCGCGGGCCGGGGCGAGCAGTGCGGAGAGCTGGGAGCGGTTCTCGACCAGCGTGGTCACGCGTCGACCCGCTCGAGGGCGTCGTTGAGCACCCCGACCAGGGTGGCCGCGCGGATCGGCAGCAGCCGGCCGTCGGCGACGGCACGGTTCGCGGTGGCCCGGGCCATCGCCACGTAGCTGGCGACGGTGTCCGGCGCGGTCGCGGCCAGGTCGGCCAGGTGCGCCCGGACGGTGTTCACGTCGCCGCGGACGATCGGCCCGGTCAGCGCGGCGTCGCCGTACGCCAGGGCGTTGTCGAGGGCCGCGGTCAGCAGCGGCCGCAAGGTGGCGGCCGGGTCCTGCGCGCCGGAGGCGCGCAGCAGGTCCATCGCCTGCGAGACCAGCGTGACCAGGTGGTTCGCGCCGTGGGCCAGCCCGGCGTGGTAGAGCGTGCGGCGCTCCTCCGGCACCCACATCAGGCTGCCGCCGAGATCGGCGACGAGCCGCTCGGCCGCGGCCGCGGTGGCGTCGGTGGCGGTCACGCCGAACACGCAGCCGGCCAGCCGGCCCAGGTCGACGTCGGTGCCGGTGAAGGTCATCGCCGGGTGCATCGCGAGCACCTGCGCGCCGCGGTCCGCCGCCGGCTGCAGCACGGACAGCCCGTGCCGGCCACTGGTGTGCGCGACGGTCTGCCCGGCGCGGATCGCCCCGCTCGCGCTGAGCATGGTGACCACGTTGTCGAGCATGTCGTCGGGGACGGTGAGCAACAGCAGGTCGCAGGCCCGGGCGACCGCGGTGGGCTTGTCGACGGGCACACCGGGCAGCAACGTCTCGATGCGGGTTCGCGAGGCGTGCGACTCACCGGCGACCGCCGCGATCTCGTAGCGCGGGGACTCCCGCAGGGCAGCGGCGAGGACGGCACCGACACGACCGGCGCCGATCACGCCGACACGGGTCGGCGAAGACTGCGTCATCGAAGGCCTTTCCGTTCCAGTCCCCGGGCGGGGTACCGGACGTCTGTTGGCTCGTGCAGACAGAGCGTACGCCCGGTCATTTCGGCACGGAACCCGCCGAACGGGTGGGCTGGCTCACAGCCCCCGGCCGCTCGAGACCCATCGGCTGGTCGAGCCCCGTCGAGATCCATCGGTTGGTCGAGCCCCGTCGAGCCCCATCGGATGGTCGAGCCCCGTCGAGACCACCGCCCGGGGGGTCAGGCCTCGCGAGGGGCGTCCAGCAGGAAGGCCAGGTGCTCGAGCGCGAGGACGTAGCCGTGCGCGCCGGCGCCGGCGATCACCGCGGCGGCGACCCGGGAGACGTAGGACTGCCGGCGGAACTCCTCGCGCGCGTGCACGTTGGACAGGTGCACCTCGACGACCGGCGCCGGGTAGGCGGCCAGCGCGTCCAGGATGGCGACCGAGGTGTGCGTGTAGGCCGCAAAGTTGCCGACCAGCCCGACGGTGTCGCGCCGGGCGTCGTGGATGGCGTCGACCAGCACCCCCTCGTGGTTGCTCTGCAGGCAGCGCACCTCCAGGCCCAGCCGCTCGGCCGTGTCCCGGCACAGCTGCTCGATCTCGCCCAGCGTGGTGGTGCCGTACTGCTCCGGGTCGCGCTCGCCGAGCAGGTCGAGGTTCGGCCCGTTGAGCACCAGCACGGTGCCGCGACGGTCGAGCGGTGCGTTGCTCATGGTGGTCGCCTTCCCGGTCGGTGTGCAGGCAGCATACGGGCGGCCTACCGGCCGACACGTAGCCTGGCGACCATGACCTCTGTCGGGCTGGGCATGCCGCCGGTGCCGCCGCCGACCACGGCGCCGGCGTGGAAGAGCGCCTGGGACGCCGCGCTCTACGGCCCGGACGGGTTCTTCCGGCGTGAGTCGCCGGCGGCGCACTTCCGCACCTCGGTGCACGCGTCGCCGCTGTTCGCGCGGGCGCTGCTGGAGCTGGTACGCCGCTGCGGCCTGGACACGGTCGTCGACGTCGGCGCGGGGCGCGGGGAGCTGCTGCGGGCGCTGCACGAGCTCGACGACTCGCTGCTGCTGCTGGGCGTGGAGGTCGCGGCACGACCGGACGACCTGCCCGGGGGAATCGACTGGACTGCGGCGCTGCCGGAGTCGGTCGAGGGTCTGGTGGTCGCCAACGAGTGGCTGGACAACATCCCGTGTCACGTGGCTCAGGTGGACGAGGACGGTACGCCGCGGGTGCTGCACGTCGACCCGGCCACCGGCGAGGAGTCGCTGGGCTCGGCGTTGACCAGCTCCGCGGTGCCGCCCGCGCTGGCCGCGTGGAGCACGCGTTGGTGGCCGCTGGAGGTCCCCGGCTCGCGCGCCGAGATCGGCACCACCCGCGACGCTGCCTGGGCCGACGTGGTGGGCCGGGTCCGCCACGGGGTCACCGTGGCGATCGACTACGGACACACCCGGGCGAGCCGGCCGCCACTGGGGTCACTGCGCTCCTACCGCGCGGGCGCCGAGGTGGACGTGCTGCCGGACGGGTCGCGCGACGTCACCGCCCACGTGGCCGTCGACGCGGTCGCGGAGCGGGTCGGCGGCACGGTGCTCTCCCAGCAAGACGCGCTGCACGCGCTCGGCCTGGACGGCACCCGGCCGGACCTGGACCGCGCCGGCACCGACCCGGCCGGCTACCTGGCCGACCTGAACCGGGCCGGTGAGGTCGCGGAGCTCACCGACCCGCACGGACTCGGGGGCTTCTCCTGGGTGGTCACCAGCACGGAGGGCGACCCGGCCGCGCTGTTCTGACTGGCCTAGCGACCTCCGCGCGCGGCGGCATTTCCCGGATCTGCCGATGTGCGGGTGTGCCGCCCGGTCCTCGTTCCGCTCTGGAACCATGTGCGGGTGGCATTCAACGATCGCTTTCGCTTCAGCGTGCACGCGGCAGTGGTGGACGACGCGAGCCAGTCCGTGCTCCTGCTGCGCCAGTCGTATGGCGATCAGCGTTGGGGACTGCCCGGGGGCTCAGTCGAGCCTGGAGAGACGATCGTGGCTGCTCTCGGGCGAGAGTGTCGTGAGGAACTTGGTGTCGAGGTCGAGATAGGCCCGCTAACTGGGTGGTACTACCACCGCGAGTTCGAGTCGCAGGTTGGCATCTTCCGCTGTGGGCTACCGCCCGGTGCCGAGATTGCCCTCTCGGATGAGCACAGTGCCTTCCGGTGGACTCCCGTGCGCGAACTCGGGGGCGTGCAGGCAGCGCGAGTGCAGGCCGCCATCGACTACGCGGGCACCCTTCACGCTCAGGTTTTCTGACCTTCACTGGCCCGCTACGAGCCTTCCGTCTTCCGTCTTCCGCCTTACGGAACGTCCGGATCTGCCGCGGATGGTGAAGCTCCACCATGCCGATGAGCGGGTGGGTGCTGCTGCGAAGTGCGTGGCGAAACTACGTGGAGTTGCGGCGCGCCGCCCCGGTTGAGATGACGCTCGAACGGCTCCTGGATGTCACAGTCCGGGTGTTTCGGCACTGCTCCTGCTCAAGCAATAGGGCACTGTATGGCTTGGCGGCCCATGCTGGCCATCATCAGCCCCTAGCCGCGTCAAGCACCGCGCAACTGACGACCTTTCAAAGGGAAACGACTCATGCCAGCAGAACCCAAGCGGCGTCCCGGAGACCCGAACCCACCACCCCGCCCGGTCGCCAGCTCCGACTGGGTTGCCGGCGGGCGAGGCAGCGACTACGGGATCTCGCGGTTGATCTTCGCGGTGCTCGACTGGCGAAGGCGGCGCAAAGCTGCGAAGGCGCGCCGGCCGCAGTAGTCCAGCCGTCGAACTATCGGACGCCGTCGGACGGCCATCTGCAGTACCGAGCTCTACCGACGAGACGGCTCGCCATGCCCTTCCCAGTTCGCTGTCCCCGGCGCCGTCTTCAACGGTGATCAAGGAGCGCTCTTCCGCCTTTCAAACACCGGGCCCTGACGCACTCATCTGCCGCAGATAGCGTGCGCTGCGGCCAACCGGATCTAGCAGCCGCTGCCGGCGCGAGGTGGCGTGACAGCGGCGTGGCGTCGAGGTCGGATAGCCGATCAGCCTCGCGGCGAGAGATCAGGACCAGAGCGCGGAGTAGGGCAGGGCCCAGAGCCGGTCACCGAACGGGAGCGGCTGCTTGCCCGTGTAGAGCACCACACCCATCGTGAACCGCGTTTTCAGCTTGTCGCGGAGGAACGCGAGTCCCTTGAAATCGCTCTTTGCGACCGAGCCGGCGGCCTTCATCTCCAAGCCGGCCACGCGTCGGCCATCGCTCTCCACGACGATGTCGACCTCGAGTCCGTCGCGGTCGCGAAAGTGGAACAACCGAGCCGGAGTCTCGGCCCAGACCAGCTGGCGACGCAGCTCGCCGGCCACGAACGACTCGAGCAGGTCACCGGCGGCGCCGCTCACTGAGCCGGGCGCCATCGCAGTCGGAGTCACGTGGTTCAGCCGGGCGGCTAGGCCGGTGTCGAGCAGGGCCACCTTCGGTCTGCCTGTGACGCGCTTGGTCAGATTCTCGCCCCAGGCGGGCAGCGCGTGGATCAGGTACAGGGTCTCCAGCAGGTCCAGGTAGCCGGTGAGGCTGGTCTCGGGAATGCCGGCGTCGACCGCGACCCGGGCCTTGACGAGCTCGCCGGAGGTGTTGGCCGCGAGCAGTCTGAGCAGGTCGGGGAGCCGGTCAAGGTGTGCAAGGCGGCTCAAGTCCTGGACGTCACGCGTCATGATGCGCTTCACGTAGTTGTCGAACCAGGCGTTGCGGCGCCGACCGGTGCGGGTCAGCGGCTCAGGGTAGCTGCCGGCGCAGACCGCCTGGAGGTACTCCTCGCGGGACAGAGTGCCCGCTCGGCCTTGCAGCGCCTTCTCGTCACCGGCGAGGAGGCGGTCGACGAAGTCCTCCCGGTGTCCGGCGAGCTCGCCCTGGCTCAGCCCGTAGAGCACGACTGTCTCCGCGCGGCCGGCCAGGCTCTCCTCGGTGCCGGGGAGTTGTAGCAGGTCCGCGGATCCGGTGACCAGGAACCGTCCGGGCCGCCGGTCCTCCTCCACGGCGTCCTTCATCGCCCGGACCAACTCCGGCACCCGCTGGACCTCGTCGATGACCAGCAGACCGTCTGATTGGCGTACGAACGCGTCCGGGTCGGCACGGGCGGCGTTGTAAGCGGCCGTCGCGTCCAGGCTCAGCACGGTCGCCTCCCGGTCGGCGACCACTTCTCGCACCAACGTGCTCTTGCCGACCTGCCTGGCGCCCTGGACGACCGTGATGGGGGTGTCCGCGAGGGTGTCTTCGACCAGGTCTTGTGCGTACCGCGTGCGCAGGCCCGTCAGTATTCCCTCCGGCATGACCGACACCATACCCCGCTTCACCTGCACTTACGCTATTTCAGTCGCGGATTCGCGTTAGTAGAGTCGCGGATTCGCGAGTCCTGTCTCGCGGATCTGCGGCTGCTGACTCGCGGGTTCGCGAGACGGACGAACAGCATCATCGGCGTGGGCACGGGCACGCGATGAGCATGATGACGATGAATAAGACGACTAGCACGAAAGGGCGCGGGGACGTCCGGTCATGCCGCGTCGTGTGCGCGTCGGCGCGCGCGGATCTGCCGCGATCTGCGTGGCTAGTGATCCCCAGCCTGAGCGGAGTTGCGAGACATACTGGGCCGATGTCCCGTCCCATTCTGCATACCCAGCGGATCGAGCTGCGGCCGATGACCACGGACCACTTGCCGATGCTGCACCAGCTCGACTCCGACCCGGAAGTGATGCGCTACCTGCTCGGACGTGCACGGACTCCCGGGGAGATCGACGCGTTCTGGGCGCCCAGATGCGCCGACACTGCCGCAGATGACCTCGGACTGGGGTGGTGGGTCGGATTCCAGGATGGGGCGTTTGTGGGTTGGTGGGATCTCGGTCGTAGCGACTCCCAGCCTTCGTCTCCTCCCAGGCAGCGCGAGGCAGAAATCGGGTGGCGCATCTTGAGGCGCCACTGGCGGCGCGGACTGGCGACGGAGGGCGCCAACGCCCTGTTGAGTCACGGGTTCGAAACCGTCGGGCTGCAGCGAGTCTGGGCCGAGACCATGGCAGTCAACACGGCCTCGCGCGAGGTTATGCGGAAGTTGGGGATGCGACACCTCCGCACGGAGAGCCGCCAGTGGGACGAGCCACTGCCCGGGAGCGATCTTGGCGAAGTGACCTACGAGCTCACGGCCGAGGACTGGGCCGACTCCCCGGCGTCAATCGGCTCGCGGACTCTCCCGTAGTCCAACGTCCGCATCTGCCGCGTAGTGCTCGCGGCGGGGGGCGGATCTGCCGCGATGCGGTCAGCCGTCGAGCCGTTGGCTCATCCGCTGGACTGACGCCTCTAGCTCGCTGAGGTCTGAGGCGACCGTGCTGCGGATGACGTCCACCTCGGTTGCGAAGTAGCGGTGCGCGAGATGGTCCCGCGTGCGCGCTATCTGGCGCCACGGGATCTCCGGTTCGGTCACAGTGAGTTCGGCGCTGAGGGCCTTCACGGCTTCGCCGATCTCGATGAGCCGCACGCGGACCGCGTCCAGAACGAGAGTGTCCTCGAGGTCGCCGCGGAGCAGGTGGGAGCGGATGGCGTCAATCGCCGCCGTGATGTCCTCTAGGCGGTCGGCGTCGAACCGTCATAGGGCGACCAGTTCCCGTTCGACTCGAGAGCGGACGGCAGGCTTCAATCCCTTGACAGAGACCAGGTCGACGGTCGTCTCCAGGATCGCCTCGAGCTCGGCTTCAATTCGGGCGATGCTCAGCAACCCCGTGTTGTGCGGCAACTCCACGAGCAGGTCGATGTCACTGTCGTCCCGGTCATCACCACGCGCAACACTGCCGAATACCCGGGCGTTCCGTACGCCGTGCCGCTCCAGAATGTCGAGCACCTCCGCACGGTGCTCAGCGACACGTCGACCCACCGGACCGCGAAGCGGCCCAGCAGCGCGGATGGCGGCCTCAGACACGACCTCAGGGTATCGGTTACGAACCTTCTCAATGGCTTGAAGACGCACTCATGCCGCTGATGGTGAAACGCGCGTCCGTAGTCGAATTGATGGCGCGGATGCGCCCTGGCAGGATCCCATAAGTCATCACCCGACGAGTTGAGATGTCATCGTGCTGACTGATCCCGCAGCAGTTGGCTCACTCCTGCGTCCTCTCGAAGTCACTGACATTCCCGCACTCGCCGAGCTCACCCGCGCCAACCGCGAGTTTCTGGCCCCGACCAGAACGGCACGGCGCTGCCGATGGTCATCGTCGACGGGGCGGGCAGCCTGGTCGGCACGCTGAACTTCAACAGCATCATCCGAGGGGCCTTCCAGTCCGCAAGCATCGGCTACTGGGTCTGCCGAAACCGCAATGGTGAGGGCTTCGCCTCCGCAGCGGTAGCCGCGGCAACGCGCACAGCCACCACACGTGCAATACGTACACACCCGGTGAGGGCCCAGGGCGCGAGCCGGCCGGCATCGTCCACGAATTCCTCGGGCGACACGGTCAATGCCGCCCGTGGCAGGCGCGCACGTACGTAACATTCGGTATGCCCCTCGCGCAGGACACCGCAGCGCTCCCGGTGGCGGAGTTCCCCGCCGGCCGGTACCTGTCCTGCACGTCGTTCCTCCACCCGGACGCCGGCGGACAGACCCGGGCGTTCCTGCTGCGCAACGCGACCCTGGCCCGGCGTACCGGACTGGCGCCGGACATCTTGAGCTTCGTCCCGGCCCGCGACTTCCCGCAGCGGCACGAGGCGCTGGTGGAGCGCGGGCTGGTGTCGGCCGAGACCACGGTGCGCAACATCTGCGAGCACTACCGCGAGCACCCGTGGCCGGACGCGCTGCCGACCGGCGAGGGCCTGGCGGACCTGCGCCGCTACCGGGTGCGGGTGGCGATGCGCCCCGACGGCACCCCGTGGCGGGCGACCTACCGGCTTCCGGCCACCGCTGGCGAGGACGCGGGCACGGGGACCGGGGCACTACGGGTGCACGACTACCTGCGCGCCGACGGCACGCCGTTCCTGCGCACCCCGGCCTTCCGGGTCGGCGGGAGCGCGCTTCCCACGCTGCCGCTGCAGGCCGTGGCCCCCAGCGGCGAGGTGGTCGGCCGCTTCGCGTCGCCGGGGCACTGGTTCCGCCAGTGGGTTCGGGAGCTGGCCGGCCCGGCGCAAGGATCGGCGGGCCCTCTGCCCGGCTCGGCCGAGCGGACCTTCGTCTTCATGGACTCCCGCACCCTGGTGCCGCCGTTGGCGGAGCTCAGCGCCGAGGGCTTCCACCTGATCTACCTGATGCACAACATCCACCTGCTGCCGCCCAGGCGTTGGGACTCCCCCGCGGCGCCGGCGTACCGGCGGGTGCTCCAGCACGTCGGCGACCTGGACGCCCTGGTCACGCTCACCGAGCGGCAGCGCGGGGACCTGGCCCAGAGGGTGGGCGGGCGCACGAACCTCTTCGTGGTGCCCAACCCGGTGGACCCGCGTACGCCGCCGCCCGGCGCGCGCCGCGACCCGCACCTGGTGGCCGTGCTGGCCCGGCTGGAGCCGCAGAAGCAGGTCGAACAGGCGGTGCAGGTGTTCGCCCGCGTGCACGCCCGGATGCCGCAGGCGCGGCTGGAGATCTACGGCGGCGGGTCGCAGCAGCGGCTGGTCCGCGGCACGATCCGCCGCCTCGGCCTGCAGAAGGCGGTGCGGCTGCGCGGGTGGGACCCGCGTGCCCGCGACGTGCTGTGGCGGGCGAGCGCCCTGCTGTCGACCAGCGCCTACGAGGGCTACCCGCTGAGCATCCTGGAGAGCCTGAGCCAGGGCTGCCCGGTGGTCGCCTACGACGTGAAGTACGGCCCGCGCGAGCAGATCGCCGACGGTCGGGACGGGTTCGTCGTGCCGGCCGGCGACGTCGAGGCCGCGGCCGACCGGGTGCTGTCCCTGCTGCAGTCGCCGGAGCGGGTGGAGGCGATGGGCCGCGCCGGGCGGGAGTCCGCGGCGCGACACGGCACCGGCGCGTTCCTCGACACCTGGGCCGGCGTGCTGCGCGAGGTGGTCGCCGCCAAGCCCCGGCGCGTCGACCTCGGCCCGGTCGCGCTGCACGTGGACCGGCTCGCGGTGCGCGGGCAGGAGGTGCGGCTCGCCGTACGCCTGGCGCCCGAGCCCACCGGTGCCGGCGTACCCCCTGCCTGGGAGCACGCCCGTGTCGAGCTGGACTGGGTGGACCGGCGCGACGGTGCGGTGACCGCGGTTCCGGTGCAGGTACGCCGGGACGCGGCCGGGCTGCAGGTCAGCGGTCGGGCCACGGTGCCGCTGGGTCCTCGTGGGGAGGCGCACCGGAACGGTCACCTGCGGCTCCGGATGCTGGCCGAGAACGCGTGCTGGGAGGCGCGGATGGCGCTGCCCCCGGTGTGGTGGTCCCGGGCCCGCTGGTCTGCGGTGCTCCAGCAGCCCGCGGGGGCGGAGTCCGGGTCGACGCCGGCCCCGTCGGAGGCGGAGGGTTCGGCCCGGCCGTCGGGTGCGCCACCGGACCAGTCCCCGGCGACCGACCCGCCGGCGCCGTACGTCGTGCCCGTCGGCTGACCTGCCGCTCCGTCTCGAGCAGCGCCCGGACCTGTGCGGCCGGTCGATGCCGCGCGGCCACGTCGACCGGGCCGGGCGGGCTGTCCACGCGCAGGTCGGCCAGCCCCAGGCGGCGTTGCCACGGGCCCTGCTCGATGCGCAGCGACTGCACGCGGGCGTGGGGTACGACGTGGGTGCGCCGGGTGAACCACCCCTCGCGGCCGACCACGACCGCCGTGTCGGCGCCGGCTGCGAGGAACCGCCAGCCCACCGGGGCCGCCCACCGGGCCTCTCGCGGGGCGGGGACCAGCTCGACGTCGTCCGGGTCGACGCCGCCGAGCAGCTGCCGGACCAGGTCGAGGACGGCCGCGCGGGGCGCGACCGGAAGCACGGTCGAGACCGACGGGCCGTTGTCGCCGTCACCGGGGCCGTAGCCGGCGATCGACACGTCGGCCCGGGCCCAGCCGAGCATCCGCCACAACAGCGGCTCGGAGACCACCACGCCCTGCAGCCGGGCCAGGGCGATGGTCTGCGAGGTCAGGTCGAACATGCCGCGGCGCACCTGCACACCGGCCGGG
>DASSVD010000008.1:0-8333 GCA_035706365.1 Nocardioidaceae bacterium
GAACGCCGTGCCCGTCCTCCCAGGCCTGCGCCACGGCATCCAGGTCGGCAGCACCCAGCTGGTCGAGGTCCAGCGAGACTGCGCCGGCGCCCGCCCCCAGCAGGAGTGCGACCGGCGGTTCGGCCGCGCAGCAGTGCACGACGCTCTCCGCACCCGCGGCCGCCACCGCCGCGAGCACCCACCCGAGGGTCTCCGAGGCACCGGGCGGCTCCACCGTGCGGTGCCGTCGCAAGCCGGAGGCCGTGGGCACCCGGCCGGCCAGCACCGCCGGCAGGGCCGGCTCGTCCAGCTGCACGAGCAGTCTCGCTCCCGGCAGGCGACGGCGCAGGTCAGCGACGTGTGCGGCGACACCCTCGGCGAGTGACTGGGCGAGATCGCGGCGGGCGCCGTGATCGCCGAGGACCAGGTCGCCGCGTGGGCGCTCCACGGTCGCGGCGAGCGTCCAGGGCCCGGTGACCTGCACCTTGAACGGGCCCGCGTAGCCCTGGGTGAGCTCCTCGACCAGGTCCAGGTCGCGGCCCAGGGTCGACCGGGCCCGCCGGAGATCGGCACCGACACTGTCGTGCAGGCGCCACCCGGCCGGCTGCAGGTCCGCCCCCAGTCCGACCAGCAGCGCCAACGCTCTTCCGGTCATCGAGGCGTCCGCACCGCGCCGCGGCAGCTCGGGCAGGTAGGCCAGGTCCGGGACCTGGTCGAGGACCAGACGCACCGCCTCGGCGTACGCAGCGGCGTCGGCGCCGGGCAGGGACCCGACTCCCGTGGCGAGGACCACCCGGCTCAGCGCTCCCCGCTGCCGGAGGTGGCCTCGGCCACGGTACGCCGGGCGGTGCTGGCGATCGTGGCAGAGCCCACCACCCGGGTGCCGTCGTAGATCACCGCTGCCTGTCCGGGCGCGATGCCCTGAGCCGGGTCGAGCAGCTCGATCTCGACCTGGTCGTCCGCGACTCGCACGACCGCGCGGTGCTCGTCGCCGTGGGCGCGCAGCTGCACGCTGCCGTGCAGCGCGCCGGCGGGCACGGTGCCGCACCATCGCGGCCGGATGCCGGCGAGGTGATCGACGGTGAGCGCTTCGCGCGGCCCGACCGTGACCGTGCCGGAGACCGGCTCGATGTCCAGCACGTAGCGCGGCCGGCCGTCCGGAGCGGGGCGACCGAGGCGCAGCCCACGTCGCTGGCCGATGGTGAAGCCGTAGCTCCCGTCGTGCGTGCCCAGCACCTCGCCGCTGTCGACGTCGACCAGCTCCCCCGAGCCGCCCCCCAGCTTCTCCCGCAACCACCCGGCAGTGTCCCCGTCGGCGATGAAGCAGATGTCGTGGCTGTCCGGCTTGTGCGCCACAGCCAGCCCGCGGCGCTCCGCCTCGACCCGGACGGCCTCCTTGCGGGAGTCTCCCAGCGGGAAGAGCGCGTGTGCCAGCTGATCCTGGGTCAGCACCCCGAGCACGTAGGACTGGTCCTTCGCTGCGTCCTCGGCACGGTGCATCTCGATCAGCCCGTCCGCGCCGGTCTCGAGGCGGGCGTAGTGCCCGGTGGCCACGGCGTCGAAACCGAGCGCGAGGGCGCGCTCCAGCACTGCGGCGAACTTGATCTTCTCGTTGCAGCGCAGGCACGGGTTCGGGGTGCGACCGGCGGCGTACTCGCTGGTGAAGTCCTCGACCACGTCCTCGTGGAAGCGGTCGCTGAGATCCCACACGTAGAAGGGGATCCCGATCACGTCGGCGGCCCGGCGGGCGTCGTTGGAGTCCTCGATCGTGCAGCAGCCGCGCGCACCGGTCCGGTAGGACTGCGGGTTGCGCGAGAGGGCCAGGTGGATGCCGGTCACGTCGTGGCCGGACTCCACCGCACGCGCGGCCGCGACCGCGGAGTCGACCCCGCCCGACATGGCGGCGAGAACGCGCACGCTCAGCTCACCGCCCGTGCGCCGAGACCCGAGGCGAGACCCGCCGCGCGGGCCCGCTCGACCGCCGGGCCGATCGCCTCGACCAGCGCGTCGACGTCCGGCGCGCCGGACGTGTGCCCGAGGGAGAACCGCAGCGAGGCGCGCGCCGCGTCGTCCGAGCGACCCATCGCGAGCAGCACGTGCGAGGCCTGAGGTACGCCGGCGGAGCAGGCCGACCCGGTCGAGCACTCGATGCCCTGCGCGTCCAGCAGCATCAGCAGCGAGTCGCCCTCGCAGCCGGGGAAGGTCAGATGTGCGTTGCCCGGAAGCCGCTGCTCCTGCCCGGGGCCGTTGAGGCTGGCGTCCGGCACGCGCTCGAGGACGCGGCGTACCAGATCGTCACGCAGGGCCGCGACGCGCGAGGCCTCCTGCGGGCGCGTGGCCGTCGCGCGCTGCACGGCCGCGGCGAGCCCGGCCACGCCGGCGGCGTCGACGGTGCCCGAGCGCAGGTCGCGCTCCTGCCCACCGCCGTGCAGCAGCGGCGCCACCTCGACCTCACGTCGCACGAGCAGTGCTCCGACGCCGAGCGGACCGCCGAGCTTGTGCCCGGTCATGCTCAGCGCGTCGACGCCGGTGGCGGCGAAGTCGACCGGGACGTGGCCAACCGCCTGCACCGCGTCGGTGTGGACCGGGATGTCGTGCCGGCGCGCGAGCGCGACCACCTCGTCGAGCGGCTGCACCGCGCCGACCTCGTTGTTGGCCCACATCACCGAGATCAGAGCCACGGATGCGGGGTCACGTTCGATCGCCGCGCCGAGAACGTCGGTGCGCAGCCGACCGTCACCGTCGACCGGCAGCAGCTCCACGTCGGCCGGCGGACCCGCCGTCCCGGCACCGGCGTCGAGCCAGTGCAGTGGATCGAGCCCCGCATGGTGCTCGGCGGCCGTGGAGAGGATGCGGGTGCGTCGTGGATCCTCAGCGCGCCGGGCCCAGTAGATCCCCTTGAGCGCCAGGTTGTCCGCCTCCGTGCCGCCCGAGGTGAACACCACGTCACCGGGCCTGGCACCGAGCGCGGCGGCGATCGCCTCGCGGGACTCCTCCACCACCCGGCGTGCCGCGCGTCCCGACGCGTGCAGCGAGGACGCGTTGCCGGCGCGGGAGAGCTGGCTGGTCATCGCCGCGACCGCTTCGGCGTACATCGGGGTCGAGGCCGCATGGTCCAGGTACACGGTCGGCGCGAGGCGGCGGCCGCCGATTCCGGAGTCGTTCATGGCGCCTCCAGCCTACGGGCACCATCGAGGCCCATCGAGGCCGCACCCGGCGCCGGGGCAGCGTGCCCGGTCAGGAGGACGGCGCGGCCACGGCGACGCGGGCCACCAGCGCGCGATGATCGGTACCCGGCACGGACGCCGTGCTCGTCGCCACGCTGGTGAGCTGCTCGCCCACCAGTACGTGGTCGATCGCGATCAGCGACGGCACCGACACACCGAACGCCCCGACCTCACCGGCCGCCGGCCAGGTGGGTTGCCAGCCCGAGCTGGCCTGCTGGGCCGCGTCGGAGAACCCGCGGGCGAACAGCTCGCGGAGCGGAGCATGGTCGACCGTGGCGTTGAGGTCGCCGACCACCAGGGTCGGCGCGTCCGCGTCCCGGGTGGCGGCCTGGCGCAGCACCGCCTGGTCCCGCCGCCAGGCCATGGCGTCACCGACCGGCGGGCTCGGGTGCACCGCCAGCAGTCGCACCGGCCCGGACGGCACGGCCACCGTCGTCGCGTAGCCGTGGTAGCTGGTGTCCAGGGGCTGCACGGCCCGCAGCGGGTGGCGGGAGAAGACCATCGTCCCCGCCGGGCCCGACGCCGGGCTGCCGACCGTGTGCGGGTAGGCCTCGTCGAGGCCGGCCGCCTGGAGCTGGCCGAGGGCGACGCGGGTGATCTCGGAGACCACGACGACGTCGGCGTGGTTGTCCCTCGCCAGGCTGACCACCCGGGCCGGGTCCGCCTGCCCCAGGGACAGGTTGACGCTGAGCACGCTCAGTCGGCCCTCCCCGGCCGCTGCGGGCGGGTCGCCGACGAAGGCGGGAGCAGCCCACCAGGCGTGCAGACCGGCGAGAACGAGGACGAGCACGCAGGCCAGCTGGCGCAGCGGGCCGAGCGCCCCGGCGACGAGTCCTCCCAGCAGGATCACGAGGGCCACGAGGTAGAGGACGAGCACGTGCGGGGTGAAGGAGACCAGCCGCACCCAGATCCCACCGGAGGGCTCGAGCAGCCGGGCCGCGGTGACGGCCAGGGCGGGGAGCAGCAGCAGGAGCAGGACCAGGCTGACGACGACCCGGAGGGCCGCGCGTCGACCCCGAGAAGACGACCGACGCGGGCTCATGCGCGCCAACACTAGCGCGCACGAACCCGCGTCGGGTGGGTGGCTCGGGGTGTGCTCAGCCCTTGCGCTGCTTGACCTGCTCGGTCGCGGCCGGCAGCACGGTGTGCAGGTCACCGACCACGCCGAAGTCGACCAGCTCGAACATCGGCGCCTCGTCGTCCTTGTTCACCGCCACGATGGTCTTCGACGTCTGCATGCCCGCCCGGTGCTGGATGGCCCCGGAGATCCCGGCGGCGACGTACAGCTGGGGCGAGACGGTCTTCCCGGTCTGCCCGACCTGGAAGGAGTGCGGGTACCACCCGGAGTCGACAGCGGCGCGCGACGCGCCGACCGCCGCTCCGAGCGCGTCGGCGAAAGCCTCGACCGGGTCGAAGTTCCCGCCCGTGCCGCGACCTCCGGAGACCACGATGGCCGCCTCGGTGAGGTCCGGCCGGCCGGACTCGCTGCGCGGCTCCGAGGAGACCACGCGGGCCGTCTTCGCGCCCTCGGAGACGGAGACCTCGACGGTCTCGCCGGCACCGGCACCCGGCGCCTCCTCGGGCGACGCGGAGTTGGGCTTCACGGCGATGATGGGCGTGCCGTGAGTGACCTTCGCCGTCACGGTGTAGTTTCCGGCGAACACCGACTGCGTGGTGACCGGGGTGCCCCCCTCGTCGACCACGTCCACCGCGTCGGTGATCAGCCCGGAGCCGGACTTGATCGCCAGCCGTCCGGCGATCTCCTTGCCCTCGCCGCCCGACACCAGCAGCACCGCTGCCGGCGAGACCTTCTCCATCACCTGCGCGAGCGCCTCGGCCTTCGGCGCGACCAGGTAGTCGGAGAACACCGCGTCGTCCCCGGCGGAGACGGTGTAGATCTTCTCGGCGCCGAACCTCTTCAGCGTGTCGGTCGCGGCCTCGGCGTTGCTGCCGATGAACACCGCGGACGGCTCGCCGAGCCGGCGGGCGATGGTGAGCAGCTCGGTGGTGGGCTTGCTGACCGCGCCGTCGACGTGGTCGACCAGAACCAGTACTTCACTCATGTCTTGTCTCCAGACTCCTCGCGGCGGTCAGACGAACTTCTTCGAGGCCAGGAACTCGACCAGCGCGCTGGCGCCCGAGCCGTCCTCGTCGGTGACGATCTCGCCCGCCGTCCGCGGCGGACGCGGAGCGGTCTCGGCCACCTGGGTCCAGGCCGCGTCGAGACCGACCTGCGCGGCGTCGATGCCCAGATCGGCCAGGGACCAGCTGTCCACCGGCTTCTTCTTCGCCGCCATGATCCCCTTGAACGACGGGTAGCGGGCCTCCCCGGACTGGTCGGTGACGCTGAGCACCAACGGCATCGTGCCCTCGATCACCTCGGTGGCGGTGTCGCCGTCGCGGCGGATGCGCAGCCGGTCGCCCTGCGTGTCCACCTTCGAGCCGAGCAGCACCGCCGGCAGCTCGAGCCGCTCGGCCAGCATCGAGGGCAGCACTCCCATGGCGCCGTCCGTCGAGGCCATCCCGCACATCACCAGGTCGTAGCCCGCGGAGCTGCCGATCTTCTTGATTGCTTCGGCAAGCACCAGCGAGGTGGCCACCGAGTCGGACCCGGCGATCGCCTCGTCCGTGACGTGCACGCCCTGGTCCGCGCCCATCTGCAAGGCCTTGCGGATCGCGTCGCCGGCCTGCTCGGGTCCCACGGTGAGCACGGTCACCGTGGTGTCGTCGTCGGCCTTCTCCTTGAGCTGGAGAGCCTGCTCGACGGCGTACTCGTCGAGCTCGGAGAGCAGCCCGTCGACACCGACCCGGTCCACGGTGTGGTCATCCTCGAACTTCCGGTCCGCGGTGGCGTCCGGTACGTACTTCACACACACGACAATGTTCATGGTGGTCTGGCCTTGACGGCCCCTCCTGTGCAGTCGGTTCGGGCGTGATCTTGTCGAGGTTACTCGCGCGTAGCTAGCGGGGGTACCGGCGCGGGGGTGGAGTCAGTCACACGGCCCCGAGGCCGGGCGACAGGTACGCCGACCCGGTCACGGCCGGATGATCCGGTCCAGGATCTTGCCGATCACCAGGTAGACGACAGCGGCCAGCCCCCAGTTCACCAGGGCGCTCTTGGTCTCGGCGTCCTTGCCGTCGAAGGTGAACGGTCCGTTGTCGCGACTGAACGGCCCGTCGAGCAGGTCGGCACCGTCGAGGACGAAGGCGACCACGCTGTTGTCCTGGTTGGCGTTGAGCGCGATCAGCAGCGCGCCGACGGCGAGGAACAGTGCGCACACCACCGCGACCAGCCAGATCAGCGCCGCCAGGCGGCTGCGCACCGCCCGGGAGCCGGCCTTGACCGACTCCCCGACGGGCTTGCGCGCCCGCTGACGGTCCGTGGCCCGGCGCTCGCGCGCGGGTGCCGTCGTGCGCCCAGTGGGGGATCCAGTGGTGGATCCAGTGGACGATCCAGTGGTGGACCCAGTAGCCGGTTCCGTGGACGATCCAGTGGTCGGTTCTGCCGCCGGGTCAGCTGCCGGTTCCGCCGGTTCCGCCGGTTCTGCCGGAGCGGACGGCCCCGCCGTGGGCCCGGACGGGTCGGAGGTGGCGCTGTCGGGACCGTCTGGACGCTGGTCCGCGCGCCTGCGAGCGATTCTCACACGAGTCTCCTTGTCCGGGTGTAGGGCACGATAACCGACGTGGTGCCAACGACCGTGAGCCGTCTCGGCTACGGCCCGGCCACCGTGCTGCGGCCATCGTGCTGCGGCCGGCCTGGGCCCTGCCTGCGGTGCTGCCTGGGCCGCGTCGGCCCCGAGCTCACCGCCCCTGGAAGGTCGCCTTGCCCGGACCGTTCTCCACGAACGAGGCCATCCCGGTGCTGCGGTCCTCGGTGGCGAAGAGGGAGGCGAAGTGCTGCCGCTCGATATCCAGCCCGGTGGCGAGGTCCACCCCGAGCCCCGCGTCGACCGCCTGCTTGGCCGAGCGCAGCGCCAGGCTGGCGGCGTTGCGGAACTGCCCTGCCCAGGCGAGCGCCTCGGCGTAGACGCGGTCGGCGGCAACGACGCGGTCGGCCAGCCCGATGCGCAGAGACTCCTGGGCGTCGACGAAGCGTCCGGAGAAGATCAGCTCCTTGGCGCGCGACGGCCCGACCAACCGGCTCAGCCGCTGCGTGCCGCCCGCACCGGGGATGATGCCGAGCAGGATCTCGGGCTGCCCGAGCTTGGCGTCTTCGGCCACGAACCGCACGTCCGCGCACAGCGCGAGCTCGCAGCCGCCGCCGAGCGCGTAGCCGGTGACCGCCGCCACCACCGGTTTGGGGATCTCCGCCACGGCCGACAGCGAGGACTGCAGGGCACCGGAGCGCTTGACCATGTCGCCGTGCGACATGGTGGCCATCTCCTTGATGTCGGCGCCAGCCGCGAACACCCGCTCCCCGCCGTAGAGGACCACCGCGCGTACGTCGTCGCTCCGGGTCGCCTCCTGCGCGGCGGCCCGGATCTCCTCCTGCATCGCCGCGTCCAGCGCGTTCATCTTCGGCCGGTCCAGGCGCAGCGTGCCGACGCCGTCCTCGATCTCGAGTCGTACGAACTCACCCACGAAGGTCACGGGCCACTCCTCAGCTCTGCAGGGTCGGACAGGTGCGGTGAGCCTAGCCACCGGACCGGTCGGTAAGAATGGCACGGTGACTTCCACGAGCTGGCACGACGAGGCGACGGGGGCTCCGGTGTGGCCCGGGCGCCCCGATCCGTTGGGAGCCACGTGGTCGCCCGCGGCCACCAACTTCGCGGTGTTCGCGCCCGAGGCCGACGCGGTGGAGGTGTGCCTGTTCGACGACTCCGGCGAGCCGTCCTCGGAGCGGCGGCTGCGGCTGACCGAGCACACGCTCGGGATCTGGCACGGCGCGGTGCCCGCCCTGCCGGTCGGGCAGCTCTACGGGTTCCGGGTGCACGGGCCGTGGGACCCCGGGTCTGGCCGCAGGTTCAACCCGGCCAAGCTGCTCCTGGACCCCTACGCACGCGCGGTCGCCGGCGACGTCCGCAGCGATGCGGCCAGCTACGGGCACCGGCGGGACGCGCCACTGCTGCGCAGCGACCTGGACTCCGCAGCCCACGTCCCGCGCAGCGTGGTCGTCGACGACCACTT
>DASSVD010000009.1:0-12513 GCA_035706365.1 Nocardioidaceae bacterium
GCCTCGTCCAGCGACCGGAGCACCTCGGCCTCGAAGCTCGACACGTTGCCGCTCATCGCCACCTCCTCGGGATGAGTCCATCACACCCGACGGTGGTGGTTCAGGCCGAGTCCCAGCGGAACAACCTGACCGCGAGCGCGCCCAGCACCAGCGCGAAGCCCAGCAGGATGGCGAAGGCGCCGGTGGTGGAGGCGGGTCCCATCCCGCGCACCATCACGTTGCTCATCGCGTCGTTGAGATGACGCAACGGCATCAGCTGGGAGACCACCTGCAACCACCGAGGCGCGCCCTCCAACGAGAAGAACGAGCCGGACAGGAACGCCATCGGCAAGACGATGAAGTTCGCCAGGTTGACCGCTCCCTCGGTGGTGCGGGCCAGGGCACCGGCCAGCAGCCCGATCGACATGAACGCCAGCGTCCCCGCGACGAGCAGCGGGATGCCCATCCACCAGGCGCCGGTCAACTGCAGCCCGAAGGCGGCCATGCCCAGACCTAGGAAGATCGCCATCTGCACCAGCGCGATCGCGATGGTCACCACGATCCGGGCCGAGACGATCTGGGCCGTGCTGGCCGGAGACAGCCGGAGCCGGCGCAGCAGCTTGGAGACCCGCCATCCCTGCAAGGTCGACGCCGCCCCGAACGCCGCACTCATCGCCACCGCCCAGCCGAGCAACCCGGGGGTGACGAACTGGATGGCCTCCAGCGACTCGTCCTCGACTCGCTCGGTGCGCATGGAGTAGGCCGGCGGCTGCCCCGAGGCCGCGACGTTGGCGGCGTCGACGAACGCCTGCAGCGTCCCCCGGGTGACCGCGGACTTCACCTGGTCGGCCTCGGAGTAGTGCACCACCAGCGTGTCGCCGCGCATCTCGATCATCGCGTCCGCGTCGCCCCTGCGCACCTCCGCCAGCGCCTCGTCCCGATCCGTGCTGGTCGTCAGGTCGACGGCCTCGTCGAACGACTGCCGGGCGGGTGCCGCCAGCTGCTCGACCATCGGTACCTCGCCGACCCGCACCACGTGCAGCTGCGAGCTGCCGAAGTCGAGGATCCCGCCGAACAGCACCAGGAACATCAGCGGGAACACGATGGCGAAGAACACCGACATCCGGTCGCGGAAGAACCCCTTGGCCAGCGCGGCCGACAGGCTCCAGAAGGCGGCCAACCGCAGCGGGCGTGCCTGGGGTCGACGGCTCACGCGCGGTACTCCCGTCCGGTCAGGGTCAAGAACACGTCCTCGAGCGTCGCCCCCTTGACCCGCAGGCCCTCCAGCGCGTCCAGCTCGGCCAGGGCGGCCAGCACCTCGCCGGGCTGCCGGGTCTGGATCATCAGCGACGTCCCCTCGTCGACCACCTCACCGGCGCCGCGGAGGGCACGGGCCCGGTCCAGGTCCAGAGCCTCGGGCGCCACGTGGATCCGCACCCCGGCGTCGAGCCCGCGCACCAGGTTCTCCGGCGAGTCGAGCTGCAGCAGCCGGCCGTGATCCACGATCGCCACCCGGTCGCACAGTGCCTCGGCCTCGTCCAGGTAGTGCGTGGTCAGCACCACGGTGCGCCCCGAGTCGTTCAGCGACGACAGCAGCTCCCACAGGTTGCGCCGGGCCTGCGGGTCCAGTGCGGCGGTAGGTTCGTCGAGGAAGACCACCTCCGGGTCGTGCACCAGCGCCGAGGCGATCGCCAGTCGCTGCTGCTGGCCCCCGGAGAGGTCCTCGCAGCGCGTGCCCGCCTTGTCCGCGAGTCCGACCCGCTCCAGCCAGGAGTCCGCGCGCGCGGCCGGCACGGCGTACAAGGCGGCGAACGTGCGGATCTGCTCGCGGGCAGTGAGCCGCTCGAAGAACGACGTGGCCTGCAGCTGTACGCCGATCCGCGGCAGCAGCGAGGCGTTGCGCGGCCACGGGGTCTCGCCGAGCAGCCGCACCTCGCCGCCGTCGGGCTTGCGCAGCCCCTCCACCATCTCCAGCGTGGTCGTCTTACCGGCGCCGTTGGGTCCCAGGATCCCGAAGAACTCGCCCTCGTGCACGGTGAAGCTCAGGTCGTCGACCGCGACCAGGTCGCCGTAGGTCTTGCGCAGCCCTCGCGCCTCGATCGCCTCGGTCACGGCGTCGCGAGCAGGCTGCGCACCACCCGCAGGCTCACCGAGAGCCGGGCCAGGTCGGGCTTGTCCTCCGAGCAGATCTCGGCCAGCGTCCCCGCGGCGCGGCTGACCACGACCTCGTCCTGCTCCTCCCAATCGGCGACTCGTCCCGGGGCCGGCTGGTCGGCTACGGTCTCCGCGAGCACCTGGGCGGTCAGCTGCGCGTGCACACCGTGCAGGTCGTCGCGCAGTGCTGCGCGAGCCATCGTCTGCCACCGGTCGTCGCGCGGCAACGCCAGGATGCTGGCGATCAGGGCGGGCAGTCCCAGACGCTCCCCCAGCGCGAAGTGCACGCGGGCGACCTCGAGCGTGTCGAGGTCGTCGCGGCGCGCCGTCTCGACCACACCGAGGACGGCGTACGCCGGCGGCAGCACCGCGATCCGGGCTGCGAGCTCCTCGGGCACCCCGTGCTTGACCAGCTCGTCGCGCCGGGACTCGAAGGCGTCCAGCTCCCGACCGGTCAGCAGCTCCGGCAGCGCCGCGGTGACCCGCTGGGTGACCACGCCGAAGTGGTCCACGACCACCTCGCTGTCCAGCGGTGGGCGCCGGTTGTTGATCAGCCAGCGCGAGGCCCGCTCGACCAGGGTGCGCACCTCCAGCCGCATCCGGGTCTGCACCGCGGCGTCGATCCGGTTGTCGTAGGAGGCGATCTCGTCGAGCAGCTCAGCCGATCCGTAGATCTCACGGGCGAGGAAGTTGGCCCGGACCAGCTCGGCCGGGCTGGCGCCGGTCTCCTCGGAGAGCCGGTGGAAGAACGTGATGCCGGCCCCATTGACCAGGGCGTTGACGATCTGGGTGACGATGATGTCGCGGCGCAGCGGGTGGTCCTGCATCTGGCCGCGGTACTGCTGGCGCATCTTGCTCGGGAAGTAGCGGAACAGGTCCCCGCGCAGGAACGGGTCGTCGGGAAGATCGGTGTCGATCAGCTCGTCGGCGAGCACGATCTTGGTGTAGGCGAGCAGCACCGACAGCTCCGGGGCGGTCAGCCCCTGGCGCTGCTCCACGCGGCTGGCCACCTGCTTGCGCGAGGGCAGGAACTCCAGCTCGCGGTTGAGCAGGCCCTGCCGCTCGAGCCGGCGGATCCAGTCCTCGTGCACGTGCAACAGCGCCGGGGCCTGTGCCTCGGAGTTGGCCAGGGCGAGGTTCTGCTCGTAGTTGTCGATCAGCACCAGGTCGGCGACCTCGTCGGTCATCGACGCCAGCAGCTCGTTGCGCTGCTTACCGGTCAGGTCGCCGCCCGCCACGACCCGGTCCAGCAGGATCTTGATGTTCACCTCGTGGTCGGAGGTGTCCACCCCGGCGGAGTTGTCGATGAAGTCGGTGTTGATCCGGCCGCCGTTGCGGGCGTACTCGATCCGCCCGGCCTGGGTGAAGCCCAGGTTGCCGCCCTCGCCGACGCACCGGGCCCGCAGCGCCTCGCCGTCCACGCGGATCGCGTCGTTGGCCTTGTCCCCGACCTCGGCGTTGGTCTCGCTCGCGGACTTGACGTAGGTGCCGATGCCGCCGTTCCAGAGCAGGTCGACGTCGGCGAGCAGGATCGCGCGCATCAGCTCGGCGGGGGTCATCGCGGTGACCTCGTCGTCCAGGCCGAGGGCGGAGCGCACCTGCGGGCTGATCGGGATCGACTTCTGCCGGCGGCTGTAGATCCCGCCACCCTCGGAGATCAGCGAGGAGTCGTAGTCCTGCCAGGAGCTGCGCGGCAGCTCGAACAGCCTGCGCCGCTCGGCGTACGACGTCGCCGCGTCCGGATCGGGGTCGAGGAAGATGTCGCGGTGGTCGAAGGCCGCGACCAGCCGGGTGTGCTCGGAGAGCAGCATCCCGTTGCCGAACACGTCCCCGGACATGTCGCCGATGCCGACGCAGGTGAAGTCCTGGGTCTGGCAGTCGATGCCCATCTCGCGGAAGTGGCGGCGTACCGACACCCATGCGCCGCGCGCGGTGATCCCCATCGCCTTGTGGTCGTAGCCCGCCGAGCCGCCGGAGGCGAAGGCGTCGCCGAGCCAGAATCCGTAGTCCCGGGATACCCCGTTGGCGATGTCGGAGAACGACGCGGTGCCCTTGTCGGCGGCCACCACGAGGTAGGAGTCGTCGCCGTCGTGGCGGACCACGCGGGCCGGCGGGACCGTCTCGCCCTCCACGAGGTTGTCGGTCACGTCGAGCAGCCCGGACATGAAGGTCTTGTAGCAGGCGATGCCCTCGGCCATCCAGGCCTCGCGGTCGGACGGGTCGGGCAGCTGCTTGCAGAAGAACCCGCCCTTGGCGCCCACCGGCACGATCACGGCGTTCTTGACCATCTGGGCCTTGACCAGGCCGAGCACCTCGGTGCGGAAGTCGTCGCGGCGGTCGGACCAGCGCAGCCCGCCGCGGGCGACCGCGCCGAACCGCAGGTGCACGCCCTCCACGCGCGGCGAGTAGACGAAGATCTCGTAACGCGGACGGGGTTCGGGCAGGTCCGGGATCGCGCTCGGCTCGAGCTTGAAGGAGATGTACTGCTTCGCCGTGCCCGCGTCGTCGGCGTACTGGTAGTAGCTGGTGCGCAGCGTCGCCTTGATCACGGTCAGGTAGGAGCGCAGGATCCGGTCGTGGTCGAGGCTGGCCACATCGTCCAGCGCGTGCAGGATCCGCTCCTCCAGGTCGCCGGTCTTCGCCTCGCGCGCCTCGCTGTCGGCGGCGATCTGCCCGTTACGGCCGGGGTCGAAGCGCGCCTCGAACAACGCGACCAGGTGCCGGGTGATCTCGATGTTCTGCTTCAGCGCGTCCTCGATGTAGTCCAGCGCGAACGGCGTGCCGCCCTGGCGCATGTACTTCGCGTAGGCGCGCAGCACGCTGGCCTGGCGCCAGTCCAGTCCGGCGGCGAGCACCAGGGCGTTGAACCCGTCGGACTCGTTGAGCCCGTCCCACACCGCGGCCACGGCGTCCTGGAACGGCTGGCGGGCGCTGCTGGCCAGCGGAACGCCGTAGCGCAGCCCGAAGTCGTAGATGTAGGACTCCCGGCCCTCCACCTCGAGGCTGTACGGACGCTCGTCGACGACCTCCACGCCCATGGTGGACAGCACCGGCAGCACGTGGCTCAGCGAGAGCGGCGGCCCGATCCGGAACACCTTGAGGCGCGCCTCACCGGGCGCTGCGTCCATCCGCTCGTAGAGGGACAGCGCCAGCCCCTCCTCGCCCTCGATCTCCTCCAGCCGGGCCAGGTCCACCGCGGCGGTCCGGGGCGGGTAGTCCTCCTTGTAGGCCTCCGGGAAGGAGTCGGCGTAGCGGCGCGCCAGGCGGGCGCCCTTCTCCTCGCCGAACTCGTGGTGCAGCGCGGACACGAAGTCGTCGCGCCACGACCGCGCGGCCTCGGCCAGGCGGCGCTCCAGGTCCTCCTGGTCGAAGTCGCCGATGCTCTCGCCGGCGGCCGGCCGGATCACGAAGTGCAGCCGGGCCAGCAGCGACTCGCTCACCCGTGCGGTGTACTCCAGGGAGTCCCCGTGCAGCTGAGTCCTCAGGATCGAGGCGATCCGCTCGCGCACCGGGGTGGTGTAGCGGTCGCGGGGCAGGTAGACCAGGCACGACAGGAAGCGCCCGTAGGTGTCGCGGCGTACGAACAGCCGCACCTGGCGGCGCTCCCGGGTGTGCAGCACCGCCTCCGCGATCGGCACCAGCTCCTCGACCGGGGTCTGGAACAGCTCGTCGCGCGGATAGGTCTCCAGCACGTCCATCAGCGCCTTGCCGCTGTGGCTCAGCGGGTCGAAACCGACCGCGTTGATCACCGCCTGCGCCTTCTCCCGGATCACCGGGATCCGGGTCAGCGACTCGGTGTAGGCCGCGGAGGAGAACAGTCCGAGGAACCGTCGCTCGCCGACGACCTCCCCCTGCTCGTCGAACGTCTTGACCCCGATGTAGTCCAGGTACGCCGACCGGTGCACCGTGGCCTTGGAGTTCGCCTTGGCCAGCACCAGCAGCCGCTTCTCGCGCGCCTTGGCCTTCACCAGCGGCGGCAGCTTGCCGAACGAGGAGGACAGGTCCTGGTCCGCGCGCAGGATGCCCAGCCCGGTGCCCGGGGTCGCCCGCAGCACGTCGTCGCCGTCGACCTCGTCGAGGCGGTACTCGCGGTAGCCGAGGAAGGTGAAGTGGTCGTCGGCCAGCCACCGCAGCAGCGCCTGGCCCTGGGCCACCTCGTCCTCGTCCAGCGGCGGAGGGTTGTGCGCCAGGTCGTCGACGATCGCCTGCGCCTGGGCGTGCATCTTGCCCCAGTCCTCGACCGCCTCGCGCACGTCACGCAGCACCTTGGCCAGGCCGCGCTCGATCTCGGCGAGACGCTCAGGCTCGCTCTCCCGGTCGATCTCGATGTGCATCCACGACTCGCGGGAGATGTCGTGCGGCAGGTCTCCGGAGGGGCCGCCCTGCTCCTCCTCGGTGAACAGCTCCTGCAGGTCGCCGGTCACGTCGCGGCGCACCAGCAGCTGGGGGTGCACGACCATGTGCACGTCGCGTCCCTGCTCGGTGAGCAGCATGGTGACCGAGTCCACCAGGAAGGGCATGTCGTCGGTGACCACCTCGACCACGGTGTGACCGTCGGCGGCCCATCCGTGCTCGGCCACGGTCGGGGTGAAGACGCGGATGTTCGCGGTCCCCTGGGGCCGCTCGGCGGCGAGCCGGTACTGGCTCATCGCGGCGCCGTAGAGGTCGACCTCACTGCGCTCGACGAGGTCCTCGGCCGCGACGTGGCGGTAGAAGGAGCGCAGCAGCTGGGAGGCCTTGTCGCTGGGCGGTCCGCCGCTCTTGCGGCGGGTGGCGGCCAGCTCGGCCGCCTTCGCGATCAACTCGTCCTTGGTCTCGTCCAGCGTCGTGCGCACGATGCATCAACCTTCGTCACTCCCGGCCGACACGTCGTTGTGCCGTCCCCACGGTCGACCCTAGGACCTGCTTGCGTGCGGCGCCACACGAACCCCCGGCGCGTCCCGGATGAGAGCGCACGTCCCGGGTGCGAGCGCCCGTGGGGAGGCCGTCCGCGCGTCACAGGTGCGAGCGCAGCTCCCAGAGCAGCGGGTAGTAGCGCAGCTGCAGCCGGCCGCGCAGATAGTCGGCGCCGGTGGAGCCGCCGGTGCCGGTCTTGGTCCCGATCATCCGCTCGACCATCACCACGTGCCGGGCCCGCCAGGCCGCGGCCTGCTCGTCGTGCTCGAGCAGCGCCTCCGCCAGGGCCCAGACCTCGGCGTACGACGCGCGGTCGTGGGCGGCGCGGCGTACCGACGCGGTGATCTCCTGGTCGGAGCCGACCGGGAGACCGCGCTGGTCGAGCACGTGGACGAACGCCTCCCACAGGGTGGGCTCGTCGAGCCGGCGTGCGAGCCGCTCGCGCTCGTCGTCGGTGAGCCCCTTGAAGCGCCGCACGAAGGCGTGGTCCTTGGCCCCGGAGAGGAACTCCAGCTCGCGGAACTGCACCGACTGGAACCCGCTGGCCGGGGCCAGGGTCTGCCGGAACTGCAGGAAGTCCTGCGGGGTCATCGTCTCCAGGACGTCGATCTGCTGGACCAGCACCCGCTCGATCACGTGCATCCGCTGCAGCAGGTGCTGGGCCCACCACAGCCGGTTGTGCTCGCTGCTCTCCCCCGCGCCGTCGGCCGAGAACGACAGCATCGCGTCGCGCGCGGAGTCCGCCTCGTGCAGCAGCTGCTGGAACCACAGCTCGTAGACCTGGTGGATGGTGATGAACAGCAGCTCGTCGTGCGCCGGCGGGTCGGACTCGAGCTGCTGCGCGCTCAGCAGCTGCGGCAGCCGCAGGTAGCTGCCGTAGGTGAGCCGGGCACCCTGCTCACCGAAGGCAAGGTCTGGTCCGGAGCCGTCGTCGCGCGTCACACCGGGGAGCGTAGCCACCGCCGGGGCCATGCGTCATGATGGGGCGCCATGAGGATCAGACACCAGCTGACCTATGCCGCACCTGCGGACGAGGTGCACCGGATGCTGACGGACCCGGCGTTCCGGGAGCGCGTGTGCGAGGCGCTGGACACGCTCAACCACGACGTGACCGTCGACGCCGGGCAGGACGCCGGCTCGGCTGCCACCGTCCGGATCGACATGGCCCAACGGGTGCGCGGCGTCCCGGCCTTCGCCCGCAAGGTGGTCGGCGAGCAGACCCGGGTGGTGCAGACCGAGACCTGGACCGACGCGCGGCACGCCCGGCTGCGGCTGGAGATCCCCGGCAAGCCGGGGCACGTCGAGGGTGACATCGTGCTCGAGGACGCCGAGGACGCCGGCGCCGGCTCGAGCGGCACCGTGGAGACCTTCACCGGCGAGGTGACCGTGAGCGTGCCGCTGGTCGGCGGCAAGCTCGAGAACGTGGTCTCCGGCCTGTTCACCGCGGGGATGGACACCGAGCGCGAGGTCGGCACGGCCTGGCTGGCCGGTGAGCGCGCGTGAGGTTCCGTCACGAGATCCGGTACGCCGCTCCGCTCGAGGACGTCTCCGCGATGCTGGCCGACCGGGCGTTCCGGGAGCAGGTGTGCCGCGCGCAGCTGGCGCACGACACCGACGTGCGCATCGACCGCGACGGCGCGAGCATGGTGGTCGTGGTGGACCAGCGGCGTCCGTCCGACGGCATCCCCGGGTTCGCCCGCAGCATCGTCGGTGACGAGATCCGCATCGTGCAGCGCGAGCAGTGGACCGACCAGCAGCACGCCGACCTGTCGGTGACCATCCCCGGGAAGCCGGGAGCTCTGGTCGGCTCGGTGCGTCTGGCCGAGACGGGCGGGACCACGGTGGAGACCGTGGAGGGTGACCTGGCGGTGCGCGTCCCGCTGCTCGGCACGAAGCTGGAGAAGCTGATCGCGGACCTGCTGGTCGAGGCGCTCGAGGCCGAGCAGGAGGTCGGCGCCCGTCGCCTCGGCGCACGCTGACGGCTACCGGCTACTCGCCGTCCTCGCGCTGGTCGCGTCGGCGCAGCACCGCCACCACGATGGCCAGCACCACGAACGGCCCGACGCCGAGCAGGACCGCCCCCCACGCCTCGTAGGCGTGGAGGGGGCCCAGGTGCATCGGCACGAGCAGCGGCAGCGGCATCAGGGCGACGCTCAGCCCATGTGCGGGTAGCGGTAGTCCTTCGGCGGGTCGAAGGTCTCCTTGAGCGAGCGCGGCGAGGTCCAGCGCAGCAGGTTGGACGGGGCGCCCGCCTTGTCGTTCGTACCCGAGGCGCGGGCGCCGCCAAACGGCTGCTGCCCGACCACCGCGCCGGTCGGCTTGTCGTTGACGTAGAAGTTGCCCGCCGCGAACCGCAGCGCGTTGCGCGCCCAGTCGATGGCACGACGGTCCTGGGCGATGATGGCGCCGGTGAGGGCGTACGGCGCGATCGACTCCATCTGCGCGACGACCTTCTCGAAGTCGCCGTCCTCGTAGACGTGCACCGCGAGGATCGGACCGAAGTACTCGGTGTGGAACATCTCGTCGGTCGGGTCGCCGCCCTCGACCACCGTGGGCCGCACGAAGTAGCCGGTGGAGTCGTCGACCTCCCCGCCGGCCACGATCTCCAGGGAGGAGGACGCCTTGGCCCGCTCGATGGCCGCCTTGTGCTTGGCGAACGCGCGGTCGTCGATGACCGCCCCCATGAAGTTGGACAGGTCGGTGACGTCACCGACGGTGAGCGACTCGACCTCGGCCAGGAACTGCTCGCGCATCCGGCTCCACACCGACCGCGGCACGTAGGCGCGCGAGGCGGCCGAGCACTTCTGGCCCTGGTACTCGAAGGCACCCCGCAGCAGCGCCACGCGGAGCACGTCCACGTCGGCGGACGGGTGGGCGACCACGAAGTCCTTGCCACCGGTCTCCCCGACGATGCGCGGGTAGCCGCGGTAGCCGGTGAGGTTCTCGCCCACGGTCGACCACAGCATCTGGAAGGTCGGCGTGGAGCCGGTGAAGTGGATGCCGGCAAGGTCCCTGTGCGCCAGCGCGACCTTCGAGACGTCGACGCCGTCGCCGGGCAGCATGTTGATCACGCCCGGGGGCATGCCCGCCTCCTCGAGCAGCTCCATGACCAGGTGCGCGGCCAGCTGCTGGGTCGGTGAGGGCTTCCACAGCACGGTGTTGCCCATCAGCGCCGGAGCGGTCGGCAGGTTGCCGGCGATCGCGGTGAAGTTGAACGGAGTGATCGCGTAGACGAACCCCTCGAGCGGACGGTGGTCGGTGCGGTTCCACACGCCGCGCGAGTTCGCCACCGGCTGCTCGGCCAGGATCTGCTTGGCGTAGTGAACGTTGAACCGCCAGAAGTCGATCAGCTCGCAGGCCGAGTCGATCTCCGCCTGCTGGGCGGTCTTGGACTGGCCCAGCATCGTCGCGGCGTTGATCCGCTGCCGCCACGGCCCGGCAAGCAGGTCGGCCGCCTTGAGCAGGACGGCCGCCCGCTCGTCGAAGGGCAGATCGCGCCACCCGGACGCCGCCTGAGCGGCCGCGTCGATCGCCGCCTCGGCGTCGGCGGCTCCGGAGTTCTTCATCACGCCGAGCACGTGCTGGTGGTTGTGCGGCTGCACCACCGGAATCTCCCGGCCGCTGCCCATCCGCTTGGCCCCGCCGATCGTGGCGGTCAGGTCGTGCTGCTTGCCCTGCAGAGAGGCGAGCTCGGCCTCGAGGGTCGCGCGCTCGGGGGTCCCGGGGGCGTAGGTGAGGTTCGGCTCGTTCAGCGGAGCCGGCGCTGAGGTGATCGCGTCCATGCTCCGATCGTGTCAGACTCCGCGCGCGACCCCCAAGCGGGCTACTGCTCGAGCAGCGCGGGGAGCTCGTGCGTGGCGTACCAGCCGAGCTCGCGGTCGAGGCATCGCTCCACCACCGCGTCGGCCTCGGCGTCCCCCTCCTCCGCAGCCACCCACGCGTCCCGGGCCGCCGCCACGTCGTCCGCGGCCGCCTCGTCGTCCACGTGCACCGCCGCAACCCGACGCAGCGGCACCACCTCGTCGACCTCCACCCGGGTGGGATGGTCGGTCGGCGCGGCCGAGGCGGCGTCGACCGCAAGGACCACGCGCCGCGGCGGGTCCTGGTCGCCGAGGATGCCGAGCGAGTCGCGTGCCGCCGCGGTCATCGCGGCGTACTCCCACTGCTCCTCGTCGGCGTCGGGGAGGGCGGCCCGGAGCTCCTCGGTCACCGCGTGGCCGACCACCGGCTGTGGCCCGACCCCTCCCGAGACCACGGCGTCGCCGAGCGTGGAGAGGCTGGCGGGGACGTAGACGCGGACGCTCATCGACGGGGCTCCTTCCGGCCCGCACGGGGCGGCGCGGGCGACTTCGTGCGTCCGCGCGGGGCGCGCGGACGGGTCTCACTGGCGCTGTCGACCAGCTCGTCGAGCGCCTCGCGCAGACACTGTGCCAGCACCTCGAGGTCGGGCACCGCGTCGCGGTCGGCGTTCAGTCCGAAGTAGACCCCGCCGTCGTACGAGGTCACCCCGATGGCCAGCGCGTGCCCGGGGAGCAGCGGCTGGACCGGGTAGCTCTCCAGCATCTGGGCGCCGGCAGCGTAGAGCGGGAACTGCGGGCCGGGGACGTTGGTGATCACCAGGTGGAAGCCGCGGCGCTGCTGCTCGGCGGCCACGCGGGCGCCCAGCGCGTGGAAGGTGGTCGGCGCGAAGCCGGCGACGTCGGCCAACCGGTCCGCGGCCACCGCGCGGCCGGTCTCCTTGTGCGCGGTCAGCGCGTAGGAGACCTGGTGGAGCCGGACGACGGGGCTGGGCTCCCCCACCGGCAGGCTCAACAGGTGTCCGGCGACCTGGCTGCCGAGGGAGGTGGGCTCCAGCTCGTGGTCGATCACTCCCATCGGCACCATCGCGCGCAGCTGCCGGCCGCCCCGAAGCGGCTCCGCGCGGGTCATCAGCCAGGCCCGCATCGCACCGGCGATGCTCGCCAGGATCACGTCGTTGACGGTGCCGCCGTGCACCCGGCGGACCTTGCGGTACTCCTCCAGCCTGGTCGCCACGGTGGTGAACCGGCGCTGTTCCGAGAGCCGCGTGCCCAGCGGGGATTCCGGTGTCAGGCGGCGACTGGACACGGCCTCGGCCGCCGAGCGGACGGCTCCGCCGACCTTGCCGGCCAGTCGCGCCGCGCCGATCGCGTTGTCACGCACGGTGAGCGCCGCAGCCCGGGGGTCGCGCACCGACTCGCGGACCGCGTCCAGGGCGAGCGTCGAGGCACTCGGCTCGCCGGAGGGGCGCCAGTCGTCGTGCACCCGCTCCCGCGGGTGCGGATCCACGTCCAGGATCACCTGCCCCAGGTCCACGGTGGCCACGCCGTCGACCAGGATCTGGTGGGACTTGGCGTAGATCGCGAACCGGCCGCCCTCCAGGCCCTCGACCAGGTACATCTCCCACAGCGGCCGGCTGCGATCCAGCGGACGTGACGAGATGCGCGCGACGAGCTCGCGCAGCTG
>DASSVD010000010.1:0-3546 GCA_035706365.1 Nocardioidaceae bacterium
CATCGTCCGAACACTGTGCTGTGGGACCGTGCCGGAGAGGCGGCTTGGACCAGCGCAGCCTCGATCGAGGCGAGGCGTCCCCGCTGTACGCAGTTACTTGCGGCAGGTCGACTTCCACGCGAGCGCGATGGCGATACAGATGGCGATGATGAAGATCGTCAGCTCGGGCGCGTCCATGCGGCCAACGTAGTGGCCGTCACGCGAGAGCGCACCTCGCATTTCCGACCAGACGTCGTGGCGCCTGTCGATGCCCTCGGGTGCCTGGGGCGTTGTCCACAGATGGCATGAAGGCCCTGGAAGCTGTCGGTGGCCTCCTCTAGCATCGAATGTATGTTCGAAGTCACCGATCATGGCACGCCCGGGACGCCGACGACGCCGTCGGCCGGCCGGGGTGGTGCCTGTGCGGTTCCGGACCTCGACGTGGCACGGGTCCGCCGCATGACCGCGCTCGTGGGGAACGCCGCACGCGCTACGTCGGCGATCGACAGCGATGCCCCCTGCGAGGTCTCCGCCGATGCTGAGCGTGTCGACCTGATCCGTGCGCTCGAGGAGCTGAAGGCGGCGGCTGCCGCAGCGCAGGTCCGTGCCACCGACGACCTGGCACGCTCCACGCGGGTGCGGCGGGCGCGACAGGGCCTGCCAGCGCGGGAGCGCAGCCGCGGAGTCGGCACCGAGGTGGCCCTGTCCCGGCGGGAGTCGCCGAACTCCGGCGGCCGGTTCGTCGGGTTCGCGGCCGTGGTGCGCGAGATGCCGCACGCGTTCGCCGGCCTCGCCACAGGGTGGCTCTCGGAGTGGCGCGCGACCGTCGTCGTGCGTGAGGTGGTGTGCCTCGATCGTGAGGACCGCCTCCGGGTCGACGCGGAGCTGTTCGCCGACCCCGCGCACACGCGCGGATGGGGGGTGCAGCGGCTGGCGGCGAGGCGCGCCGGCTCGCGGCGCTGGTGGACCCCGAGGCGGTCGTGGCCCGAGCCCGCCGCGCTTTCTCAGAGCGGCGGGTGACCTGCCGACCCGCGCCGGACACGATGGCCTACCTCACCGCCCTCCTGCCAGCCGATCAGGCGGTGGGCGCCTACGCCCGTCTACTGCGTGCCACGGACTCGGCACGCGCGACCGGCGACCCGCGGTCGCGCGGCCAGGTGATGGCCGACGCGCTGGTCGAAGCGGTCCGCGGGCACGGCGCCGGGGGGCGGGGTTCCGCGGGCGCAGACCCCGATGCCGACGCAGCCGACGCCGACGCCGCCGCAACCGGGGCCGCAACCAGCGCCGACCCCGCTGCCGCAGCTAACCCAGCCGCGGAGCCGGTCGAGCTGCAGCTCGTGATCAGCGACGCCAGCCTGTTCGGCAGCAGCGAGGAGCCGGGCGAGCTGGCCGGTTACGGTCCAGTCCCGGCTGGCTGGGCCCGTGACCTGGTGCACAGGGGGCTCGCGGAGGCGGCCGTGTGGGTGCGCAGGCTGTACGCCGACAGGCACACCGGCGCCCTGACCGCGATGGAGTCGCGCTCCCGCCTCGCACCCGCCGGCCTCGCCCGGTTCATTCGCAGCCGTGACCGCACCTGCCGGACGCCGTACTGCGACGCACCGATCCGGCACACCGACCACGTCACCTCCTCCGCGAACGGCGGAGGCACAAGCGTCGAGAACCTCCAGGGCCTCTGCGAGCAGTGCAACTACGTCAAGGAGGCCGCGGGCTGGAGCAGCCGGACGGTCGCCGACGCGCCCGCGCCGCCGGGCGGGCGAGGGCGCCACACGGTCGAGATCACCACCCCGACCGGGCACCGATATCGCAGCACCGCCCCTGCAGCAGAGAGCTGCCTCCCGCCTGAGATAGGACGGATGGCTCGCGCGCCAGGTGTCCGGAGGCGACAAGGTGCGGCCTGAGCAGGACGGATGCCCGATCCGTACCATTCCGTTACACTCGGTCAGCGTATTCCGGGCTGCCCCTGCGTGTCGGATGTGGCCGTGCCCGTACGTCCCCCACCCGCAGAGAGTTGCTGATGTCCCGCGCCGTTGCCCGTCACCGTCAGGCCAAGCCGCGACGGCGCGCCGCCCTCGTGGTGGCCGCGTCAGTGGTCGCGGTCGCGCTGGTGATGTCGCTCGGCACCCTGCTGGTGTACCGCCACCTCGAGGGCAACATCACCGCGCTGGACACCAGCGACGTGCTGGGCAGCGACCGGCCGCAGGCGTTCACCCCGGCCCACGTCGACCACAAGCCACTGAACATCCTGCTGATCGGCTCGGACACCCGCGACGGTCAGGGCAACCACATCGGCGGGGAGACTCCCGGCCTGTCCGACACCACGATCCTGCTGCACCTGTCCGCCGACCGGCAGCACGCCTACGGGGTGAGCATCCCCCGCGACTCGATGGTCGAGCGACCGAGCTGTGTCCGCAAGGACGGCGGCGGCACCGATCCGGGCGGCCTGAGCATGTTCAACGCTGCCTACGCCATCGGCGGCCCCGGCTGCACCCAGCGCACCGTCGAGCAGCTGACCGGTATCCGGATCGACCACTTCGTCGTGGTCGACTTCAACGGCTTCAAGAACATGGTCAGCGCCCTGGGCGGCGTGCCGGTGTGCGTGCCGTCCGAGGTCAACGACACCATCGGCAACATCCACCTGCCGGCCGGCTCCTACGAGGTGTCCGGCCAGCAGGCGCTCAGCTACGTGCGGCTGCGCCACGGCCTGTCCGAGAACGGCGACATCGGCCGGATGAAGCGGCAGCAGGCGTTCCTGGCCTCCATGGCGAACAAGGCGATCTCGGCAGGCACGCTGACCAACCCGGTGCGGCTCTACAACTTCCTCGACGCCGCCACCAAGTCGTTGACCACCGACCCCGAGCTGGCCAACCTCAAGGAGCTGGCTGGGCTGGCCCATCAGCTGCAGAACATCGGCCTCGACCAGATCCAGTTCCTCACGGTCCCCTGGGAGACCTACGAGCCCGATCCGAACCGGCTGGTGTGGGCGCCCGAGGCCGACCGGCTATGGCGTGCGCTCCGCCTCGACAAGCCGCTTCCCAAGGCCGCGCGCCAGCATGTCACCACGGCCGCCGAGCAGGGCAGGGCCAAGCCCGAGGCCGGTTCCAAGGCCGAGAGGAGCGGCGACACGACCGCCCCCGCGCAGCCCGACGCCGGCTCCGAGGCGTCGACGCAGGCTGCCGAGGCGCGCGAGAATGGCCTGTGTGCCTGACCTGACCGAGCCGTCCCCACCGAGCGGTGACGACCTCCGGGCGTCCCTGGGGGACCCGGGACGCTCCGCGAGCGAGAAGAAGATCGACCACCTCGACGACGCGTGCCGGGAGGTGCTCGCCGCCTCCCCGTTCGTCGTGGTCGCCACCAGCGGCGCCGACGGCAGCTGCGACGCGAGTCCCCGCGGCGGTCCGCCCGGCTTCGTCCGCGTGCTCACGCCGCACCGGCTCGCGATCGGGGAGCTGCCGGGCAACCGGCTCTTCGATGGCGCCGACAACCTCGCCGAGAACCCGCACGCCGCGCTGCTGGTCCTGGTGCCCGGGGTGCGCGAGACCCTGCGGATCGAGGGACGCGCCCATCTGA
>DASSVD010000011.1:0-15971 GCA_035706365.1 Nocardioidaceae bacterium
GCCGTCGACCAGGATCTGGTGGGACTTGGCGTAGATCGCGAACCGGCCGCCCTCCAGGCCCTCGACCAGGTACATCTCCCACAGCGGCCGGCTGCGATCCAGCGGACGTGACGAGATGCGCGCGACGAGCTCGCGCAGCTGTTCCATCGACCCGGGACGAGGCAGGGCGGAGCGGCGTACGTGGTAGGTCAGGTCGAAGTCGTCGTCGTCGACCCACACCGGCGGCGCCAGCCGACCCGGCACCGTCCGGATCCGCTGGCGGTAGCGCGGAACGAAGGCGATGCGGTCCGCGACCAGCTCGAGCAGCGTGTCGTAGCCGAACCCCTGGCCGGCCGGCTCGAAGATCTCCACGGTCGCGTTGTGCATCGGCGTGCTCGCCGACTCGTTGGCCAGGAACGCGAGGTCCCCGGAGCGGAGCCGCTCGGTCATGGGTTCCCCTTTCCTTCGCCCTGCGGTCGGTCGGGCTTGGCCGTCATGGGATTCTGGCAGAGGCGGTACGCCGAGGCACGCCGCCCGCCGGGTCGCCCCGGTGAGCCGTCGTACCCGGACCGAACGTGGAGGAACTCATGCGCAAGGGACTCGCCGCCGCCGCGGTCGCGGCCACACTGCTGCTGGCCGGCTGCGGTCAGACCGATGTGGGCAGCCACGCGGTGGAGAGCCGCGACGTCCACGAGAGCGCGAATCCCACGGCCTCGCCGAGCAGCTCCGAGAGTTCCGGCAGCTCCGAGGCGGCCGAGTCCGGCGACGACACCGGCGACGACACCGGGTCGGACAGCCAGGCCACCACGGTCAAGGTCGACATCGAGGGCGAGTCGGTGCACCCCAACGGCGAGCTGGTCGAGCTCGGCGTCGGCGAGCCGCTGGTGATCGAGGTCGAGGCCGACCACGCCGGGGAGCTCCACGTGCACTCCAGCCCGGAGCAGGAGCTCGCCTACGACAAGGGGCACACCACCCTGCGCCTGACCATCGACAAGCCCGGCGTGGTCGACGTGGAGGACCACGAGGCCGACACCGTGGTGTTCCAGCTCGAGGTCAGCTGAGTGAGGGTCCTGGCCCACGGCATCGGCGGGGCCAAGGACCTGCCGATCCCGGCGGAGCTGGCGATCGCCGGTGCCGCAGCGGCCCTGGCGGTGTCGTTCATCGTGCTGGCCCTGGCCTGGCGCCGCCCCCGGTTCGACGCCTCGACGGCCGGCCGACCGGCCCCGCGGTGGGTCCGATCCCTCGTCGACGGCGGGCTGCTGCCGGGCCTGGCGCGCGCCCTCGGCCTGCTGTTCTTCTGCTTCGTGGCGTGGGCCGCGCTCTTCGGCCCGGACCTGTTGATCAACCCCACCTTCGGCGTGGTCTACGTCTTCTTGTGGGTCGGGATCGTCCCGGCGTCGCTGCTGCTCGGCCCGTTCTACCGCGCGGTCAGCCCGGTGCGCACGGTGCACCTGCTGATCTCGCGAGCGCTGCGCGTCGACCCGCAACGCGGCGTGCTGAGCCTGCCCGGCTGGGTGGGCTACTGGCCCGCGGCGGGAGGGCTGTTCGCGTTCGTGTGGCTGGAGCTGGTGTACCCGGCGTCGACGTACCTCGCGCCGGTGCGGCTCTGGTTCGCGGTCTACCTGGCGGTGACGTTGCTGGGCGCGGCCGTGTTCGGCAGCGGCTGGCTGGCGCGCGCCGACCCGTTCGAGGTCTACTCCACGCTGGTCGGGCGCCTGTCGGTGTGGGGCCGGCGTGCCGACGGGACGCTCAGCGTGCGCAGCCCGCTGGCCAACCTCGACGGGGTGCGTGACCGGCCGGGGCTGGTCGCCGTGGTCGCGGTGCTGTTCGGGAGCACGGCGTTCGACAGCTTCAAGGACTCCAACGTCTGGCTGCGCTACACCCAGTCGCTGCAGGTGAACGTCGCGGCGCTGAACACCGTGGTGATGCTGGCGCTGTGCCTGCTGGTGGGGCTCACCTTCACCGCGGCCACCGTCGCCACGGGATCCGCGGAGGTTCCGCGGCGCCGGCTGCCCGCGCTGTTCGCGCACTCGGTGGTCCCCATCATCGTGGGCTACATGGTCGCCCACTACCTCAGCTACTTCGTCGAGACCGGGCAGCAGACGCTGATCCAGCTCAGCGACCCGATGGGCACCGGCGCCGACCTGTTCGGGACCGCCGACTGGGAGGTCGACTACTGGCTGTCGACGCATCCGACCTTCCTGGCCACGACCAAGGTGCTCGCCGTGGTCACCGGTCACGTGCTCGGCGTGATCGCGGCCCACGACCGGGCGGTGCGGCTGCTGCCCCGCCGCCACCAGCTCACCGGGCAGCTGCCCCTGCTCGTGGTGATGGTCTTCTACACCGTCAGCGGCCTGTACCTCCTCTTCGGAGGCTGAGCCGGCCCCGTGCTGCGCGGCGTCGGGTGCCCGGCACCACTGCGCCGGCAGCCCCCACACGGCCGTCGTCCGTGTCGGCGAGAGCCGCGTCCGCGAGTGCCGCGATGCCGCGTCGCAGCGGCGAGTCGCCGAGCTCGACGAGACTGCGCCCGGCCACCAGGGCACGGTCGGCGGCGGACCGGTCCTCGGGCAGGAAGTGAACGCCGACCGGGGTCACGAAACCGTCGATCATCGCCCGGACCTCCTTCTCACCCCAGCCCAGCGAGGGTCGGCTGCGGTTCACCACCACCCGCACGGCGAGGCCGGGCATGGTCTCGAGCAGCTCCACCAGTCCGCGCGCGAGGCGGGCCAGAGCGACCGGGTCGGCGGATCCGACCACGACCACCTCGTCTGCCTGCTCGAGGGTCGCCAGGGTCATCAGGTGGCGTCGCGGAGCCCCGGTGAAGGCCGCCTGCGGATCGTCCTCCAGGCAGAAGCCCGTGTCCACGACGACGGTGCCGGCCAGGGCGCGGGCGCGATCCAGCACGTCGTCGTACGCCGCGTCGCGCACCTCGCTCCAGCGGTCCGCCCGGGGCAGGCCGGTGAGCACCCGCAGTCCGGCCACCTCGCGGGCCAGGCCGGCGAGTCGACCGGCGTCGAGACCTCCGGCGTTGGCCAGCCGTGCCGCCGCGAGCAGACCGGACATCTCGTCGAGCATTCCGAGGTGCTGGGCCACCGACCCGCCGAGCGGGTCGGCGTCGACCAGCATGGTGGCCGCGCCGCGGTCGGCGAGCTCCGCGGCCAGGCCCACGGCGACCGTCGTACGGCCGGGGGCACCGGTCGGTCCCCAGACCGCGATCACGCGACCGGGCTCGCGATGGGCCGCGGCCGAGGGCTCGTCGACCCCGGTGTCGACGGCGGGCGTGGCCCGGAGCGGGTCGGACGACCACGGCTCGTCCAGCTCCTCCGCGAGGCCGGCACCCTCCTCGGCGGCGCGCACCGCGGCCGCAAGCTCCTCGAGCCGGGAGGCGTCGACATGCTGGTCCGCGTCGAGGGTCGAGGTCCCGACGAGCACCACCCGGACCCCACCGCGCCGCAGCGAGGCGACGCTGGTGGCGTCGAGCCCGGTGAGCGCCCCGTCCACCACGGTGACGCGCGCCTGTCCGGTGGAGGCGGTGGCGAGCAGGTCGGGAAGGTCCACGCACCGTTTCAGCACGACCAGGCCCGAACCCGGAGCGTTGAGCCGCCGCAGCGCGTCCGCCTCCCAGGAGCCGCCGCCGGCCGCGACCAGGACCGCCGTACGCTCCCCCGCACCCCGCGGCCCGTCGTGGCGCTCGTCCACGTCAGCCCCGCTCGGTCAGCAGCACGGTGCCGGTGGCGAGTCGCGCCAACGCGGTGGCGAGCCGATCCTGCTGCTCGTCGGGCACGCCGACCACCACCTGGCGCGTGGCGCTGGGGCCGAGGGCGCTGCCGGTGCGCGGCGCGTCGACGACGACCACGTCGTCGAAGACCAGCACGGACTCCGCCATGCTGGCTCCCTGGCCGCCTCCCAGGCCGCCTCCCTGGTCGCCTGCCTGGGCGCCGGCCTCGGGCCGGGGAGTGACCCACACGTCGACCACCGACCCGGCGTGGACGTCGCGAGGCACGGCATCGGCGGCCACCGACAGCGGCACCTCGGTCAGGGTGGTCGCTTGCCGGCCGATCGCGGCGCGCGGCACCATCTCGCCGGCGACGACGTCGCGGATGAGCACTGCTCCTGCCGGAAGCGCAGCGCCGGCAGGCAGGTACAGGTCGGCCAGCTCCTGGTCGCCGAACCGGACGTCGCGCGTGTCGAGGTCGCCGGGCCCCACGGGGGCGCCGGCCGGCAGGTCGACGCGGGCCACGGTGACCCGGACGGTGTCGTCGGCCGCTGCGAACAGGCGGGCCCCCAGCAGCACGGATGCCGCCACGATGACCAGCCCCACCACCAGTCGCGGGTCACGCCACGTCCGCCGAGACGCCCTCCGGGCGGCCGGTGACGCGGCCGCGGACGTGCCGGCGCCCGCGGAGGACCCGGCGGAAGGTTGCGCGCCGGGACGCACGTCAGCGACGGTCGACCGGTTGCCGAAGGCGTTCATCCCGACATCATGCGACAAAAGGCCACGGCCGCGACAGGGTTGTCCACAGCCAAACGGCGCCAAGCAGTCGAAAACCGGGGTGTCCGGTGGCACAGTGGTGCCATGGGCAGAACTCCGCGCTTTCTCACCCTCGCCGACGTCGCCGAGATCCTGAACACGTCGCAGGCGCAGGTCTACGCCCTCGTGCGCCGCAAGGAGCTGCCGGCCATCCGGATCGGCGGCCGCGGGCAGTACCGGGTGGAGGCGGACCGCCTCGAGCAGTTCATCGAGCGCTCGTACGCCGAGACGCAGACCTACCTCGACAGCCACCCCTACGCCGAGTCCAGCCGCGACGAGGTGCCGACCGACGCCCCCTGACGTCGAGCGGCCCAGCCACCGCTCAGTGACGTACGGCGGCCACGCTCGCCCACACGATCACCGACACCGCTCCGCCCTCGTCGACCACCTCCACGAAGTCCGCGCCGATCCGGCCGAGGACTCCCGCCGCCACCGTGCCGTCGCTGAGCAGGACCAGGACGCGCGCCCGCGTCGCGGCCACCTCGCGCAGCACGGAGCCCACACCCAGGCGGGTGACCACTGAGCGGGCCGCTTCGCTGACGGCCCGGTCGGAGAGCCCGCGGGCGCTCGTCACCGCGCCCAGCGCGACGAGCCACCAGGCTCCCGCCTCGCCCGCCGAAGCGTCGAGCAGGCACCAGCCCTGACCCACCCGGTCCAGCGTGCCCGCCAGGGTGCCCGCACCGGCGACTGCGAAGGCGACCCGCCCACCCACCGACGCGTGCAGTCGGGCCTCGAAGGTCACCGCGCCGTACTCGGCCCGGCTCCGCTCCTGCAGCTCCAGGTCGCGCTCGGCCAGCGCGAGGCCTTCCGCCTGCTGCTCGAGGTCGTCGAACAGCCGGGACAGCTCCGGCCCGGTCTGCTGGGCGCGCCCGCGTCCGGAGCCCTGGAAGTAAGCAGACCCGGGGAACTCGGGCGGCTCGGGAGGGGTAGGCGGCACGGACACGGTCCTGACCCTCTCCCCTGCTCCAGCGGCCCGTCAACCGGCTCCGCCACCCCCGGCCGGACGAGCCTGTCGAAGGTCGGCCCGTCGAGTCTGTCGAAGGTCGGCCCGTCGCGTCAGTCGAAGGAACCGCCGGCCGACACGCGGCTCTTGTGGACAAACGGTTGACCCACCAGGCAAACCCGGCGTAGACAAGCAAACACAAGCAAACGCATGAATCAGGGGTCGACATGCATCAGAGCGGCACAGCGGTGCGCCACGAGCGAGCCGGGTCGTCCGTCACGGTCCGCCTCCGCGCGAGCCTGCTGGTCGCCCTGGCCACCACGACGCTCGTCGCGGCCTGGGAACTGGTCGGCGCGCCGGCCGTCGTCACCTGCACCTCCACGGTCGACCCGACGTTCGCCGAGCTGCTCGAGGCGGGATGCGGCCTGGTCCTGGTCGGCTGTGCCCTCTGGGCCGAGCTCGTGACGGTGGCGGTCGGCGTCGAGGCCATCCGCTGCCGCCGCTCACCCGCGCTCGACGCGGTGGCTCCCGCGGCGCTGCGACGCTTCCTGCTCGGCTGCTGCGGCGTCGCGCTCATCGGAGGGCTCGGCCTGGCCCCCGCCTCCGCCGCCGTGGCCGCCGTGGCCGACGTGGCCGACGTGGCCGACGTGGCCGACGCGCCCGGTGCGGCCGGTACGGCCGGGACCGCCGACACTGCCCGGGCGGGCAGTGCAGCACGGCAGACCGAGCTGCCGCTGAGCGGCCTCTCCCTGCCCGACCGTCCCGCCGGCGCAGCGCCGGTCGGCCCCAGCCCTGATACCGAGCGCACCAGCGCGAGCCACCGCAGCACGCGGCGGACCGACGTCGAGTCGACCCGGCACGCCGTCTCGCGCGCACCGGCCGCGACGCCGACCGGCCTGCGGCCCGGACAGGTCCGGGTGCAGCCGGGCGACACGCTGTGGAGCCTGTCCGCCGAACGGCTCGCCCCGGGCAGGGCGCCCAGAGCCGTGAACCACGCGTGGCACGCGCTCTACCAGCGCAACCGGGACGTCATCGGCCCGGACCCCGACCTGATCCTGCCGGGCACGGTTCTCGATCTGCCCGACGAGCTCGCCCCCACCCCCCGAGGAGAGGAACATCGATGAGCACCCACGACACACCGGCGACTCCGGACGGCGGGGTCCGCCGGGACGGCGGCGACACGCAGCCGGACGCCGGGAAGGTCCAACCGCCCTTGCTACGCCGCCCACCCCGACTCGGCAGCATGCGACCCAGCCGCGGTTCGCTGCCCGGCCCGCGGGTCCCCGGCGCTGCGATCCAGGGCAGTCTCGCGCTGGCCCTGCCCGCAGCCGATGCACCAGCCGCCACGGGTACGGACGAGGCCCCGCGGCGGCGGCTCAACCTGGTCCCGCCCGCGCCGGCCGAGCAGGAGACGTCCGTGGCCACAGAGGCGCTCGAGGCGTGGGCGGCGCGCTTCGCCCAGGCCGTCGTCGAGGTCCTCGGCGGCGACCGGCCGCTGGCGCAGCTGTTGCGGTGGACGTCGGCGCGCGTCTACCACGACCTGTCGCGGCGGGTGCGCATCCTGGGCTTGACCGCACCGGCCCGCCCCCGGATGAGCCGGGTACGCCCCCAGGTGCGCAGCGTGCACGTCTTCCGCCCGACGGCGCGCGCCGCCGAGGTCAGCGTGCACGTCCGGCACGGCCAGCGCTCGCGAGCCCTGGCCGCGCGGCTCGAGTACGGCGAGCGGGGCTGGCGCTGCACCGCCCTGCAGCTGGGGTGACCGGGCCGGGTCCGCTCAGCCGTTGACGCGGGTGGTGAGCCCGGTGGGACCGCCCGGAGCACCGTGGCACTTCTTGTACTTCTTCCCCGAGCCGCACGGACAGTCGGCGTTGCGGCCCACCCCGGCGTAGGGGTCCTCCCCGGCACCGTCCGAGGTGACCTCGGCGCCACCGGTCTCGTCCGGCGCGGAGTAGCTGAGGTGCTGCGGCTGCTGGGGCTGCTGCAGCCCCTTGGCCACGATATGCGGGGCGTCACCGCGGCCGGCGCGACCATCCTGCGAGGAGGCAGCGGCCTGGGCGACCGCCGGGCCGAACGAGCCGCCCGCACCGTCGGCGCCGGCTTCGTCCTGCACGGTGTCCGCACCCGGCTCCGGCTCCTCGCTGACCTGGACCTCCAGGTTGAACAGGTAGCCGACCGACTCCTCCTTGATGGCGTCCATCATCGCGCTGAACATGTCGAAGCCCTCGCGCTGGTACTCCACGAGCGGGTCGCGCTGGGAGTAGGCACGCAGGCCGATCCCCTCGCGCAGGTAGTCCATCTCGTAGAGGTGCTCGCGCCACTTGCGGTCCAGCACCGACAGCACGACGCGCCGCTCCAGCTCGCGCATCACCTCCGCGCCCACCTGCTGCTCGCGGGCGTCGTACGCCGCCTGTGCGTCGGCCCGGACGTCCTCGACCAGCTGCTCGCGGGTGAGGCCGGCCCGTCCGCCCGCCTCGTCCTCCAGGTCCGCCACGCTCAGCGAGACCGGGTACAGCGTCTTCAACGCCGTCCACAGCGCGTCGAGGTCCCACTCCTCGGGGAAGCCCTCGGTCGCGGCGGTGACGTAGGCGGTGACCACGTCGTCGACCATCCCCCGGACCTGCTCGTGCAGGTCGGCGCCCTCGAGCACGGCGCGGCGCTCGCCGTAGATGACCTCGCGCTGCCGGTTCATCACGTCGTCGTACTTGAGCACGTTCTTGCGCGAGTCGAAGTTCTGCGCCTCGACCTGCGCCTGCGCCGACGCGATTGCGCCGGTCACCCGCTTGTTCTCGATGGGGACGTCGTCGGGGACCTTCAGGGTGGTCAGCACCCAGTCCACCCAGTCGGACTTGAACAGCCGCATCAGGTCGTCCTGCAGCGACAGGTAGAAGCGCGACTCGCCCGGGTCGCCCTGGCGGCCGGACCGGCCGCGCAGCTGGTTGTCGATCCGGCGCGACTCGTGCCGCTCCGTGCCGACGACGTAGAGGCCGCCCAGGTCACGCACCTCGTCGTGCTCGGCGGCGACCTGCTCCTTGATCCGCTCGACCATGGTGGGCCAGGCCGCTTCGTACTCCTCGTTGTTCTCCAGCGGGTCGAGCCCCTGCTTGCGCAGCTCCTGGTCGGCCAGGAACTCCACCGAGCCGCCCAGCATGATGTCGGTGCCTCGCCCAGCCATGTTGGTCGCCACGGTGACCGCGCCCTTGTGGCCGGCCTGGGCGACGATCTTGGCCTCGTCCTCGTGCTGCTTGGCGTTGAGCACCGTGTGCGGGATGCCGCGCCGGCGCAGCAGCCCGGACAGGAGCTCGGACTTCTCCACCGAGGTGGTGCCCACCAGCACCGGCTGCCCCTTGTCGTTGCGCTCGGCGATGTCCTCGACCACGGCGTTGAACTTCGCCTCCTCAGTGCGGTACACGAGGTCGCCCTGGTCGATGCGGGCCATCGGCTTGTTCGTCGGGATCGGCACCACGCCGAGCTTGTAGATCTTGTCGAACTCCGAGGCCTCGGTCATCGCCGTTCCGGTCATCCCGGACAGCTTGTCGTAGAGCCGGAAGTAGTTCTGCAGGGTGACGGTGGCCAGGGTCTGGTACTCCTCGCGGACCTGCACGCCCTCCTTGGCCTCGATGGCCTGGTGCAGCCCCTCGTTGTACCGCCGGCCCGCCAGCATGCGGCCGGTGTGCTCGTCGACGATGAGCACCTCGCCGTTCATGACGACGTACTCCTTGTCGTTGCGGAACAGCTCCTTGGCCTTGATCGAGTTGTTCAGGAACGAGATCAGCGGCGTGTTGACCGAGTCGTAGAGGTTCTCGATGCCGAGGTAGTCCTCGACCTTGGTGATCCCCGGCTCGAGGATGGAGATGGTCCGCTTCTTCTCGTCGACCTCGTAGTCCTCGTCCTTGACCAGCGTGCGGGCGACGCGGGCGAACTCGCCGTACCACTTCACCTCGTCCTGGGTGGGTCCGGAGATGATCAGCGGCGTGCGCGCCTCGTCGATCAGAATGGAGTCGACCTCGTCGACGATGGCGTAGTTGTGGCCGCGCTGCACGCACTCGTCGATGGAGCTGGCCATGTTGTCGCGCAGGTAGTCGAAGCCGAACTCGTTGTTGGTGCCGTACGTGATGTCCGCGGCGTAGGCGCGACGGCGCTCTTCGGGACGCATCTCGGGGACGACGACCCCGACGGTCAGCCCGAGGAAGTGGTGCACGCGGCCCATCAGCTCGGACTGGTACTTCGCCAGGTAGTCGTTCACCGTGACGATGTGCACGCCCTTGCCGGACAGCGCGTTGAGGTAGGACGGGAGCACCGCCACCAGGGTCTTGCCCTCACCGGTCTTCATCTCGGCGATGTTGCCCAGGTGCAGGGCGGCGGCGCCCATGATCTGCACGTCGAAGGGACGCATGCCCAGCGTCCGGCGGGCGGCCTCGCGCACGGTCGCGAACGCCTCGGGCATCAGGTCGTCGAGGGACTCGCCGTCATCCAGCCGCTTCTTGAACAGGTCGGTCTGGGCCTGGAGCTCCTCGTCGCTCATCGCGACGAAGTCGTCCTCGATGGCGTTGACCGCGCGCGCGACCGACTCCAGCTGCCGGAGGATCTTGCCCTCGCCGATACGGAGGATCTTGTCGAGGATTGCGGGCACGAGCGCTGACTCCTGGTGGGTGTCGGGTCCGGTCGCGGGCAGGACCGTGGGCACGGCGACCGACGGTCGTTCAGGACCGCCCTGCCATGGTACAGACCTCGCCGACCACGGCCTTGACCGCGACGGCGAGCTCGGGGGCGAGATCGCCACGCGGCTCGACGACGATGCCGTCCAGGCCCAGCCAGCGGGCCAGGTCGGCCAGCTCCTCGGCCAGCTCCTCGGCGGTCTCCTCCGGCGCGTGGTCCTCGGCGAAGGCGCCCCGCACCAGGAGTACGCCGCCGGCTCGGTCGGCCTTGAGGTCGACGCGGGCGACGAGCCGGTCCCCGAGCAGGAAGGGGAGCACGTAGTACCCGTGCACGCGCTGGTGGGCCGGGACGTAGATCTCGATGCGGTAGCGGAAGCCGAACAGCTGCTCGGCCCGGGTGCGCTCCCACACCACCGGGTCGAACGGGCTGAGCACCGCCCGAGCGTGGACGCGGCGCGGGCGCCGGGCGTCGCGGTGCAGGTAGGCCTGCCGCGGCCAGCCCTCGACGCGGACCGGCTCCAGCTCCCCGGCCTCGACCAGGTCGTGGACCGCCCGGCGGGCCCCGGCGGCACCCATCCGGTAGTAGTCGCGCAGGCACTGCAGCGTGGCGACCCCGTGCGAGGCGGCCGCCCGACGCACCAGCTCGCGGTTCGCCTCGTCCACCGTGGGCACCGGCTGCTGCAGCACGTGGGACGGCAGGACCCGCTCGGGCAGGTCGTAGCGCACCTCGAACTGGGCGTTGCGCCCGGCGATGGCGAGCTCGCCGACCAGGAACAGGTAGTCGAGCACCTTGCGGGTGTCGGACCAGTTCCACCCCCAGTCGACCTTGGCCACTGGACCGCCGTCGTCGAGCTCGCGTGCGGTGGCGGCACCGCGCTCGCGGACAGCGGCGAGCACCGATGACTCCAGGTCGGGGCGCGCGGCCATCACCTTCCACTTGCCCCGTTGGTCGCGGTAGGAGGCCATCCGGTGCTGCATGACCGGCCACAGCTCGACCGGCATGTACGCCTGCACGTGCGCCCAGTACTCCACGATGCGGCGCGGCCGCCGCTCCGCCGCCCGGGTCAGCATCGAGGTGTCGTAGGGCCCCATCCGGGAGAACAGCGGCATGTAGTGCGCCCGCTGCAAGACGTTGACCGAGTCCACCTGCAGCACCCCGGTGCGCGCCAGTGTGCGGCTGAACGTGCGCATCGTCGGGACCGTGTGCCGGGGGTCGCGGAAGCCCTGGGCGGCCAGGGCGATGCGCCGGGCCTGCGGGAGAGACAGCGTCTGGGTGGACGTCACGGTCACGGGATGTCCAGCAGCTTCTCGCGGACGGCGTACATGACCGCCTCCATGCGCGAGTGCAGCTGGAGCTTCTCCAGGATGTTGCGGACGTGGTTCTTCACGGTGTTCTCGCTGATGAACAGTCGCTTGGCGATCTCCCGGTTGTTCAACCCCTGCGCCACCAGCTTGAGCACCTCGAGCTCGCGGTCGGTGAGGCGGGGGCTGGGCACCTGCTGGCGGTCCGAGCGGGTCATCTGCTTGAACTCGTCGAGCAGCTTGACCGCCATCGAGGGGCTGATCAGCGACTGGCCGTCGGCGACCACGCGGATCGCCTGGGCCACCTCCTCGATCGAGGAGTCCTTGAGCAGATAGCCCGAGGCGCCGTTCTTGACCGCGTCGTAGAGGTCGCCCTCCTCGTCGCTGACCGTCAGCATGATGATCTTCGCCGACGGCGCGACGTCCTTGATCGACTGGCACGCCTCGATGCCGGAGCGCTTGGGCATCCGGACGTCCATCAGCACCACGTCGGGCACCGTCGCCGCGCACAGCTCGGTCGCCGCGACGCCGTCGCCGGCCTCCCCCACGACCTCGATGTCCTCCTCGACGGTCAGGAGCATGGTCAGGCCCCGGCGGAACAGCTCCTGGTCGTCGACGACCGCGACGCGGATGGGCTCACCGCCCATCTTGGGGCGCTGCTGAGGGACTGACACGCGTTGATTCTGACACGTGCGGCCCGGGGCGGTACGAAAAACGTTCAGACCGCGGATGTTGCCGCTTCGCGCCGTCTGTGCTGGTCAGGACATATCCAGCGAGATCACGCCATAGTCGTACCCTCGCCTGCGGTAGACCACCGACGGGCGCTCGCTCTCCTTGTCCACGAAGAGGAAGAAGTCGTGGCCGACCAGCTCCATCTCGTACAGCGCCTGGTCCAGCGTCATCGGGCTCGCCTGGTGGGTCTTCTCCCGCACCACCATCGGACCGTCGCCCATCACCGTGATCGGGCCCACCGTGCGGGTGCCGTCCTGCGCGGCACCGTCGTCGTCCGGCTCCGCGGCGTCCGGCGCGTCGGGCCGCACGTCGGCCAGCGCCTCGCCCACGGACACCGGGGTGTGCCGGCCGCGGTGCACCCGGCGCCGATCGGCGGCGCGGCGCATCTGCCCCGCCATCCGGTCCAGGGCGATGTCGAGGGCGGCCATCTTGTCCTCGGCCGCCGCCTCGGCGCGGACCACCGGGCCCTTGGAGAACGCGGTCAGCTGGACCCGGATCGCCCGGTCGTGCTGGCGAGGGTTCTTCTCCCGGTCCACCTCCACCTCGACGCGCATGACGCGGTGGTCGTGCTTCTCGAGTCGCGTGAGCTTCTCCTCCACGTGACTGCGGAACCGGTCCGACACGTCACAGCGACGGCTCTTGACCACGATCTCCACGGCTGACCTCCCGTTGTCTGGGTGAGCGGGTCACCGGCGAGCACCGGCGACTTGGCGCGAGAACTTCAGTTCGGTCTCGCCAGGGGTATGCCCGGTTCCGTGCCGGCGCACGCCCGTTCCGGCCGATCGGCCGGAGCAGAAGGAGGAGCCCGTCCGGCCGACCTGGTCTTCGACCCCACAACCGCCTGCTGAGGCGCTCGCAGCTTCTCTGCCACTACTGACCTTCTCCTCCGGGGGTGCCGTGTAGGACGGCACGCGGAGGGCAGGGCTTACCTCTAAGCCGCACCGTGATCGGAGCCGCCCGGACAGCTGCCCGCGCGACCCCTTACGTGGACCGTTTCGCCTGCGACTGGCTTCGGCTAGCCGGCGGGACGAGTGGCGCGCACACGGCCTCCACAGGAACCTGCCGACGCAACCACGGACCCGGACGGACTCCATACACAGACGCTAGTCTGCGCTGTCCGAAAACGGTAGGGATGGCCCCGATTCTCTCGCCCCCCGGTCTGGCCGGGGCCTCCAGCGACGGCGGGTCGCGGCCACTGTCGCGATGCCGTGGACGGGGACCCCGGCGACCTCCAGCGCGCGCTGCGCCTCGCGCGCGGTCGCGCCGGTGGTGAGCACGTCGTCGACCACCAGGATCCGGGCGCGTGCGCGGCGCAGCGGCTCGCCGGCCCACGAGGTGCGCAGCCGCATGCTGCCGCCGAGATTGGCGCCGCGCTCGGCGGCACCCAGTCCGGCCTGGTCGCGCACCGCTCGGGCCGGGACCAGCACCTGGGCGACCGACGCGGACAGTCCGGTACGCCGCAGCAGCACCGCGCTGCGTCGGGCCACCCGCAGCAGCGGGTCGTGGCCACGTGCCCGCACCACCGTGGCGCGGGAGGGAACCGGCACCAGCACCCACCGACCCTCCTCTCCTTCCGGTTCGGGCAACGGGCGCGCGTTCGCCGGTCCTCCCGGCGCACTCGTCTCGACCATCCGCTGGTGGTGCAGGACCGCCAGGTGCAGCAGCCGGCCGAGTGGAGCCGCCAGGGCGAACTGCCCGCGCTCCTTGTGCGCGTTGACCAGCGTGCGCACCGCGTCGGCGTACTCCGCGGCCGCCACCGGCACTGCCAGGCCGGGCGGGGTCGGTGAGGGCCAGCAGACGCCCGGGTCGCCGGGCAGCGTCTCGGCGCACGCGCGGCACAGCAGCCTGCCCGGCCGCCCACACGCCACGCACGCGCTGCCGAGCAGCAGGTCGAGGCAGGCGTCCAGCATCGAGCCAGGGTGCGTCACGGCCCCCGCAGCCTGCCAGGCCGGATCCGCCGACCTGTGGACGGTCAGCCCACGTAGGTCGGCGAGCGCAGCCCGCGCTTGATGCTGGTGCCGGTCCAGCGACCGTTGGCGGCCAGCTGGAACAGCTGTCCGCTGCGGGTGCCCACGTACAGAGCCGCCCCGGGCGCCGGCGCGGTGACCAGCAACGTGGCCTCGTCGCGGAACAGCTCGGCGTTGCTGGCGACGTCACCGAGGGCCGAGGAGCCGTCGATCAAGGCGATGATCACCTGGGAGAGCCCCGGCTGCGGCCCGGTCAGCAGCGCGACACTGCCCGGCGTACGCCAGGCGAGATCCCGGATCTCGTGCACGTCGATCGCGCCGACCGGCAGGGAGGCCGCCGGGTCCACCCGGCGGACCGTGCCGTCGGCCCTGCGCACCACCCGGCTGAGCACCAGGCGGTCGGACTTGCGGCCGTCGACGGCCGCCACCAGCCGCGTGCCGTCGCGCGAGAGCACGAAGGCGGAGACGTCCTCACCGGTCAGGCCGTCGACGGCGAGCCGGGTGACGGAGCCGTCCGGGGCGACGACGTGGAGGCTGGCCCGGCCGCCCGCGCGGTCGATCAGCCACAGCTTCCCGTAGATGTCCCAGGCCGGCTCGAGCAGGTCCTGGCCGCCGCTGTAGGCGGTCTTGGGCGAGGCGCCGCCGCTGGGGATCCGGGTGCGCGGAGCCACCAGCACCTCGGTGCCGTCCCCGGTCACCCCGGCGACCTTCTGCGCCGGCAGGTCGACCGCGATCGACTCCAAGCCGTAGTCCTTGGCGCCGAACAGCCCGGCGATCCGCCGCTCGTCACCCGCGACCAGGTTGACCACGTGGCCGTCGCGGATGCCGAACAGCTCGTGGGAGGCCCAGTTCACCGCCGGGTCGTACTCCGGCCAGCCATCCACCTCCAGGGAAGAGCCCCGGCCGGGGATGTCCAGTGCCGTGCCGCCGACGGTGATGCGCATCCGCTCGACGCCGGGGACCTGGCCCAGGGTCCAGGCCAGCTGACCCAGCGCCCGGTCGAGGGAGTCCTCGTCCAGGTCGAGGATCTCGTCGCTGAGCGGGACCTCGGCCGTGCCGTCCTTGCCCACGGGTGCCGAGATCTCCAGCTCCGCGGACGCCGGCAGGTACGTGCGCTCGGTGCCCAGCAGCTTGCGTCCCGGGCCGCGCAGCAGGCCCCGCACCAGCATCGTGGTGGCGGACTCGCCACGGGGCAGGTAGACCGGCTCGGGCACCAGTACCTGGCCGGACTTCTCGAAGAAGTAGAGGAAGTACTGCTGGTACCGGCTCTCGAAGTGCGGCTGCGGGATCAGCAGCACGTCGGGCGGGTTGGCGATGCGCCACTCACCGCGCTCGCGGTGCAACCGCAGCTGGTAGTGGATCGGGTCGCCACCGGTGGTGTTGCCCAGCCACTCCCCACGGCCGTCCAGACTCACCGTGTCGCCGAGCACGACGTCGACCTCGTTGCCCGCCTGCGCGGCGGTGTCGGAGCCGTACACGACCGTTCCCTGCTCCGGCTCCCAGTTGTTCTGCGCCTCCTCGGTCAGGAACTTCACGGCGTACTGCAGCGTCACCGGCGTCGCGGTCATCGCCTGGAGGAACCCGTTGACCACCGCGACCGGGCTGTCCCCCGCCCGCGGTCCCGGGGGCGCGTAGTCGAACGGGGCGTCGCTCTGCTCCTCCTCCTCGCTGTTCGGGGCGGTGACCACCCCGCCGCTCACCGGAAGGCTGACGCACCCGGTCACCAGCAGCGCGAGGAGGCCGACGATCGCGGTGATCAGCACGCGGCGCCGCGTCATCGCGACCTCGCCCCCTCGTCGTCGGCCGTGACCGGGCCGCCGGGGCGCTGCCCCGGTTGCTGCCCCGGTTGCTGCCCCGGTTGC
>DASSVD010000012.1:0-40247 GCA_035706365.1 Nocardioidaceae bacterium
CTCTACCTCGAGTTCCGCGAGCCCGGTTTCGCACCCGCCCCGCTGCTCGAGCACCTGGTCACCGCCGGCTACCTCGGTCGCAAGACCGCCCGCGGCTTCCGCGACTACAGCGGCGCGCGCTGACGCTTGCGGCTCGCCGCACCAGCCACACTCGCCGCACCAGCCCCACCAGCCGCACCCGCCGCACCAGCCTCTCGTGCCTCAGCTTCATCAAGGTCTGTTGGTGAACCAGCACTTCCCACGATGAGCTCACCCGGGGAAGTGCTGGTTCAGCATGGGAAGCCGCCCTCGGCGTGACCTGAGGATCGGCCGATCCCGGGGCCCGTCAGGTGGCGGCCGCGGAGCGCCGTACCAGATTGCGTGATTGCGGCGCGGCTCGAGGGCCGGCTGCCCTGGGGTAGCTCGGCCGACCTCCCACGGCAACCCGGCACTTCCCTCGACCTGTGGACCGGGGGAAGTGCTGCTTCGCCATCAGACCTTGATGAAGCTGGGGCACGTGAGCCCCCTGAGCCCCCCTGAGCTGCCTGAGTCGCCTGCGCCCCCGGCGACCCGCGAGCCGTCCCGGATGCGCGACAATCGAGGGCATGCAGACCAGTCGGCTCGAGGCGTTCAGCGACGGGGTGCTGGCCATCATCATCACGATCATGGTGCTCGAGCTCCCGGTCCCGGAGGCAGGAACCTTCGAGGCGCTGGGGGAGTCGGCGACCGGGTTCCTCACCTACTTGCTGAGCTTCGTCTACGTCGGCATCTACTGGAACAACCACCATCACATGTTCCAGCTGGTCAGCCACGTCGACGGCCGGGTGCTGTGGGCGAACCTGCACCTGCTCTTCTGGCTCTCGCTCTTCCCGTTCACCACCGCCTGGATGGACGAGACCGGCTTCGCGCAGCCGCCGACGCTGATCTACGGGGTGAACCTGCTGCTGGCGGCGGTGGCCTACTTCGTGCTGCAGCGAGCGATCTACCGCAGCGAGGGCGGCGAGGTGCTGCGGCAGGCGGTGGGGCGGGACCTGAAGGGCAAGCTCTCGCCGGTGCTGTACCTCCTCGGCATCGCGGCGTCCTTCCTGGCCAGCTGGCTCTCGGTGGCGGTCTTCACCGCGGTGGCGCTGGTCTGGCTGGTGCCCGATCGCAGGATGGAGCGGTTCGTGGCCGCCCATGCGGAGCACCCCGCGTGAACACCCGGATCGAGAGCCACGACGGCGAGGACTACGAGGTCCGCAACGTCACCGGGTCGGCGGCGACCAAGCCCTACCGCTGCCCGGGCTGCGACCAGCTGATCCGGCCGGCGACGCCCCACGTGGTCGCCTGGCCGGTGGTGCCGCCGCTGCTCACCGAGAGCGGGGTCGACGCGCGTCGGCACTGGCACACCGCGTGCTGGCGGGCCCGTCACCGTCGCCGCTGACCCGCGCCAGTAGGTTGGGGACATGCCGAAGATCCGCGCCAACTCCGTGCTGCCCGCGCGACGGGAGCCGCTGACCCTGCACACCGCGGACGGGCTGGACCTGGTCGGCGAGCTGGCCCTGCCCCTGGACCGGGACCCGGTCGCGACGCTGGTGTGCCTGCACCCGCTGCCGACACACGGCGGGATGATGGACAGCCACGTCTACCGCAAGGCGGCGTTCCGGCTGCCCGCCCTGGCCGGGGTGGCGGTGCTGCGGTTCAACACCCGCGGCACGTCGAGCCTGCAGGGCACCAGCGAGGGCAGCTTCGACAACGCGCGCGGGGAGGCCTACGACGTCGCCGCCGCGATCGAGTACGCCGAGTTCCACGACCTGCCCGACATCTGGATCGTCGGCTGGTCCTTCGGCACGGACCTGACCTTGATGCACGGCAACGACCCGGCGGTGAAGGGGGCGATCCTGTTGTCCCCGCCGCTGCGCTTCTCCGAGGAGGAGCACCTGCGTGCCTGGGCCGAGTCCGGCAAACCGGTCACCGCGCTGGTGCCCGAGCACGACGACTACCTGCAACCGCCCGAGGCCCGGCAGCGGTTCGCCGTCCTGCCGCAGGCCGAGGTGGTCGGCGTCGACGGCGCCAAGCACCTGTGGGTGGGCGACGCCGAGCGGGTGCTCGACGAGATCGTGGCGCGGGTGGCCCCGGAAGTCGCCGTACCCTTGCCCACGGAGTGGGACGGCCCGATGGAGACCGCGGACACCAGCGCCTACGCCGACCGCACCACCGGTGCGTTCAAGGACGTGCCGATGCCGGGCGAGTGAGGGTACGCCGCTTCGCTCAGCGCCGCGTCGCTCAGCGGGCGTCCTGCCGTCGCAGGAACACTTCCTTCAAGATCAGCTGCACCGCCGCTGCCGTGGGGATCGCCAGCAGCGCGCCGACCACGCCGAGCAGGCTGGCGCCGATCAGCGCGGCGATCACGATCAGCGAGCCGGGGATGTCCACCGAGCGCTGCATCACCCGCGGGTAGATCACGTAGTTCTCGAACTGCTGGTAGGCGACGTAGAAGATCAGGCAGAACAGCCCGATCTTCGGGTCGGTGGCGAACCCGATCGCGATCACCACCACCGCGCCGAGCGTCGCCCCGATCATCGGGATCACGTCGAGCAGCGCGACGACCACGGCCAGTGCCATGGCGTATTCGCCGAGCCCCACGATGAACAGGAAGATCAGCGAGCTGATCCCGGCGCAGACCGCCACCACGAACGCGCCGGAGACGTAACCGCCCACGCTGGACAGGATCTGGTCGCCCAGGGTCTGCACCCGGTCACGCCGGCTCGCCGGGGCGAAGCGGTACCCGAAGCGCTTGATGCTGGGCAGCGAGGCCAGGAAGTACAGCGTCAGCACCACGATGATGAAGAAGTTCGCCAGCGCGGACAGCACCGCGACACCGACGCCGAGGACGCCGCCGAAGACCTTCTGCGCCAGCCCGCCGTCGGTGACCGCCTGCTTGGCCCGCTCGAGGATGTCGTACTTGCGGTTGAGGTCCTGGATCCACTGGCTGCGCTGCAGCTGGTCCACCCAGTCGGGAGCCCGCTGCACGATGGTGGTGACCTGCTCGGTGACCACCGGCACGATCGCGAGCAGGAACAGCGAGAGCGCGATCAGCACGAGCACGGTCACCGCGGTGACCGCCCAGACCCGGCTCACGCCGCGCCGGGTGAACATCTCCACCAGGGGGTTCAGGCCCGCGGCGAGGAACATCGCCACCACGATCAGGATCAGCACCGAGCCGATCGAGGCGATCTGTTGCCCGAGCCAGATCGCCAGCAGCGCGCCAACCGCGCCGAAGAAGCCGACGTAGAAGGGGGAGTGCTCCTTCAGCGGGGCGCCGAGCCGCCCGGCCCGCGCCGCCCCGGGGGCAGGACGGCCGCGTGCCGCCGCGCCGCTCGCCGCCGGCGTACCACGGGTGCCCGGGGCGTCGCCGCCGGCCGGGGCAGGGCCCGAGGAACTGGCAGGGCCCGAGGAACCGGCAGGGCCCGAGGAACCGGGCGGCGCCGTCGCCGGGGCCGCGCTCCGGCGCTCCTCGGCGGAGGGCTCGCCGTCCGGCTCACCGCTCTGGTCGGTGCCTTCCGGGCCCCCCGGTGTCCCGGCCGTCGGGGTCACGCCTTCGACTCGCGCCCGGCGCCCGTGTCGGCATCGGTGTCAGCCGGCTTGTCGGCGCCCCCGGCGGCCCCGGCAGCCCCGGCAGCGGCTCGCGGCTCCGGGTCGTCGGCGAAGCCGGCGACCACGTCGCGCAGCGCGCCGAGCTGGGCGACGATCGCGTCGCGCCGCTTGGTGTAGCGGTCCACCTCGGCCTTGACCGCGGCCAGCTCGCGCTCGGCCTCGGCCTGCCCCGAGGCCACCGTGTTGGTGGCCTGGGACTGGGCCGTGGTCACGATCTGCTCCGCCTCGCGGCGGGCCCGGCTGAGCAGCCGCTCGGCCTCCTCCTCGGCGGACTTGCGCTGCGTGGAGGCCTGGGTCATCGCCTGCTGGGCCCGCGACTCCGCGGCCTTGGCGCGCTCCTCGGCCTCCTCGACCAGGCGCTGGGTCTCCGTGACCGCGCTGCTGTGGTGCTCGGCGGCCTCCCGGGTGAGGCGCTCCTTCTCGACGGCGAGCGTGCGTCGCGCCTCCTGCACCTCGCGGTCGGCGGCCGCCCGGGCCTGCTCGGCTTCGCGGCGGGCGCTGGTGCGCAGGTTGTTGCTCTCCTGCTCGGCGGCGAGCCGGATCTGCTCGGCCTCCCGCCGTGCCGAGGCGAGCAGGTCCTCGGCCTCGCTGCGGGCCAGCGTGCGCTCCTGCTCGACGTCGCCCAGGGCCCGCGCCCTGCTCTCGTCGAGCTCCTTGAGCTGCACGATGCGCATGTCCTCTGCGTCGCGCGAGGCCTGTGCCCGCGTGGCCTCGGCGTCCTTGGTGGCCTGCTCGCGCAGCTGCGCGGCGTACTGGTTGGCCGACGCGATCACCTCGTCGGCCTGCTCCTCGGCCAGCCGGAGCATCTCGCTCGCCCGCCCACCGAGCCCGGCGTAGGAGGGGGTCTCGTTCTCCGCCAGCCGCTTCTCCAGCTCGGCGACCTTCTTCTCCAGCGTGCTGCTGCGCTTCTCGGCCTCACCGACCCGGCCGCTGAGCGCGTTCTTCTCGTTGAGCAGCGCCCGGACCTGCCGGTCGACGGCGGCCTGGTCGTAGCCGCGGCGTACCACCGGGAAGTCGGGCCCGCCCGCGGTCGTCGCGGGGATCACCTGGGTCGCGTCGTCGTCCGACCGCCGCGAGGAGTCGTCGTCGAAGATGGACAGTCCGGATCGGTCGCTCATCGTCAGTTCCTTCGCCTCGTTCGCTTCAGTGCAGCCTAGTCACCAGTCTCACCGATGCCGGCCTGCATGCCCGGGAGGCGCCGCGGGTGCGCAGCGCCGCGCGGTAGGTTCGGCAGGTTCTCGGCCGCGCAGACCTGCGGAACCTACCGTGCGGTGATCCGCGGGCCGGTCCCACACCCGTTCAGACGCGGTACGCCGGTCGCCGGTTGCGCGCCGCCCCGGGCCGGGGGACGGTGACCTACTTGTCGCGGAAGCGGTTGATCGCGTCCTCGTGCTGCGCGCGCAGCTGCGGGTCGCGCACGCCGAGGCCCTCCTCGGGGGCGAGGCAGAGCACCCCGACCTTGCCCTGGTGCCGGTTGTGGTGCACCTCGAGCGCGGCCTGGCCGACCTCGTCGATCGGGTAGACCCGCGACACCGTCGGGTGCACCTTGCCCTTGGCGACGAGCCGGTTGGCCTCCCACGCCTCGCGGTAGTTGGCGAAGTGGGAGCCGATGATGTTCTTGAGGTTCATCCACAGGTAGCGGTTGTCGTACTGGTGGAGGAAGCCGCTGGTGGACGCGCAGGTGACGATGGTCCCACCCTTGCGGGCGGCGAACACCGAGGCGCCGAAGGTCTCCCGGCCGGGGTGCTCGAAGACGATGTCGGGGTCCTCGCCGCCGGTGAGCTCGCGGATCCTCGCCCCGAAGCGGCGCCACTCCTTGGGGTCCTGGGTGTGCTCGTCCTTCCAGAACCGGTAGCCCTCCTCGGACCGGTTGATGATCAGCTCGGCGCCCATCGCGCGGCAGATGTCGGCCTTGTCCTGGGAGGAGACCACGCAGATCGGGGTGGCGCCGCCGTTGAGGGCGAACTGGGTGGCGTACCCCCCGAGGCCGCCGCTGGCTCCCCAGATCAGCACGTTGTCGCCCTGCTTCATCCCGGCGCCGTTGCGGCTGACCAGCTGCCGGTAGGCGGTGGAGTTGACCAGCCCGGGGGAGGCCGCCTCCTCCCAGGTCAGGTGCGCCGGCTTGGGCATCAGCTGGTTGGACTTGACCAGCGCGATCTCTGCGAGCCCGCCGAAGTTGGTCTCGAAACCCCAGATCCGCTGCTCGGGGTCGAGCATCGTGTCGTTGTGTCCGTCCGGGCTCTCCAGCTCCACCGAGAGGCAGTGCGCCACCACCTCGTCGCCGGGCTGCCAGGCGTGCACGCCGACCCCGGTCTTGAGCACGACGCCGGCCAGGTCCGAGCCGACCACGTGGTAGGGGAGGTCGTGCCGCTTGGCCAGCGGAGAGGTACGTCCGTAGCGCTCGAGGAACCCGAAGGTGGAGACCGGCTCGAAGATCGAGGTCCACACGGTGTTGTAGTTGATCGCGGAGGCCATCACCGCGACGTAGGCCTCGCCCGGGCCGAGCTCGGGCAGGGCGACGTCCTCCACGTGCAGGGAGCGCCGCGGGTCCTTGTCCCTGGTCTCCATGCCGGCGAACATCTCCGCCTCGTCGCGGTGCACCGTCACGGCGCGGTAGCTCTCGGGCAGGTCGAGGGCGGCGTACTCCTCCGGCGTGGTGTCGCCGGCGAGGATGGCATCGAGGATCTGCTTCACGGGGAGCTCTCCCTGGTCGAAGGCGGGCGATCGGAGGTTGCCGGGAATCTACCGACGGGTAACCGCGGTGTCACCCGCCTGTGACCTACTTCTCCCCGGCGGGCTCGACCAGCTCCACGAGTACGCCGCCGGCGTCCTTGGGGTGGATGAAGTTGACCCGGGAGTCGGAGGTGCCGCGCCGCGGCTCGTCGTAGAGCAGGCGCAGCCCCCGCTCCCGCAGCTGAGCGCTGACCGACTCGATGTCGGCCACCCGGTAGGCCAGCTGCTGCAGGCCCGGGCCGGAGCGGTCGAGGAACTTCGCGATGGTGGAGCTCTCGTCCAGCGGCGCCAGGAGCTGGATCATCGGGCCTCCGGCGGCGGCGTCCTGGGCGGACACGGCCACCATCGCCTCGCGCACCCCCTGCTCGGCGTTGGTCTCCTCGTGCACCACCTGCATCCCGAAGCTGTCGCGGTAGAAGCGGGCCGCCTCGTCGAGGTCCGGCACGGCGACCCCGACGTGGTCGATGCAGGTGAACAGCGCGGTCAGGTCGGCGGTGGTCGTCTCGCTCATGTGGCACATCGTCGTACGCCGGGCGGCCGTCCGCGAGCGACTGTGACCTGTCCGACACGGCAAGCGCCGAACGCCCCCTCCCTCGGGCTCGGTTTGCTGGGTAAGGTCCATGACAGGTCGTTGCAGCACGTTCACCAGCGCAGGAGGCGTCATGTCCGGATCCGTCATCGTTGCCGGGGCCCGCACCCCGATCGGTCGCCTGCTCGGCGGTCTGAAGGACCGGTCGGCCGCAGACCTCGGCGGGGTCGCCATCGCCGGCGCTCTGGAGAAGGCCGGCGTGCGCGGCGACCAGGTCGAGTACGTGATCATGGGCCAGGTGATCCAGGCCGGGTCCGGGCAGATCACCGCGCGTCAGGCCGCGGTCAAGGGCGGGGTCCCGATGAACGTCCCGTCCATCACCATCAACAAGGTGTGCCTGTCCGGACTGAACGCGATCGCGATGGCCGACCAGCTGATCCGCGCCGGCGAGCACGAGATCATCGTCGCCGGCGGCATGGAGTCGATGACCAACGCGCCGCACCTGCTGCCGAAGTCCCGTGAGGGCTTCAAGTACGGCGACACCGCGCTGGTCGACTCGATGGCCTACGACGCCCTCTACGACCAGTTCACCGACCAGCCGATGGGTGGCCTGACCGAGAGCTGCAACGCCGAGGGCCTCGGGCTCAGCCGCGAGGAGCAGGACGCCTTCGCCGCCCGCTCGCACCAGCGTGCCGCGGCGGGCTGGAAGAACGGCGTCTTCGACGACGAGGTGGTGCCGGTCGAGATCCCGCAGCGCCGCGGCGAGCCGGTCGTGGTGAGCCAGGACGAAGGCATCCGCGGCGACACGACCACCGAGTCGCTGGCCAAGCTGCGCCCGGCGTTCTCCAAGGAGGGCACCATCACCGCCGGCTCGGCCTCACAGATCTCCGACGGCGCGTGCGCCGTGGTGGTGATGAGCAAGGCCAAGGCCGAGGAGCTGGGTCTGACCTGGCTGGCCGAGATCGGCGCGTCCGGCCAGGTGGCCGGTCCCGACTCGACGCTGCAGATGCAGCCCGCCCGCGCGATCCAGCAGGCCTGCGAGAAGGAGGGGATCTCCGCGGCGGACCTCGACCTGGTCGAGATCAACGAGGCGTTCGCCGCCGTCGGCATCGCCTCCGCCCGCGAGCTGGGCCTCGACGAGGACAAGGTCAACGTGAACGGCGGCGCGATCGCCGTGGGTCACCCGGTCGGCATGTCCGGGGCCCGGATCGCGCTGCACCTCGCCCTCGAGCTGAAGCGGCGCGGCGGTGGCGTCGGTGCCGCGTCGCTGTGCGGCGGCGGTGGCCAGGGCGATGCCCTGATCGTGCGCGTGCCCGCGTGACCTCCGCGTCGGACGGGGCGCAGCCGACGCGCGAGACCGGTGCGACCGGAGCCCCGGCGCGGCGCAAGGCGGTCTCCGTGCCCGACCTGGTGGAGCGCGCCCGCAAGGGCGAGGCCCGCGCGGTGGCGCGGCTGATCTCCCTGGTGGAGGACGCCTCGCCGCTGCTGCGCGAGGTGATGGCCGGGCTGGCGCCGCACACCGGGCATGCCCAGATCGTCGGCATCACCGGCGCCCCCGGGGTGGGCAAGTCCACCTCCACCTCGGCGCTCGTGTCCGCGCTGCGGGCGACCGGCAAGCGGGTGGGGGTGCTCGCGGTCGACCCGTCCTCGCCGTTCTCGGGGGGCGCGTTGCTGGGTGACCGGGTGCGGATGCAGGACCATGCCACCGACCGGGACGTCTACATCCGCTCGATGGCTTCCCGCGGCCACCTCGGCGGCCTGTCCTGGGCGGCTCCGCAGGCGCTGCGGGTGCTCGACGCGGCCGGGTGCGACGTCGTACTCGTGGAGACCGTCGGCGTGGGACAGAGCGAGGTCGAGATCGCCGGGCTCGCCGACACGACGGTGGTGCTGCTGGCGCCGGGCATGGGCGACGGCATCCAGGCCGCCAAGGCGGGCATCCTGGAGATCGGCGACCTCTACGTGGTCAACAAGGCCGACCGCGACGGTGCGGACCAGGTACGCCGCGACCTGCGCAGCATGATCGCGCTGGCCGAGCGCGACGAGTCCGAGGACTACTGGAAGCCACCGATCACGAAGACCGTCGCCCAGACCGGTGAGGGAGTGGACGAGGTCGTCGAGCGCATCGAGCAGCACCGGGAGTGGATGGAGCGCACCGGCGAGCTGGAGCGCCGCCGGGTCCGGCGGGCCCGCGACGAGGTCGAGGCGATCGCGGTGACCGCGCTGCGCGAGCGGTGGGGCGACGTGCACGCTCGCACCGAGCTGGACGAGCTCGCCGAGCAGGTCGCCCTGGGGGCGACCGACCCCTACTCCGCGGCCGACCAGCTGCTGGCCACCTTCACCGAGTGATCCGGCTCCGGCGGTAGGGCGGCGGGGCGCGCCTCCCGCGACCGGCCGCTCCGGTTTGCTATCAATTGCGAAGGTGTGCGTACGGCGCACCTGTCCTGCCCGCGACACGGACGGAACACCATGAAGAAGCTCATGATGGGCCTGGTCATCGCGTTCGCCGCGTTCTACCTGGTGACCCAGCCGGCCAACGCCGCCGAGGCCATCCGCGGTGCTGCCGGCGCGGTGGGTGTGGCCTTCGAGCGCCTGATCGAGTTCCTGACGACGCTGTTCTCATGAGCTCCGCGCGCCGCGGCGGCGGCCGCGGGCTCACCGACCCGAAGATCGGGCGCCGGCTGCTGCGCGAGGAGGGCGAGGTCATCGTCGACGAGGTGCGCCACCACTGGGTGGTCTACACCGTGCCGGTCCTCGAGGCGGGCGCCGTCCTCGTGCTGCTCGTGACCGGGCTGTTCTCGTCGGTGCAGATCGCCTGGTTGCCGTGGCTGCTCGCTCTGGCCGTCGCCGCCCACGCCGGGTGGCGGGCGCTGTCGGCGCACATGGACCGCTTCGTGATCACCAACATGCGGGTCTTCCGGGTGCGCGGCGTCCTCGGCCAGTCGCTGGCGACGATGCCGCTGCACCGCATCCTCGACATCACCGTCGACCAGCCGCTGCTGGGCCGGTTCCTGGGGTACGGGCACTTCGTCTTCGAGTCTGCCGCCCAGGAGCAGGGCCTGCGCGACATCCGGTTCGTGCCCCGACCCGGCGAGCGCGACCTCACCATCCAGCGGGTCGTGCAGCGCATCGGCCTGCGCGGCCCGCAGCACCGCCCGCACCAGCACCACTGAGCCCGTCGGCCGGTCGAGCCTGAGCCGTCAGCCGGTCGAGCCTGAACCCGCCGGCCGGTCGAGCACGTCGAGACCCCGGTCGGTCATGGTGACGCGCATCACGAATGCGGTACGGGTGTGCCAAACCAGTTGCGGCGCCGGGCGGCAACGGGCACGCTTCCGCCGGACGCCACGCCGGTGGCGCCGGACGGCGGCGGGCAGGGGCATGAGCGAGCGACGACTGGTGGCACGAGGCCTGGGCCTGAGCAGCGGCGGACACCACATCCTGGCCGACGTCGACCTCGACGCGCTCCCGGGGCGGATGCTGGCGGTGACCGGCGCGTCCGGCGCGGGGAAGACCAGCCTGCTGTCCGTGCTCGGCGGGCTGCTGGCGCCGACCTCGGGCACCGTGACGTACGCCGGGGAACCGGTCGCTACCCGCTCCGGGGAGCCCCGGCGGGGCACCGCCCTGGTGCTGCAGGGACACGCTCTGGTGCCCAGCCTGACCTCCGAGGAGAACGTGACGATCGGTCTGCGTGCCGGGGGCGAGCCACCGGGTGCCGCCGCGCGCGCCGCCGTGCACGCGCTGCAGCGGGTGGGTGTCGACGACCTGGCCGACCGGCTGGTCACCGAGCTGTCCGGCGGGCAGCTGCAGCGCGTGGCGGTCGCCCGGGCGCTGTCGAGCGCCCCGGAGGTGCTGCTCGCCGACGAGCCCACCAGCGAGCTCGACGAGCAGAACCGTGACCGGGTGGTCGCCGAGCTGCGCGCCGAGGCCGACCGGGGCGCGGTGGTCGTGCTGGCCACCCACGACCCGGAGGTGGCGGCGGCCTGTGACGACCAGCTGCACCTGACCGACGGCCGGGCAGCGCGCGAGCCGGTCACGGTCAGCACCACCGAGGTTCCCGGCCACGAGCACGACGCGTTCCGCCGTCCCGGCTCGGCGGGGACCCGATGACGGCCGCGAGCCCGCTGCGCGCTCCGGACGACGTCGGCGGCGCGGCGGTGCGCTGCGTCAACGTGGTCCAGATCTACACGACCGCCGGCGGCCACGACGTGGTCGCGCTGCGCGGGGTGAACCTGGACATCCGGCCAGGCGAGCGCGTCGCTCTGCTCGGGCCGTCCGGCTCGGGCAAGTCCACGTTGCTCAGCCTCTTCGGCGGAGTCCTGCGGCCTTCTGCCGGCAAGGTGCTGCTCGACGGCCGCGACATCTCCCGGCTGCCCGAGGGTGAGCTCGGCCGGCTGCGCTCGGGCACCGTCGCCTCCTTGCTGCAGGGCGCGGTGCGCAACCTGCTGCCCTACGCCACGGGCGAGGAGAACCTCCGCTTCGCCCGGCGTGCGGTCGGTGCGGCCGGTCGGCGCCGCCTGCTGCCGCCGCGGGAGCTGTTGGCCCGCCTCGACGCCGAGGACCTCGCGGCTCGTCCGGTCCGGTCGATGTCCGGCGGGGAGCGCCAGCGGGTGGCCTTCGCGGCGACCCTCGCGTCGGGGCCGCGCCTGCTGCTGGCCGACGAGCCGACCTCCCAGCTCGGGCACGACGACCGCGACACGATGATCGCCCTGATCCACCAGGCCAGCGAGGAGTTCGGCACCACGGTGGTCCTGGTCACCCACGACCCCGAGGTCGCCCAGCAGATGCCCCGCAGCATCACCATCCGCAACGGGCGGATCGGGTCGGAGGGACGGCACGGGCTGGACTACGCCGTCGTGGACCAGGACGGCGCCGTGCACCTGCCCGACGAGCTGGCCGGGGACTTTCCGGCCGGCCGGCTCGTCGCGTTCGAGGCCACCGCCGACGGGCTGCTGCTGCGGCCGGTCGAGGAGCGGGGAGAGGACCGATGAGGGTGCTGCTGGCCGGGCTGTGGGCCCGCCGCGGTCTCAACGCCGCGATCCTGCTGGTGGCGGTCACCGCGCTGGGCGCCTCCCTGCTGGGGCCGATGTACGGCCGCGCCTCGGCCGAGCACCTGCTCGACAGCCGGGTGACCCAGCGTGCCCCCTACGTCAGCGGCCTCAGCTACGCCGTCCCCGCGCTGGACAGCGCCGAGCTCCCCGTCGGGTCCCCGGACCGCTACCAGCCCCCGGACCCGCGCGACCTGGTCGCGAGCGCCAGCGCACCGCTCGACCTGCCGGACTGGTCCCCGTACTGGGGGCCCGCCACGCCCTGGTTGCGCGACGCCGGTGGGCAGGCCCGCTTCGGGTCGACCACGTTCGAGGTGCCGCTCTACTGGCGGCAGGGGATGTGCCGCCTCGCCACCGTGACCGGCCGCTGCCCGCAGCAGGCCGGCGAGGTGCTGGTGCAGCAGACGATGGCCCGCACCCTGGACCTGGAGCCCGGCGACCGGCTCTCCCTGCAGTTCACCGAGTCCTGGCTGGGGCCGGAGGGGGAGTTCGGCGGCGGGCGGCCGCAGCGCGACGCGCTGGCCCGGCGGGACTTCACCGTGGTCGGCACCTACAAGGTGCCCGACGCAGACTCCCCGGCGTGGTACGACCTCTCCCGGTTCCGCGGCATCGCCGACCTGGTCCCGCCGCCGGCCAAGGGGGCCGGAGCGCCGCCGGCCACCCCGGCGCTGCTCACCGCTCCTGCATCGATGACCTCGCAGACGTTCGTCGCCGGGGCGGACCGTCCGCTGGACCCGGGCGCCGTCGACGTCGCCGACCTCGACCGGGTGCAGGCGCTCGCGTCGCGGTTCTCCGCCCGAACCGCGGGGACCAGCACCGCGATCCGTGCCGAGGACCTGGACGTCGCCACCCTCTTCGACGAGGTGCGCGCCGAGCGGTCCCTGTTGGCGCAGGTGACCTTCGCGGCGCTGGCGCCGCTGGTCGTGCTGGCGCTGCTCCTGCTCTTCGCGATGGTGTCGTCGGCGACGGCGGTGCGCCGGCCGCACATCGCGCTGGCCAAGCTGCGCGGGCACTCGCGCCGGCAGGTGCTCGGCTTCGCGCTCGGCGAGCCGTTCGTCCTCATCGTCCTGGCGGTGCCGGTGTCGCTGGGCCTCGCCTGGGGAGCCGCCGCCGTGATCGCGCGGACCTGGCTGACTGCGGGCATCCCGGTGCGTCCCGACCCGGTCGCGCTCGGCTCGCTGGGTGCCGTCGCGGTGGCGGCGCTCGGTGCCGCCGCCGTGGCCGCGCTGGGCGTGATCCGCGAGCCCCTCGCGACCGCGCTGGCCGCCGGCACCCGGCCCCGCTCGGCCTCCCGGTGGGGTCTGGTCCTGCGCAGTGCCGTGGTCGCGGTGGCCGTGGCGTCGGTCGCCTCCGTGCTCACCTCCGACCGGGAGGACGGGCGCCTGCTCGGCCTGCTCGCCCCGCTGTTCATCGCGCTGGCGGTCGCCGTGCTGGGGGTGTGGCTGCTCGCCCGGTCCAGCACGCTGTGGCTGCGCCGCACCGCCGGTCGCGGCGGGACCGCGGCGTACCTCGCCTCCCGGCGGCTCGCCCGCCGCGACGACCTGGTGCGTCTGATGGTGCCGCTGCTGCTGGCGGTCTCGGTGATCACCTTCTCCGCCTCGGCCGCGGCGAGCGCGGACGACTGGCGGGTCAGCCGCGCCAAGGCCCAGGTCGGTGCCGCGCAGGTCTTCACCGCGGCCGCCAGCCCCGGCCGCCTGCTGCAGGTGACCCGGCAGGTCGACCCGCAGGGCCGGTACGTCGCGGCGGCCGTGGTCGGCGACGGCGGCGAGGAGACCAGCCGCACGTTGTACGTCGACACCCGGCGCCTGGCCCGCGTCGCCGCATGGGACGACGACTGGTCCACGGTTCCGGTCGCCGAGCTGCAGCGCCGCCTCGACCCCGGCGACGGCGAGCCGCTGCGGTTCAGCGGGCGCCGCGTGGCGCTGACGGTGACCGATGTGCGCCTGCGCTCGAGCGCCGAGGACGACCCGGTGCTCTGGCTGCAGTACACCGACGCCAGCGGCGAGCAGGCCGACGTCGCGCTCGGTGCGGTACCCAACGGTCCGCGGGTGTCGCTCGCGGCCGCGGTGCCCGGCTGCGTGCAGGGGTGCACGCTCGAGCAGCTCTACCTGGCCGGCAGCGCCTCCTCGGTCACCGACGAGCAGGGCACCCTGACCCTCGCCCGGGTCCGGGTGGACGGTGCGCCCGTGGACTGGCGGCTGGGCGAGACGGACGCGTGGCGCGCCGCTCGGCCGTTCCCGGTCAGCATGATGGATCCGCCGGTGGTGCTCGAGCCCCGATCGGGTGGCCTGCGCGTGAAGGTGTTCCTGGGGCACCTGCCGCCCGGAGCGGGGCCGCAGCGCGCGCCGGTCAGCGGGTTCGCCCGGATCACTCCCAGCTCGACCCCGGCGGTGCTCCCGGCGCTGATCGCACGGGGGACCGAGCGCACGCCGGCGCCCGCAGCCTCGAGCGCGATCGGCCTGGAGCCTGCCGCCGGCACACGGCTGATCGCCGCGGCGGGGGTGAACACGTTGCCGGCCCCGTTGCGGGTCGTCGGCACCGTCGACGCGCTCCCCGGCCTCGGCGCCGAAGGGGTCCTGGCCGACCTGGGTGCCTCGCTGGTGGAGTTCGAGCCGACCCCCGGCCAGCTGCTGAGCACCCAGCTGTGGGTGGCTCCCGACACACCCCCGCGGGTGCTCGACGCGGTCCGCGACGCCGGGGTGCGGCTGTCCGACCCGCAGCGCCTCGAGGCCGTCCTGGCCGGGTTGCGCGGTGACGCGTTCAGCCTGGGCTGGCGGATCTTCCTGGTCGTCGGCGGGCTGACCCTGCTGCTGGCCGTCTTCGGCGTGCTCGCTTCCGCGGTCGCGCAGACACGCTGGCGCGCCTACGAGGTGGCCGCCCTGCGGGTGGTCGGCCTCTCCCGGTCGACGCTGGTGCGGGCCTCCGTCCTCGAGCACGGGGTGATGCTCGGCTGCGCGGTGCTGCTCGGGCTGGCCGCGGCGTACACCTCGCTGCGGCTGGTGCTGCCCCAGGTCGAGCTCGGTGGCGCCGACCCGCTGGCGCCGGAGCCGACGTACGCCGTGCACGGCTGGATCCTGCTCGCCGGTGGCGCGGGCGTCTTCCTCCTCGCGCTGCTGATCGCGCTCGGCGTGTCCCGCCGGGTGGTGCGGCTGGGCAGGCCCAGCACGCTGCGCAGCGCCGAGCAGGGGTGAGCGCGTCCACTAGGGTGCGGGCCGTGGTGCGCAAGCGATCCGACCGCAAGCAGCTGCCCTTCGACCCGATCGACGAGGCGGCCCGGCAGTGGGGGCTGCGCTGGGGCGCGGTGGAGCAGATGCACGCGGTGACCTCGCTGATGCGGGTCCAGCAGCTGGTCCTGGCCCAGCTCGACGAGCTGCTGCGCCCGCACGGCCTGACCTTCGCCCGCTACGAGGCGCTGGTGCTGCTGACCTTCTCGCGGACCGGGGCGCTGCCGCTGGGCAAGATGGGGGAGCGGCTGCAGGTGCACCCCACCTCGGTCACCTCGATCGTGGACCGGCTGGAGTCGGCCGGACTGGTGGTGCGCCGGCCCCATCCCCAGGACGGCCGGGCGGTGCTCGCCGAGATCACCGACACCGGCCGTGCCACCGTGGAGGCCGCGACCCGGGACCTGGTCGAGGCACGCTTCGCTATCGGCGGGATGAGCGAGGACCAACTGCGCGAGCTGTCCGCGCTGCTCAAGCCGGTGCGGCAGCACGCGGGCGACTTCTGACGGCGAGCCGGTCGGCGCGAGGGGGCTGGACCGCGCTCGACTCGTCTCGACACCGATAGTTGGACGTCCTACTATTTGCCCATGGCCGAGAACCAGACCGTCCCCGGGGACGCCTCCTCCGCACGCGACCGTTGGGCGGAGCGCTACGCCAGCTCCCGCGTCCGGGAGGCCGACTTCACCACGCTGTCCGGCATGGAGGTCGACCCTGCCTACGGTCCGGCCGACGCCGAGGCCGAGGCCGCCTATCCCGGGTTCGACCGGATCGGCTGGCCCGGCGCGTTCCCCTACACCCGCGGTCTCTACCCCACCGGTTACCGGGGCCGGACCTGGACGATCCGCCAGTTCGCCGGCTTCGGCAACGCCGAGCAGACCAACGAGCGGTACAAGATGATCCTCGGTCGTGGCGGCGGTGGCCTCTCGGTCGCCTTCGACATGCCGACGTTGATGGGGCGGGACTCCGACGACCCGCGCAGCGTCGGCGAGGTCGGCCACTGCGGCGTGGCGATCGACTCCACCGCCGACATGGAGGTGCTCTTCGACGGCATCCCGCTCGGCGAGGTCACCACCTCGATGACCATCTCCGGGCCGGCGGTCCCGATCTTCTGCATGTACCTGGTCGCCGCCGAGCGGCAGGGTGTGGACGTCGGGACCCTCAACGGCACGCTGCAGACCGACATCTTCAAGGAGTACATCGCCCAGAAGGAGTGGCTGTTCGCCCCCGAGCCGCACCTGCGGCTGATCGGCGACCTGATGGAGTACTGCGCGCACGACATTCCGGCGTACAAGCCGCTCTCGGTCTCCGGCTACCACATCCGCGAGGCCGGGTCGACCGCCGCGCAGGAGCTGGCGTTCACCCTCGCGGACGGGTTCGGGTACGTCGAGCTCGGCCTCTCCCGCGGGCTGGACGTCGACGTGTTCGCGCCCGGACTGTCGTTCTTCTTCGACAGCCACGTCGACTTCTTCGAGGAGATCGCGAAGTTCCGCGCGGCACGCCGGATCTGGGCGCGCTGGCTGCGCGACGTCTACGGGGCCAAGACCGAGAAGGCGCAGTGGCTGCGCTTCCACACCCAGACCGCCGGGGTGTCGCTGACCGCGCAGCAGCCCTACAACAACGTGGTACGCACCGGCGTGGAGGCGCTCGCCGCCGTGCTGGGTGGCACCAACTCGCTGCACACCAACGCGCTGGACGAGACGCTCGCCCTCCCCTCCGAGCAGGCCGCGGAGATCGCGCTGCGCACCCAGCAGGTGCTGATGGAGGAGACCGGCGTGGTCAACGTCGCCGACCCGCTCGGCGGCTCGTGGTACGTCGAAGCGCTCACCGACAAGATCGAGGCCGAGGCCTACGCCATCTTCGACCGGATCCTGGCCATGGGCGGGTCGTCGCTGACCTCGGCGGACACCGAGGCGCTCGCCGAGCAGGTGCGCGCCAGCACCGGGGACGCCGAGGACGGCGTGTGGCCGATGACGCGCGGCATCCTGCGCGGCATCGAGGAGGGCTGGTTCATGTCGGAGATCGCCGACGCGGCCTTCACGTACCAGACCGCGCTGGAGAAGGGTGACAAGAAGATCGTCGGGGTGAACTGCCACGAGGACTCCGTGACCCACGACCTGGAGATCCTGCGGGTCTCCCACGAGGTCGAGGTCGAGCAGGTGCGGGAGCTGGACCGCCGTCGTCAGGGCCGCGACGAGCACGCCGTGGACGCCGCGCTCGGCCGGCTGGTCGAGGTCTCGCGCACCGAGGAGAACATGATCCCCGCGATGCTCGAGGCCTGCCGCGTGGAGGCCACCCTGGGCGAGATCTGCAACGCGCTGCGGGCCGAGTGGGGGGAGTACCGCGAGCCTGCGCGCTTCTGATCCGACCGGACCCGGCCCGCCGCCGTGGGTCCTTGGCGGATTGGGCAAGATAGGGGCATGAGCACGCCATCGTTCTCCCGCCCTGGAGCCGTCGACCTCTCCGCCCTGCAGCGGCCCGCGCAGCCGGGTGGCCCGGGACCCTCCGCAGCCGGTGCAGCCGGTGCAGCCGGCATGGGTGGCGGCAACGGCAACCGGTCCTACGCACTCGCCGTCGACGAGCAGAACTTCCAGTCGGTCCTGGAGAGCTCGATGAGCGCCCCCGTGCTGCTGGCGTTCTACTCGCCGTCACGGATGCCGGCCAGCGCCGACCTGGCCCGCGACCTCGAGACGCTCTCCGACGAGTTCGAGGGCCGGTTCCTGCTCGGCACGGTCGACATCGACGCCGCCCCCGGGATCGCCCAGGCGATGCAGATCCCCTCGGTGCCGCTCGTGGCGCTCGTGCTGCAGGGCCGTCCGATGCCGCTGTTCCAGGACGTGGCGCCGATCGAGGACCTGCGCCAGGCGCTGAACCAGGTGATGCAGCAGGTCACCGCCCAGGGCGTGACCGGGCGTCACCAGCCGCTGGCCACCGAGGCGCCCGAGGACGACGAGGAGGCTCCGGCCGGCGACCCGCGCTACGCGCCGGCGCAGGACGCGCTGGCCGAGGGCGACATCGACCGGGCCGTCGCCGAGTACCAGAAGCTGATCGAGGCCAACCCCGCCGACGCGGAGGCCTCGGCCGGGCTGGCCATGGCGCGCGTGCTGCAGCGCACCCGCGACGTGGACCCGGCGCAGGTGCGCAGCGCCGCCGCGGAGCAGCCCGACGACGTGGCGGCGCAGACCCTCGTGGCCGACCTCGACCTGCTCGGCGGCCACGTGGAGGATGCCTTCACCCGGTTGATCGACCTGGTCCGGCGTACCTCCGGGGACGACCGGGACGCCGCCCGCACCCACCTGCTCGGCCTGTTCGCCGCGGTGGGCAACGAGGACCCGCGCGTGCTGAAGGGCCGCCAGAGCCTGGCCTCCGCCCTCTTCTGACGCCGACCCGTCGTGAATGTCCCGCTCGACGGCGGCGACCCGTCGTGAATGTCCCGCGGGACGGCGCCGACCCGTCGTGAATGTCCCGGTCAGCCCTTGACCGAGCCGGCCATCAGGCCGCCCACGAAGTAGCGGCCGAGCAGGATGTAGACGACCAGGGTGGGCAGCGAGGCGATCATCGCCCCGGCCATGCTGGCGCCGTAGTTGCTCAGCTGCCCGCCGGCCAGCGCGTTCAGAGCGATCGTCACCGGGCCGTTGCGGGTGTTGGACAGGAAGATCGCGAACAAGAAGTCGTTCCACACCGAGGTGAACTGCCAGATGATGGTCACCACGAAGCCCGGGCCGGACAGGGGGAGGACGATCCGGGCGTAGGTGCTGATCATCCCGGCGCCGTCGACGCGGGCCGCCTCCATCAGGTCGCCGGGGATCGACTCGTAGTAGTTGCGGAAGATCAGCGTGCAGATCGGCAGCCCGAAGATCGTGTGCACGAGGATCAGCGCCGGGATCCCGTTGGGCACCCCGATGAAGCGCATCATCGACACCAGCGGGATCATCACCGCCTGGTAGGGGATGAACATGCCGAACAGCAAGAAGGCGAACACCACGTTGGCGTAGGGGAACCGCCAGCGCGACAGCACGAACCCGTTCATCGAGCCGAGCACCGAGGACAGCAGCGACGCGGGGATGGCCAGCGCGAAGGTGCGCAGCAGTGGCGCCCGCAGGGTGTCCCAGGCGGTGCGCCAGCCGTCCAGCGTCCAGGCGTCCGGCGGCAGCCATGCCTGGGATGACGACGTCTCCGCCGGCGGCTTGAAGCTGGTCACCACCAGGACGTACGCCGGGATCAGCACGATCGCCAGGAACAGCAGGAGCAGCAGGTACCGCAGCGTGCGGGCCACCCGGTGACGCGGTCGGCCACCGCCGCCGCGCGGGCGCCCGACCGAGGTGGGCAGCGGCGCCGGCGTCGTCGTGGTGGTCGTCATGAGCGTCGCTCCGTCCGCACGGTGTAGACCAGGTAGGGGATCACCACGACCGCGACCACCGCGAGCAGCACCGCCGCGATCGCGGCCGCCTTGGCGTAGTCGTAGGCGAGCAACGTTGTCCACATGTACGTCGCCGGCACCTCGGTCTGGAAGATCGCCCCGGACACCGACATGATCAGGTCGAAGACCTTCAGCGACATGTGCCCGATGATGATCAGCGCCGAGAGTGCGACCGGGGACAGCTGGGGGAAGATCACGTTCTTGTACAGCTGGAACTCCGACGCGCCGTCGACGCGGGCCGCCTCGCGCAGCTCCTCGGGGATGCCGCGCAGGCCGGCCAGGAACAACGCCATCACGTAGCCCGACAGCTGCCAGATCGCGGGCAGCGCCATCGCAGCCATGCCCCACGTCGGGGTGGACCACCAGGCGTTCTGCAGCCCGTCGAGCCCGATCATCTGGAACAGCCGGTTCAGCCCGCTGGCGTTCTCACCCTGCGAGCTGTTCAGCAGCCAGCGCCACACGACGCCGGAGGCCACGAAGGAGACCGCCATCGGGAAGAGGTAGAGGGAGCGGAAGAAGCCCTCACCGCGCACCCCGCGCTCCAGCAGCAGCGCCCACAGCAGGCCGAACACCATGGTGCCGGCGATGAAGACCAGCGTGTAGGTGGCCAGGTTCAGCAGCGAGTGCTGGAAGCGGTCCTCGGTGAACAGCTCGACGAAGTTGTCCAGCCCGACGTAGCCGGTCGCCGGCAGCGCGCTGTGCCGGTCGGTCAACGACAGCTGGAGGTTCTTCCCGATCAGGCCGTAGACGAAGATCGCGATCAGGATGATCGTGGGGGAGACCAGCAGCAGGCCGGGTCCCCAGTTGCGGATTCCTCTGCGCACGGTGGCCTCTCAGCGTCGTGGGATGGGAGTCGTGGCGGGCGTGCCGCGGCCAGCAGTGCGTGGGTCCGCGGCCCTCCCGGCGGCGTGCGCGCAGGCACACCGCCGGGAGTACGCCGGGTCAGCTGCCGAGCTGGTTCTGCGCCGCGGAGACCAGGGCGTCCTGGAGCTGCGCGACGTCCTGGGTGTTGCCGAACTGGCCGACGGCCGAGGTGATCTCGGTCAGCCACGCCACCGGGGCCGCCGCTCCGTGGGCCAGGGACGGCACGATGGTGTCCTCGGAGAACGCCTGCATCGCCGCCTGCTGGTACTCGTCGTAGGCGCTGGCGTCCGCGTCGGTGCGCACCGGGATCGAGCCCTTCTTGGTGTTGAACGCCTCCTGCCCCTCGGCGCTGCCCACCGTCTTCAGCCAGGCCTTGGCGCCGGCCTCGTTGGTCACGCCGACGGGCAGCGTGAAGGAGTCGGCGAGGAAGTCGAAGACGTCCTCCTGACCGGGCACGGGGAACCAGGTGTAGTCCTTGCCGTCGACCAGCCCCTGGTCCTTGAACGCGCCGGCCACCCAGTCACCCATCACGGTGTAGGCCGAGCGGCCGTCGGTGACGTACTTCGCCGCGTCCGGCCAGTCCAGACCGGCGCGGTCGCCGTTGGTGAACGACATCAGCGTCTTGTAGTCCTCGAGCGCGGCGGTCACCTCGCTGGAGGACCAGTCGGTCTCGCCGGTCCACAGCCCGGAGTAGGCCTCCGGGCCGAGGTCGGAGATCAGCACGGTCTCGAGCAGCTGGACCTGGGTCCAGTCGGTGGCGACGGCCAGCGGAGCGTCGACGCCGTTGTCCTTCAACGTGTTCATGTCGTCGATCCACGCGTCGATGGACGCAGGCGTCTCGCTGATCCCGGCGTCCTCGAGCACCGTCGGGTTCGCCCACACCACGTTGGCGCGGTGGATGTTGACCGGCACCGAGTAGATCTTGCCGTCCACCGTGAGCGCGTCGAGGATCCCCTGCGGGAAGACGTCGTTCCAGCCCTCCTCCTCGTAGAGGGAGCTGACGTCCTGGATCTGCCCGGCCTTGATGTAGTCGGTCAGCTCGGCACCGGCGTGCGCCTGGAACGTCGCGGGCGGGTCCTGGGTCTGCAGCCGTGAGGCGAGCACCGCCTTGGCGTTGCTGCCGGCGCCACCGGCGACCGCGCCGTTGACGAAGGTGTAGTCCGGGTAGTCCTTCTCGAAGGTGGACACCAGCCCGTCGAGACCGGCCTTCTCACCGCCCTCGGTCCACCAGGTGAACACCTCGACCTCCTTGCTGCTCTCGGTCGAGCTGCCGCCGCCGCCGGAGCCGCAGGAGGCGAGCACCAGGCCCGCTACCACGGCGCCGGCGACCATCGAGATCCTTCTCATGACGATGCCTCCGCGTGTCGGTTGGTTGTGTGTCGTGGGTCGACCTGGGCTGGTGGGACCGGCCCGGGGCGGCACCGGATCGCGGTGACCGCGCCGTCCAGGCGCAGTCCTCCGCAGGAGTACGGCGTGACCAGGGTCTGTCCCGCGTGCACGTCGACCTCCTCGCCTGCGTCGGTGGTGAGCCGACCCGTCCCGTGCACCACCACCACGACCGAGAAGCCGGCATCGGCGGTGGCGGGGGTCTCGGGACGTGCCGGGAGCACCTCGGCCCGGAAGAACTCCTCGGCCCGGGAGGGCAGGGCGCGGTGCGGTGCACCGACGGCGTCCGGGGCGGACCGGTCCCAGCGCCCCCGCAGCGCCTCGAGGGTGGCGGCGCCCAGCGGTGTCCGGTCGACCGCTCCGAGCGCGACGTCGCGCTCGAGGCCGAGCCAGGACTGCTCCGGACCGAGGGCGAACCGCTCGTGCTCGAGCATCACCGAGAAGTCGGTCGGCTCCTGGAGCTCGACCACCATGACGCCGGCCCCGATCGCGTGCGGCTGGCCGGCCGGGACCAGGATCGTGTCACCGCGCTGCACCGACAGCCGGTTCAGCGCCTCCAGCAGGCGTGCGTCCTGCGCGTCCACCAGGCCGGCGAGCTGCTCGGTGGTGAGCCCGTCGCGGAACCCCACCCAGACGCTGGCGCCCGGCTCTGCCTCGAGGACCAGCCACGCCTCGGTCTTGCCGTGCGCGCAACCCAGGTGTCGGGCGGCGAACGCCCGGTCGGGGTGGACGTGGACCGGCAGTCGCTCCGCGGCATCGAGCAGCTTGACCAGCAGACCCGGCTCAGCGCCGTAGTGCGCCACGTGCGCTGCGCCGAGCCACTCCTCGGGGGCCGCCTGCAGCTCCTCGCGCAGGGTGCGTCCGTTCGGCAGCAGGCTCAGGCCCTCGCCGCCCTCGGCGAAGAGGCGGGTGGTCGAAGCCAGCCAGTCCTCGGGTCGGCGATCGTCGAACCCACGGGGCTCCTCGAGGCCGCGGAAGCGCAGGATCCCACGCCCGCCGCGGTAGAACCGTTGCGGGGTGTTGAGCTCCAGGGGGACGGGGGCGAAGCGCATCGGCTGGTGGCTGTCCTCTCAGTGGCTGGGTGGCGGGCGGGAAGTGGTGCGTGGCGGGCTCTGGGGGAGTCGAGGCGCGTCGACGCGATATCTTCAGTATCGAACTAACCGGTGACAATACGGAGGCTCATCGCGGCACGTCAAGGGGTACAGTGACCTTCGACACCCACCCGTTCCGGCTATTTCCTTCGAGCGTGAACTGATCTGGACTCGGGTGAACGCGGACCAGGAACGAAGGGCTCGAGGTGATGGCAGACCCGGCACCGCTGAGCGGTCGGCGACGGGACGGTCGCGGCCTGGTGGTCGACGCGCTCGCTTCGCGGGGGGCGGCGACCCGTGCGGAGCTCGCCCGCACCACCGGGCTCGCGCCATCCACGGTGACCAGCCTGGTGGCCGGCCTGCTCGAGGAGGGCCTGGTCGTCGAGGGCGGCGAGGTCAACGGAGGGGTCGTCGGGCGCCCCGGCCAGGTCCTCAAGCTCGGCCGCAAGGCCGGCGTCGTGGTCGGCATCGACCTGGGGCGCCGCCACCTCAAGACCGCGGTCTCCGACCTCTCCCACGGCGTGCTCGCCCGGCAGGAGCGGGCCAAGTCCAGCGACCAGCACGCCTCGGAGGACATCGAGCTGATCGCGGCCATGGTCGAGGAGGTGCTCGGCGCGGCGGGGGTGGGGCGCCACGAGGTGCTCGCCGTCGCGATGGGCCTGCCGGGTCCGGTGCACACCACCGGAGAGCTCGGTGACTCCACGATCCTGCCCGGCTGGGTGGGCGTGCGTGCCCAGGAGGCGTTGACCGAGGCGCTCGGCCTGCCGGTGCGCGTGGACAACGACGCCAACCTGGGGGCGCTCAGCGAGAGCAAGTGGGGGGCCGGGGCCGGGGTCGCGGACCTGGTCTACCTCAAGGTGTCGACCGGTATCGGCGCCGGCCTCGTGATCAACGGCCAGCTGTTCCGCGGCGCCGGGCACACCGCCGGCGAGATCGGACACACCGTGATCGACCCGGGCGGGCCGGTCTGTCGCTGCGGGAACCGCGGCTGCCTGGAGATGTACGCCGGCTCCCAGGCGATCCTCTCCTCGCTGCGGCCGACCCATCCCGAGGTGCACGGGCTGGCCCGGGTCGTCGAGCTGGCCCAGGCGGGGGAGGCCGGCTGCGCGCGGGTCATCGCCGACGCCGGACGCTCGATCGGCACCGCCCTGGCGACGCTGTGCAACATCGTCAACCCCGGTTGCGTGGTGGTCGGCGGCACCCTGAGCCTGGCCGGCGAGCTGCTCCTGGAGCCGATGCGCGCCGCGGTCCGGCGGGGCGCGGTGCGCTCGGCGGCCGACGACGTGCGGGTCACGATCGCGTCGTTGGGGCACGACGCGGAGATGATGGGCGCGGTCGCGCTCGCCCTGGAGAACGCCGACCTCGCGGCGCGTTGAGGCTCAGTGACCGGACTCGGTGTACGCCGGGCCGCCACCTGCCAGACTCGCCTGCGCCGCCTCGATCCGGCGAGCGGTGAAGTCCGCGGCGCGCTCGCGCACCTGCTGCGGGGTGCAGAAGGCGACGTCGCGGATCTCGCGCTGCTGCAGCTCGACCTGACGCAGGATCGCGGGGTCGTGCACGCCGCCGTCGAAGACCAGGCACAGGGCGTCGTCCCAGCCGCTCCACGAGGGCAGCCAGTCGGTCAGCAGCAGCGGACCGGCCTTGACGGTCAGCGCGAGTTCCTCGTCGACCTCGCGGCAGACCGCGGCCTGCGGCGACTCGTGCACCTCCACGACCCCGCCCGGCAGGTCCCAGTCCTGCTTGTAGGTCAGCCGGCACAGCAGCACCCGCTCGTCCGGGTCGCGGATCAGCATCTGCGCGATCGCCCGCTTGCGGGGGAGGAAGGAGTTGAGCAGTGCGCGGAAGCTCTCCGGCTCGGTGATCGGCGGGTCGTCGGCCAGCCGGGCGTAGACGGCGTGCTCGCGGGTGTCCGCGCGGGCGCCGGTGCCGGGGGCGATCCGCTTGACCCCCTCGCGGCGCAGCCCGGCGCGGGTGGCGACCCGGGCGGCGGCGGTGTTCTCCGGCTCCACCTCCGCCTCCACCCGCCGAAGGCCGAGGTCGGTGAAGGCGTGCTGGACCAGCAGACGCAGCGCGCGCGTGGCCAGGCCCTGGCCGCGGTGGCCGGCGTACAGCTGCCAGGACAGCCGGCCCGAATCGGAGCCGACCCCGCGCAGGGTCACCGTGCCGACCGCCTCGCCGTCCTGCTCGACCACGAAGGTCCGCGTTCCCGGCCCGGCATCCGCACCGGTCGCACCGGCCGCAGCAGGCGGATCGCCCGGTTGCCCGACCCAGTGCGCGATCTCCTCGTCGTGGCCGGCACGTGCCGCGTGGGCGTCCTCGTCGCGCCACGGGCGCAGCCGGACCACGCCGTCGGTGGGCGGCTCAGGTTGCGGTGACACCGGCGTACCTCAACCACAACGTCCCCAGCGGGGGCACGCGCAGCTCCGCCGACGCGGGCTGCCCGTGCCAGGACCGGTCGCCGGCCTCGACCCGGCCGAGGTTGCCGACTCCGGAGCCGGAGTAGGTTTCGGCGTCGGTGTTGAGCACCTCCTCCCAGGTGCCGGCCGCCGGCAGCCCGACCCGGTAGCTCTCGTGCGGCACGGCGGCGAAGTTCGCCACACAGGCCAGCAGGTCGCCGTCCCCGCCGCGGCGCACGAAGCTGAAGGTGTTGTTGCTCGCGTCGTTGGCGTCGATCCACGCGAAGCCGGACGGGTCGTTGTCGCGCTGCCACAGGGCGGGCGTGTCGGCGTAGATCCGGTTCAGGTCGCGGACGAGTGACTGCACGCCGCGGTGCTCGACGTGGTCGAGCAGCCACCAGTCCAGCTCGCGGCTCTCGGCCCACTCCGACTCCTGCGCGAACTCCGCGCCCATGAACAGCAGCTGCTTGCCCGGGTGGGCCCACATGAACGCCAGGTAGCTGCGCAGGTTCGCCAGCTGGCGCCACCGGTCGCCGGGCATCTTGCGCAGCAGCGAGCCCTTGCCGTGCACCACCTCGTCGTGGCTGATCGGCAGGATGTAGTTCTCGGAGTAGGCGTAGACCAGCGAGAACGTCATCTGCTGGTGGTGGTACTGCCGGTGCACCGGGTCGTTCTGGATGTAGCCGAGGCTGTCGTGCATCCAGCCCATGTTCCACTTGAACCCGAAGCCGAGACCGCCCAGGTGCGTGGGCCGGGTGACGCCGGGCCAGGAGGTCGACTCCTCGGCGATGGTGATGCAGCCCGGCACCCGCTTGTAGCAGGTGGCGTTCATCTCCTGCAGGAAGGACACCGCCTCGAGGTTCTCCCGCCCGCCGTAGACGTTGGGGCTCCACTCGCCGTCCTCGCGCGAGTAGTCCAGGTAGAGCATCGAGGCGACGGCGTCCACGCGCAGGCCGTCGACGTGGAACTCCTCGAGCCAGTACACCGCGTTGGCGACCAGGAAGTTGCGGACCTCCTTGCGGCCGAAGTTGAACACGTAGGTGCCCCAGTCAGGGTGCTCGCCGCGCGAGGGGTTCGGGTCCTCGTAGAGCGGCGTACCGTCGAAACGGGCCAGCGCGAACTCGTCCTTGGGGAAGTGTGCGGGCACCCAGTCCACGAGTACGCCGATCCCGGCCTGGTGCAGCCGGTCCACGAGCAGCCGGAAGCCGTCCGGGTCGCCGAAGCGGGCGGTCGGGGCGAAGTACGACGTCACCTGGTAGCCCCACGAGCCCCCGAACGGGTGCTCCATCACCGGCAGGAACTCCACGTGGGTGAACCCGAGATCGACCAGGTAGGGGACCAACTGGTCGGCGAGCATCTCGTAGCTGACCGGCTGGTCGCCCGATCGGTCGCCCGATTGGTCGCTACCGGGCCGCCGCCAGGAGCCGAGGTGCATCTCGTAGACCGACATCGGCCGGTCGTGGCTGGACTGCTCGGCGGCGCGGCGCCGCATCCAGGTGCCGTCGCCCCAGTCGTAGGAGGACTCGAAGACGACCGAGGAGGTCAGCGGCGGCACCTCGGTGTGGTAGGCCATCGGGTCGGCCTTGTCCCGCCACTGGCCGTCGGCGCCGAGGACGGCGAACTTGTAACGGGCGCCGCCCCCGACGTCGGGTACGAACAGCTCCCAGACGCCGGACACGCCCATCTGCCGCATCGGGTGCTCGCGGCCGTCCCAGCTGTTGAAGTCGCCCTTGACCCGCACGCCCCGCGCGTGGGGGGCCCACACCGCGAACGAGGTCCCGGACACGCTGCCCTGGGCGGAGTCGTAGCGGCGGACGTGTGCGCCCAGGACGTCCCACAGCTGCTCGTGGCGGCCCTCGTTGATCAGGTGCAGGTCGACCTCGCCGAGGGTGGGCAGGTAGCGGTACGCGTCGTCGACCCGGTGCGCGACGCCGTCGCTGTAGGTCACCTCCAGCCGGTAGTCGGGCGGGTCCGGGACGGGCAGCACGCCGACCCAGATGCCTTCGTACTCGTGCTCGAGGCGGACCCGCTGGTCGGCGTACACGACGGTCACCGACTCGGCCAGCGGGCGGAACACCCGGACCGTCACGCGGCCCTGGTGCGGGTGCGCGCCGAGCACGGCGTGCGGGTCGCCGTGCTCGCCGGCGACCAGCTGGGCCAGGACGCCGCGGTCGAGGGTCAGTGGGGAGCCCAGGGGGGTGCTCATCGGGACGCCTCCTGATGGTCGGTCGTGGTCAGCCGCTCGATCGCGCCCAGGGGGATGGCGAGCCAGTCCGGCCGGTTGCGTGCCTCGTACACCGTCTCGTAGACGGCCTTGTCCACCTCGTAGGCATGCAGCAGGGCGCGCTGGTCCGCCGAGAGCTCGCCGTCGGCGGTGCGCTTGCTCGTCTCGAGGTAACCGGCCAGGAAGGCCGCGCGGTTGCGATCGACCCACTCCAGGGCCCGGTAGGCGATCTGGCCGCCGGCCTCCTCGACGTCGGCCTCGACCGCGTGGGCGGCGTAGTCGAACGAGCGCAGCATCCCCGCGACGTCCCGCCACGCCGAGTCGGGCCGCACCCGCTCCGACAACGCCTTGGCCGGCTCGCCCTCGAAGTCGACCAGCTTCCAGCCGCGCACGGTGCGCAGCGTCTGCCCCAGGTGGAAGTCCGCGTGGATGCGCTGCGCGGGCACCGGCTCGCGCAGCTGCCCCACCGCGACGAACGCCTCGCGCAGCGCCTCGGCGTGCGGGGCCAGCTCGGGGACCACGCCGACCGCGTCGCGCAGCCGCTGCTGCATCGCCTCGGACAGGACGGTGAGCTGGTCGGCACCCCAGGTCTCGACCGGGAAGTGCTCGGCCAGCGCGTCGTGCACCTGGGCGGTGGCCACCCCGAGCCGGTGCGTCTCCGCGGCGAAGTCCCCGCCCACCTCGTCGGCGTGCAGGTCCGCCTCCGCGTAGAGGTCGCGCACGCTGGCCAGCGCCAGCCCCCACCCATCGGTGCCGGTGCGCAGGAACTGCTGGAGCATGGCCAGCTGCAGCGGCTCCGCACCCGGGTCGCCTCCCGCCTCGTCACGGGTCTCCAGCCAGCCGTAGAGCGCGGCGACGTGCTCGTTCTCGGCGAGCGTGAGCGCGTGGTGGATCTCGATGTCGGGGTTGCGTCCCGGCGTCACCTTCCGGAACACCTTCATCAGGCTGTCCTCGCCGAAGCGGACCGAGGAGTTGCTCTGCTCGCCGGTGAACAGCGATCCGGGCGCCTCCAGGTCCAGGTCGTGACCGGGCACACGGTGGAAGACGGTGGCCTCGTCGGTTCGCGCGTCCGCGAACGCTCGCAGCCACTGGGCAACGGCGTACCGGTCGGCCAGCGCGTCGTAGACGAACGCAGACGGGGCCCGGCTGCCGGTGTCGGCGGCGGTGCTTGCGGTGTTGCTCGCGCTGCCGGCGGTGTCGTCGCCGGCCCCGACGAACGCGTGCTCCAGCCGCTCCTGGCGCTCGGTGTAGTAGGCCAGTGGCACCTGGTAGAGCTCCTCGGCGGGCTGGCCGGAGCCGGCTTCCTCGTAGCGGACCGTCACCAGCTCGATGCGGACGCGCGGGTCGTGCTCGCCGCCGGTCGCCGACGGGTCGAGCCAGCCGAGTCGGCGTACGTCGGTGACTGCGAAGTCCCGCCCCTTGCCACCGAACCAGCGCGCTCCTGCGATGAACTGCTCAAGTGCTCCGGTCACTGGCTCGAGCCTCCTGCCGGGTCCTCGACCGGGCGGGGGAGCCGGAACCAGTAGAAGCCGTAGGCGCCCAGGGTCAGCAGGTAGGGCAGCTCGCCGATCTGCGGGAACCGGACGCCACCGAGCAGCTCGATCGGCTCGATCCCCTCCCAGCGCCGCAGGTCCAGCTCGACGGGCTGCGGGAAGCGGGACAGGTTGTTCACGCACAGCACCGTGTCGCCCGGCTCACCGGACTCCTCGTCGCCGGCGTACTCGCGCACGTAGCTGAGCACGCTCGGGTTCGAGCCGCCGAGGTCGGTGAAGTCGCCCAGGCCGAAGGCGGGGTGCTTCTTGCGTGCGAGGATCATCCGACGGGTCCAGTGCAGCAACGACGACGCGTTCTCCAGCTCGGTCTCCACATTGACCCGCTGGTACCCGAAGACCGGGTCCTGAATCACCGGCAGGTGCAGCCGGCCGGGGGTGGCAACCGAGAAGCCCGCGTTGCGGTCCGGCGTCCACTGCATCGGCGTGCGGACACCGTCGCGGTCACCGAGCCAGATGTTGTCGCCCATCCCGATCTCGTCGCCGTAGTAGAGCATCGGCGACCCGGGCAGCGACAGCAGAAGCGCGGTGAACAGCTCCATCTGGTTGACGTCGTTGTCGAGCAGGGGAGCGAGCCGGCGACGGATCCCGATGTTGGCCTTCATCCGCGGGTCCTTGGCGTACTCCCCCCACATGTAGTCGCGGTCCTCGTCGGTCACCATTTCCAGGGTGAGCTCGTCGTGGTTGCGCAGGAAGATGCCCCACTGGCAGTTGTCCGGGATCGACGGGGTCTGCTCGAGGATCTCCGAGATCGGGAAGCGGGACTCGCGCCGCACCGCCATGAAGATGCGCGGCATCACCGGGAAGTGGAAGCACATGTGGCACTCGGTGCCGACCGTGGTGCCGCTGGCCGGGTCCTCGACCGCACCGAAGTAGTCCACCACGTCGGCCGGCCACTGGTTCGCCTCGGCCAGCAGCACGCGCCCGGGGTACTGCTCGTCGACGAAACGACGCACCTTCGCGAGGAACTCGTGAGTCTCCTTGAGGTTCTCGCCGTTGGTGCCGGGGCGCTCGTAGAGGTAGGGCACCGCGTCGAGTCGGAACCCGTCGATCCCCATGTCCAGCCAGAAGCGCAGCCCCTCGAACATCGCGTCGTGGACCTTGGGGTTGTCGTAGTTCAGGTCCGGCTGGTGGCTGTAGAAGCGGTGCCAGTAGTACTGCTGGCGCACCGGGTCCCACGTCCAGTTCGACGGCTCGGTGTCGACGAAGATGATCCGCGCGTCCTCGTAGAGCTCGTCGTTGTCGGACCAGACGTAGAAGTCGCCGAACGGCCCGTCAGGGTCGTTGCGGCTGGCCTGGAACCAGGGGTGCTGGTCCGAGGTGTGGTTCATGACGAAGTCGATGATCACCCGGATGTCGCGGGCGTGGGCCTCCTGCAGGAAGTCGCGGAAGTCCTCGATGGTGCCCACGTCGGGCAGGATGTCGGTGTAGTCGGCCACGTCGTAGCCGCCGTCGCGCAGCGGCGAGGTGAAGAACGGCGGGACCCACAGGCAGTCCACGCCCAGCCAGGCCAGGTAGTCCAGCTTCTCCGTGAGCCCTTTGAAGTCACCGACTCCGTCGCCGTTGCTGTCCTTGAACGAGCGGACCAGCACCTCGTAGAACACCGCCCGCTTGAACCAGTCGGCGGACGGTACAGCCGGCGCCGGGGTGGCGCTGGCGAGCTGCCCGGAGGCGGGGCTGGTCTCGGACGTCGGTTCGCTCACGGATGCTGCCTCCGAACGGTCAGGATGTGGGCGGGCTCGGTGAAGGGGTCGAGGCGGACGTAGTTGTGCGCCCCCCAGGTCCAGGTCTGGTCGGTGACCCGGTCGTGCACGGTGAAGCCGTCGTTCCAGTCCATCCCGAGCGAGGGCATGTCCAGGTGGACGGTGGTCTCGCGGACGGCGTGCGGGTCGACGTTGACCACGACGATCACCAGGTCGTCGCCTGCCTGCTTGGAGTAGACCAGGATGCACTCGTCGTCGGCGGAGTGCACACGCAGGTTGCGCAGCTGCTGCAGCGCGGGATGCTCGCGGCGCAGCCGGTTCAGCATCGTGAGGTACGGCGTGAGGCTGCGTCCCTCCCGCTCTGCGGCCTCCCAGTCGCGGATCCGGACCTGGTACTTCTCGGAGTCGAGGTACTCCTCGCTGCCCGGGCGGACCGCGACGTGCTCGTAGAGCTCGAACCCGGCGTAGACCCCCCACGACGGGGAGGCGGTCGCCGCGATCGTGGCGCGGATCCGGAACGCGGCGGGCCCGCCGTACTGCAGGTAGGCGTGCAGGATGTCGGGGGTGTTCACGAACAGGTTCGGCCGCAGCACGTGGCTGGTCTCCCGGGAGAGCTCGGTGAGGTACTCCTCGAGCTCCCACTTCGCGTTGCGCCAGGTGAAATAGGTGTAGGACTGGTGGAAGCCGACCGCGGCGAGCATGCGCATCATCGCGGGCTTGGTGAACGCCTCGGACAGGAAGATCACGTCGGGGTCGGTGTGGCGGATCTCGCCGAGCAGCCGCTCCCAGAACCGCACCGGCTTGGTGTGCGGGTTGTCGACGCGGAAGATCCGGACCCCGTGCTCCATCCAGTGCCGCACGATGCGCAGCACCTCGGCGTAGATCCCCTCGGGGTCGTTGTCGAAGTTGACCGGGTAGATGTCCTGGTACTTCTTCGGCGGGTTCTCCGCGTAGGCGATGCTGCCGTCGGCGCGGGTGGTGAACCACTCGGGGTGGCTGTCCACCCACGGGTGGTCGGGCGCGGCCTGCAGCGCGAGGTCGAGCGCCACCTCGAGCCCGAGCTCGCGTGCCCGGGCGACGAAGGCGTCGAAGTCGGCCAGCGTGCCCAGATCGGGGTGCACGGCGTCGTGGCCGCCGGCGGCCGACCCGATCGCCCACGGCGAGCCGGGGTCGTCGGGTCCGGGGTCGAGCGTGTTGTTCGGGCCCTTGCGATTGACCGCGCCGATCGGGTGGATCGGTGGCAGGTACACGACGTCGAAGCCGGCTGCGGCGACTGCGTCCAGGCGTTCGGCCGCGGTGGTGAAGGTGCCGCTGTGGACAGTGCCGGTCCGCTCGTCGACGCGGGCGCCTTCCGAGCGTGGGAAGAACTCGTACCAAGCCCCGAACAACGCCCGCGGCCGGTCGGCGAAGAACGGGAACGGCCCCTCGCTGGTGACCAGGTCGCGCAGCGGGTGCCGGTCCAGGACGTCGTCGAGGGCGGGGGAGGTGGCGGCCGCGAGGCGTACCTCGTCGGGGCGACCGGTGTCGCGGAGCGCGGTGAGGGCGTCGGTGACGGTACGCCGGTCCGGGCTCCTGGCCGGCAGCTGCTCCGCGAGCCGCTCGAGCAGCAGCGCCCCCTCGGCGAACATCAGCTCCACGTCGAGACCGGCAGGCACCTTGATCCCGGCGGCGTGCCGCCAGGTGGCCACCGGGTCGCCCCACCCCTCGATGTCGAACGTCCAGGCGCCGACCGCGTCCGGCGTCACCTCCGCCTGCCACAGATCGGGCTCGGTCGGATGCCGTGACATCCGCACCCAGGGCCGGCGTACTCCGTCGGGATCGGTGAGCACCACGTCCGCGTTGAGCGCGTCGTGGCCCTCGCGGAAGACCGTGGCCGAGACGGGGAAGGTCTCGCCCACGGTGGCCTTGGCCGGATAGCGGCCGCAGTGCACGACGGGGGTCACATCGGTGATGGGGATCCGGCCAACCATGTGCCCCAATCTGTCCGATGCGAGGGGGCTACGCAAGTGAGGGTTGACCGGCCGTGGCGAGGGGTAACCGGGAAGGTTCGCGCCCGGCCCGAGGCCCCCTGCTCGGGGACCCCGGACCGGGCGCGTGAGCGGTCCGGACGGTGCTGCTCAGTGGCGCCCGTGCCCGTGCCCGTGCCCGTGCCCGTGGTGGCCGTGCCCGTGGTGCCCGTGGCCGTGCCCGCGCGGCGAGCGCAGGTCGAGCCCGACCAGCACCGGGTCGTGGTCGGAGGACCGGAACGGGGTCGGAGCGTAGAGGTCTGCCACCTGGTCGGCGGACTTGAACTCCACGTTGTAGTCCAGCACCGGCGGCTCGTCCGCGTTGATGTGCCACGTGGTGACCCCGCGGACCTGGCGGGCCAGGCTGCGCGAGGACAGCGCGTGGTCGAGGTAGCCCCAGCGCCCGTCGAAGACGTAGGAGTAGGCGTCCCGGCCCTCGAACCGGCGCACCAGGTTGACCAGCCCCGCGTCCTCCAGGGCCCGGATCGGGTCCTCCATCGCGTAGGAGTTGAGGTCGCCCATCACCAGCACGTCGGGGTCGCCGGCGCCGGTCGGGTCCTGGGCCAGCCAGGCCGCCAGCTCGCGGGCGGCGTCGGTGCGCGTCTGCACGCAGTTGCCCTGGCCGTCTCCGGTGTCCGGGTCGCCGTCGGCCTCGCAGTCCGAGCCCTTGGACTTGAGGTGGTTGACCACCACCGTGGCCACCTCCCCGTCGCGGTCTCGGAAGCTCTGTGCCAGGGCGGGACGGTTGCGCGGCTCGCCGCTGTCGCCGTTGACGAAGGAGTCGGTGTTCAACGCCGCGGTGCCGACCGGGGTGAGCACACCGGGCTTGTAGAGCATGCCCACCTTGATCGCGTCATGGCCCAGGGCGTCGACCTGCCCGGTCTGCTCGTCCACATCGACGAACGCGTAGGTGCCGCCACCGACGCGCTCGTTGAGCCGGTCGACCAGGTCCTGCAGCGCGCTGTCGGGACCGTAGCCGTCGTTCTCGATCTCGATCACGCCGACCGCGTCGGCGTTCAGCCCGGCCAGCGCCGCGACGATCTTGTCGGCCTGACGCTCCAGCTCGGCGGCCGAGTCGGCGCCCCGGCAGTCCATCTCCTGTGCCTGCTCGCCGACGCCGCCGGCGCAGCCGTCGAAGGTGTTGAAGTAGTTCAGCACGTTGAAGCTGGCCACGCGCAGGTCACCGCCGACCCGCTCGGGCGTGTGGGGCCGGGGGTTGCTCGCGCGGAAGCGAACCTGACCGCCGAGCGCGTTCTCCGGGCGCACCCGGAACGCGTTCGGGCTCGCCCCGTTGCCGCCCCACGTGTAGGTCATCACGCCGACGGTGTTGCGCGCGGTGTCACCTCCGCGCAGCGTGTTCTCCGCGCTGAGCGGCTGCCCGTCACGGGCGAACGGGATCGGGTCGGGGTTCTGGAACTGGCTGGCGTCGTCGACCAGGATCTGGTTCCGCGCGTTGCGAGCGGCCAGGCGCTCGGCGCGCTCGCCCGGAGGGAACACGTTGGTCGGCTGCGGCAGCCGGCCGTGCGCGGACAGCATCACCTGGCCGAAACGGCCGAGCTGGTAGGTCTCGGTGACCGAGAGTCGCTGCGGCAGCCGCACGAGCATGCCCTCGACGCGCTCCCGGTCGGCCTCGTTGCGGAAGGGCAGGCGCACCGCGGTGGGCCGCACCGAGGCACCCGAGGCGCAGACGTCGATCCGCTCGGCGCTGATCTCGGTCTGGTCGAAGTGCTCCTGAGCCTGGCCCCGGACGGTCACCACGTCACCGACGTCGACCAGGTCGCGGTCGGGGTCGAAGACGAAGATCCCGTCGGAGGTGCTCGGGTCACCGTCGCCGCGGACGTCCTGCAGGTAGAAGCCGTCCAGGCCGCCCTGCTCGTAGTCGCCGACGACGACACCGCGCGTGGTCACCGGGCCGGTCACCGCCGCCTCGGCTCCGGAGCCCTGGATCTCGTAGGCGGGGGTGAGCCGCTGGTGGGTGCACGGCGCACCCGCCTCGCCGACCCCGAAGCCGCTGGTGACGTCCGCCGGCATCGGGTCGGCCTGGCCGTCCCGGTCGGTGACCTTGGCGGCGTGCACCGTGACCGTGCAGGTGGAGTCGGCCGGCAGTGCTTCGGCGGGGTCGAACGTCGCGGTCGACCCGTCGTCGCCGGGCGTGGTGCTGCCCGCGACGACGGCCCCGTCGCAGGTCAGGGTCAGCGCCCCGTCCTCGAGGTCGACCGGCTCGGTGAAGGTGACCGTGACCACGGTGTCGTCGAGGACGCCTGTGCTGCCGCCGGCGGGGGAGACCGCCTCGACCCCGGGCGCGACGTCGCGTGCGGGTCCGTGGCTGCCCAGCCCGTCGAAGGTGTCCTTCGGGAAGGCCTCCCACTCCTCGGCCGGGTCGAAGGCGTCGGTGCCGTCGGTGTCGCCGGTCGTGACATCGGCGCTGCGACGCAGCGTGTGGTCCTGGGTGGTCACCTCGCCCGAGCCGTACGCCGACCCCGGGTCGGTGCCGATCTGCCCGATCACGTCGAGCGTCGCCCCGTCGTGGACCAGTGCGACCGCGTCGTCGCCGTTCCAGAGGCTGGAGCCCGTGGTCTGGTCGAGCAGCGGCCGCAGCTGGCCGTCCGCGTCGTCGTCGCCGACCACGTGCACGTCGCCCGGGGCGAGGGTGCCGGTCAGCGGCACCGTGGTGCTGGCGCTCGGGTTGCCGTTGAAGTAGACCTGCACCGCGTAGCCGTCGAGCTCCACCGGGGAGTCGGCGGGGTTGTAGATCTCGACCGCCTTGTTGTTCCCGCCCCCCTCGACGTACTCGGAGAAGAAGAGGTCACCGGCGGCGACCTCCGGGGCGGCTGCAGCCGGCAGCGGCAGTGCGGTCGCGGCCAGGGCGGCCGTGGCCAGCCCCGCCCCCAACCCGGTGCCGAGCCTGCCGCCGATCCAGGCTGCGCGCGGACGTGCGGTCCGGCGCAGGGCAGAGTGTGGTCGTGTCCAGTTCACCCGGGACTCCCCAAGACGTGTGCGAACGTGTGAGCCCGCACACTTTAGGCGCCCCGTCCCGGTCTGCACCAGATCCGCCCGGTCCGGGCCGCTTCGGCGCACCGGAGTGTCGCGAATTGGATCGATCCAGCGGGGTGACTACCGTACGTGGGGTGCGTGCCATCCGTCGCTTCACCGTCCGCCCTGCCCTGCCCGAGCCGCTGAAGCCGCTCGAGGAGCTGGTCAGCAACCTCCGCTGGTCCTGGCACCCGCCGACCCAGGACGTCTTCGCCGCCATCGACCCGCGGCTGTGGGAGGAGTCCGGCCACGACCCGGTCCACCTCCTGGGCCGCGTGCCGGCGCAGCGGTTCCACGACCTCGCCGGTGACGAAGAGTTCCTGCAGCGGCTGCGCGCGGCACACGACAACCTGCAGCGCTACCTCACCGAGGACCGCTGGTTCCAGCAGCAGCCGGGGGAGACCCCGCGGGCGCTGGCCTACTTCTCCCCGGAGTTCGGCATCACCGCGGTGCTGCCGCAGTACTCCGGCGGCCTGGGCATCCTCGCCGGTGACCACCTGAAGACCGCCAGCGACCTCGGCGTGCCGCTGGTCGGGGTGGGCCTGCTCTACCGGCACGGCTACTTCCGCCAGTCGCTGTCGCGCGAGGGCTGGCAGCAGGAGCGCTACCCGGTGAGCGACCCCGACGAGCTGCCGCTGTCCCCGCTGCGCGAGCCCGACGGCACCCCGGCCAAGGTCGAGGTCGGGATGCCCGGCGAGCAGACCCTCACCGCGCGGATCTGGGTGGCCCAGGTCGGCCGGGTCCCGTTGCTGCTGCTCGACTCCGACGTCGAGGAGAACAACGCCGACCTGCGCGCGGTCACGGACCGGCTCTACGGCGGCACCACCGAGCACCGGTTGCGCCAGGAGATGCTGCTCGGCATCGGGGGCGTGCGGGCACTGCGGGCCCACGCCCGGATCACCGGCGCACCCGACCCGGAGGTGTTCCACACGAACGAGGGGCACGCCGGCTTCCTCGGCCTCGAGCGGATCCGCGAGCTCACCGACGAGCGTGGCCCGGGACTGGACTTCGCCGTCGCCCTGGAGGTCTCGCGGGCCGGTACGGTGTTCACCACCCACACTCCGGTCCCGGCCGGGATCGACCGGTTCCCCCGCGACCTGGTCGAGCAGTACTTCGGCGGCGAGAACGCCTGCCCCGGTGTCCCGGTCGACAAGATCCTCGCGCTCGGCGCCGAGAGCTACCCGCACGGCGACCCCGGCGTGTTCAACATGGCGGTGATGGGGCTGCGCCTGGCCCAGCGCGCCAACGGCGTCTCCCAACTGCACGGCGAGGTCAGCCGCGGCATGTTCGGTGGCCTGTGGCCCGACTTCGACGCTGCGGAGCGCCCGATCACCTCGATCACCAACGGCGTGCACGCGCCGACTTGGGTCGCGCGCGAGGTGCTCGAGCTGGCCGAGAAGGAGGGCGTGCGCGTCGGCGCCGAGGAGGACGAGCTGTGGCGCGCCGTCGACCGCGTGTCCTCCGCGCAGATCTGGCAGACCAAGCGGGTGCTGCGCGAGCGCCTGGTCCACGAGGTCCGCTCCCGGCTCGCCGAGTCATGGCGTCAGCGGGGCGCGTCCCCGGCCGAGCTCGGCTGGGTCGACTCGGTGCTCGACCCCGACGTGCTCACGATCGGCTTCGCTCGGCGGGTTCCCTCCTACAAGCGGCTGACACTGATGCTGCGCGACCCGCACCGGCTCAAGCGACTGCTGCTCGACCCCGAGCGGCCGGTGCAGCTGGTCATCGCGGGCAAGTCGCACCCGGCCGACGAGGGCGGCAAGCGGCTGATCCAGGAGATCGCCCGGTTCGCCGACCACCCCGAGGTGCGGCACCGGATCGTGTTCCTGCCCAACTACGACATCGCGATGGCCCAGCCGCTCTACCCCGGGTGCGACGTGTGGCTGAACAACCCCCTGCGGCCCTATGAGGCATGCGGCACCTCGGGGATGAAGGCGGCCCTGAACGGCGGACTCAACCTGTCCATCCTCGACGGATGGTGGGACGAGTGGTACGACGGGGACAACGGCTGGGCGATCCCCTCCGCGGACGGCGTGGACGAGCCCGACCGGCGTGACGACATCGAGGCGCACGCGCTCTACGACCTGATCGAGAACCAGGTCGCCCCGCGCTTCTACGACCACGACGCCGAGGGCCTCCCGGTGCGCTGGATCGAGATGGTGCGGCACACCCTGAAGTCGCTGGGCCCGAAGGTGCTGGCGACCCGGATGGTGCGCGAGTACGTCGAGCGGCTCTACCTGCCCGCGACGGCCTCCTCCCGCGCGCTGAACCACAGCTACGACGGAGCGCGCGACCTGGCCGCCTGGAAGCAGCGCGTGCACGACGCCTGGCACGGCGTGGCCATCGAGCACGTGGAGTCCGGCGGGATGCCGGAGTCGCCGCAGCTGGGCGACGGGCTCGACGTGCGTTCGTTCGTGCGGCTGGGGGAGCTCTCGCCCGAGGACGTCGACGTCCAGGTGCTCTACGGCGCCGTCGGCGAGGACGACGCCCTGCACGAGCCGGTGGTCCAGTCCCTGTTGCTCGCCGAGCCCTACGAGGGCAGACGCTACCGCTTCGAGGGGCGAGTCTCCCTGGAGCGGACGGGCCCGATCGGCTACACGGTGCGGATCGTGCCGAAGCACCCTGCCCTCACGTCGGTGGCCGAGCTGGGCCGGATCGCGCTGCCGCACGTGACCCACTGAGCCCGGGGCACGGCAACGCGGGGTCAGACCTGGCGCAGCACCACGACGCTGCGACCGGCCAGCTCCAGCACCGATCCGGCCTCGGCCGGCTCGCCGAGCGCGTGCCCTTCGTCGGTGCTCAGCACGACCTCGCCGCGCTGCACCCACGCGTTGCGGGGGAGCACCACCTTGGTGGTCTCGGCGCGGGCGTTGAACCACAGCAGGAAGGACGCGTCGCGCAGCCGCTCCCCGCGCGGGCCGGGCGCCCGCAGCGGGTCACCGGACACGAACATGCCCAGCGTGTGGAGCTCCTCGTCGAACCAGTCGGCCTCGGTGAGCTCCCGGCCCTCCGGGTGGATCCAGGCCAGGTCCTTGGGGCCGCCCTCGGTGGTCGGCTGTCCGGCCAGGTAGTGGCGCTGGCGCAGCGCCGGGTGCTCGCGTCGTAGCCGCAGCGCGGCGCGGGTGAGCTCGTAGAGGTCCAGCCACGCGTCGTCGGCGCGCCAGTCCACCCAGGACAGCTCGTTGTCCTGCGCGTAGGCGTTGTTGTTGCCGCGCTGGGTCCGGCCGCGCTCGTCGCCGGCGGTGAGCATCGGGACCCCGTTGGACAGGCACAGCGTCGCCATCAGGTTCGCCCCCTGCCGCCGGCGCAGCGCCCGTACCCGAAGATCGTCGGTCTCGCCCTCGACACCGCAGTTCCAGGAGCGGTTGTCGTCGCTGCCGTCGGCGTTGTCCTCGCCGTTGGCCTCGTTGTGCTTGCGGTCGTAGGAGACCAGGTCCCGCAGGGTGAACCCGTCGTGGGCAGTGACGAAGTTGATCGAGGCGTACGGCGCTCGCCCGTCGTCGGCGTACAGGTCACTGGAGCCGGCCAACCGGGAGGCCACGTCGCGCACGCCGCCGGAGCGCCCGCGCCAGAAGTCGCGCACGGTGTCGCGGTAGCGGTCGTTCCACTCGCACCACGGGGACGGGAAGCGGCCCACCGTGTAGCCGTCCATGCTGGCGTCCCACGGCTCCGCAACCAGTTTCAGGCGGCGCAGCACCGGGTCCTGGCCCACCGCGGTCAGGAAGTGCCCGCTCATGTCGATCTTGTGCCCGGTCCGGGTCAGGGCCGGGGCGAGGTCGAACCGGAACCCGTCGACGTGCATCTCGGTGGCCCAGTAGCGCAGCGAGTCCAGGATCAGCTGCAGCGCCGGTGGGTAGGAGGCGTCGACGGTGTTGCCGCAGCCGGTCACGTCCCAGTACGTCGCCTCGTCGAGGTGCTTGTAGAAGCCGAGGTCGTCCAGGCCGCGGAAGCTGAGCGTGGGTCCGAGCGGGCCCTGTTCGGCGGTGTGGTTGTAGACGACGTCGAGGAGCACTTCGAGACCGGCCTCGTGGAGCGCGCGCACCATCTGCTTGAACTCGGCGACCTGCTGCCCGCGGTCACCGCCGGAGCTGTAGGCGTGGTGCGGAGCGAAGTAGCCGATCGAGTTGTAGCCCCAGTAGTTGGTCAGCCCCCGCGCCGCGACCTCGGGCTCGGTCGCGAACTGGTGCACCGGCAGCAGCTCGACGGTGGTGACGCCCAGGTCGCGCAGGTAGTCCACGACCGGCGCGCTGGCCAGCCCCGCGTAGGTGCCGCGCAGGGCCTCGGGGACCCGGTCGTGCAGTGCGGTGAAGCCCTTGACGTGCAGCTCGTAGATGACCGTCTCGTGCCACGGCGTGCGCGGCCAGCTGTCCGATCCCCAGTCGAACGCGGTGTCCACCACGACGCCGAGCGGCGCGTAGCCGGCGTTGTCCGTGTGATCGG
>DASSVD010000013.1:0-28646 GCA_035706365.1 Nocardioidaceae bacterium
GGGCCACCGGCGGCAACGGCGTGCTCGGGCAGGCCGTGGTCGACGAGGCCCGCAACTACCTCGGCGTCCCGTACGTGTGGGGCGGCACCGACCCGAAGAAGGGCCTGGACTGCTCGGGCCTGGTGCAGCTGGTCTACCGCAAGTTCGGCGTCGACCTGCCCCGGGTCTCCTACGAGCAGGCGCGCGCCGGGCGGCCGGTGGCGAACCTGGCTCAGGCCCGGCCGGGCGACATCCTGGCCTTCGACTCGCCGGTCGACCACGTCGCGATCTACATCGGCAACCACAAGATGATCGAGGCGCCGCGCACCGGGCTCGACGTCCGGGTGATCGATGTCTACGAGACGCCCACCGCGATCCGCCGGGTGCTCCCCGAGCAGGCGACCGGGGCCGGCGTGGCCGGTCTCGCCGGGGTCCGCGGCACGGGGGCGCTCCCGGCGGGCACGCCGTACGCCGGGCTGTTCGAGACCGCCGGCCGACGCTACGGGGTGAGCCCGACACTGCTCGCCGCGGTCGCCCAGCAGGAGTCCGGCTTCAACGCGTCCGCGGTCAGCTCGGCCGGGGCACGCGGGCTGATGCAGATCATGCCGGGCACCGCCGACGGTCTCGGCGTGAACCCGATGGACCCCGCGCAGGCGGTCGACGGCGCGGCCCGCCTGCTGCGCGACCTGACCCGCGAGTTCGGTCGGGTCGACCTGGCGCTGGCCGCGTACAACGCCGGCCCGGGCGCGGTGCACCGCTACGGCGGGATCCCGCCCTACCCCGAGACGCGCAACTACGTGCCGGCGGTGCTGGCGCACCAGGCCCGGTTGGAGGCGTGATGAGCATCCCTGTCCTTCCCGCACCGTCGTCGCGACCCCAGGTGGAGCCGGCCGGCTCCACTTCCCGGGGCCACGATGGCGACGACGGCGACTTCCGGGCGCACCTGGACCGCGAGCTCGGGCCGGACCGGCCGACGTCGCCGGGCGCAGAGCGGCGTGCCGACCGTGCCGCGGCCGACGTGAGGGACCGTCGAGAGCGCCGCTCCGGTGACGACGTGCGTCCCGCGGGCGCCGGGGCGGACCCCAGTGCGGCCGCTGTCGCCGGCGCGGCCGGCCAGTCCGCACCGGTCGAGCGACCGCCAGCCGGTACGCCGGGCAGCGCGGACTCCGCGACGGGCCCGGCGGCTCGGCGAGCTGCGGGCTCCACGAGCGACTCCGGCTCCGGGACCGGTCCGGTGAACGGCTCCATGCACGGTGCGGTCGCCGCGGGCGGCGCGGAGGCGGGTGCAGTCACCGGCGACCCCGACGGCGCGACCGCACCGGGCACGACCACAGCAGCTGCGGCAGGCCCGGGCGGGACCGGTGTCACCGGTGTCACCGGTGGTGCAGCGGCGACGGTCGGCGGCCCTGCCGAGGCGCGGCTCCCGGGCGGCACGGAGCCCCGAGCGACAGGTCCCGGCCAGGCTGGCGGCGCTGTGAGCGCGACCGGCGCGGCCGGCGCCGATGCCCGGCAAGGCAGCTTGGCAGCGCGCGCCTTCCACCCGGGCCACGGGCAGGGTGACCCCGGCAACGCAGGACAGCCCGCGCCGGGCGCACCGGTCACCGACAACACCCTCGCAGCCCAGTCCGGCGTGGCCGGGGCCGGCGCCACGACCGGCAGCGGCGCGGCCGCCGGTGTCACCGCCGGCGCTCCTGCCTCCGGCACGGGCGCAGGAGCGACCGGCGCCAGCGTGCCGCTCAGCGACGTGAACCCGGCCGTGGCGCGGATGGCCTCGCGCGGGGACGGCACGCACGCGATGACGCTGCGGCTGCACCCGGCCGACCTGGGCGAGGTACGCCTCACCGTGGTGGTCCGGGGCGACACCGTGGACGTACGCATCGCCGCCGGGGCCCAGGCGCGCGAGGCGCTGCAGCAGGGAAGTGCCCAGCTGCGCAGCCTGCTGGAGCTCTCCGGCCACACCACCGGGCAGGTGGTGCTGCGCGACCTCGCCGGGACCGGCCCGGCCGTCACGCTCGTCGCGGCGCAGGCCCAGCAGGGAAGCCACAGCAGCCAGCCCGGACACCAGCAGGGCCAGCAGCCCGGACACCAGCAGGGTCAGCAGCAGGGACACGGACCGTCGGGGCAGGAGCTGTCCGGCTTCGACCTGGGTCAGCGCGGACCCGACGACCAGCCCGGTTCCAGCCGCGAGCGCGCCGGCGATCCGTCCTCGGGTCGTGCCGCCGCCGTTGCCCCGCGTGGGCGCGACGGCTCGCCGCTCGACCCCACCGCACCCGACCCGACCGGCCGCAGCAGCCAGCGGCGTACCACGTCCTTCGACGTCCGGATCTGAGGAGACCACCGATGATCGTTCCCACCAGCAGTGCGCTCAGCGGAGCTGCCGGAGCGCCGTACGGCGCAGGAGACACCCCGGCGTACGCCGCGGCCGGCGCGGCCACGTCCGGCGAAGGCGCTTCCAGCGGCGACGCGATCGGCGACCAGCTCGGCCGCGACACGTTCCTGAAGCTGATGGTCGCCCAGCTGCGCTACCAGGACCCGCTCAACCCGACCGACTCCGCGGAGTTCCTCGCCCAGTCGGCGCAGTTCACCTCGCTGGAGAAGCTCGAGGAGGTCGCCACCCAGACCGCCCAGGCCCTGTCCGCGCAGCTCTCCTTCGGGGCCAGCGGCCTGGTCGGGCGCACCGTCACCTACACCGACCCGGCCTCCACGACCGGCGCCGAGGCGCAGGGGCGCGTGGAGGGGGTCCGGTTCACCGCCGACGGGCCGATGCTGACCATCGGCGACCTCGACGTACCGATGAACCAGGTCACCGGCGTGCTCGACAGCACCACGGCCGCGGCCGAGGCCGACCCCGGCACCGCGACCGACCCCGGCACCACGACCGACCCCGAGAGCACCAGTACGCCGGCCTGACCGGCCCCACGAACCGACCACCATCAGCGCACCACCCGGAAGGACATCCCGATGCTTCGCTCACTCTTCTCCGCGATCAGCGGACTGCGCGCCAACCAGACCATGCTCGACGTGACCGGCAACAACATCGCCAACGCGAACACCGCCGGCTTCAAGGCCTCCACCGTGGTCTTCCAGGACACGCTGAGCCAGATGCTCACCGGCGCCAGCGCGCCGAACGCCAACCGCGGCGGCACCAACCCGATCGAGGTCGGGCTGGGCGTCCAGGTCGGCGGCACCGCCACCAACTTCGGCCAGGGCTCGACCCAGACCACCGGCCGCGACACCAACCTGATGATCTCCGGCGACGGGTTCTTCATCGTCGACCGCGGCGGGGTGGACATGTACACCCGCGCCGGTGCGTTCAAGTTCGACGCGCTCGGCAACCTGGTCAACCTCGACGGTGACTTCGTCAAGGGCTACGACCTCACGAACCCGGGGGGCAAGCCGGTGCCCATCCAGGTCGACCAGCTGGCCGGTCAGGAGGGCGAGACGGACAAGACCAAGATCCTGCGCTCCTACAGCATCGGCGCGGACGGCGTGATCACCGGCGTCTTCGCCGACGGGCACCGCGAGGACATGTTCCAGGTGGCGCTCGCGAACTTCGCCAACCCCGCCGGCCTGCAGAAGGCAGGCGACACCGCGTTCCTGGAGACCCCGAACTCCGGTGATCCGCAGATCGGCGCCCCGGGGTCGGGCCGGCTGGGGACGCTGATGGGCAGCTCGCTGGAGATGTCCAACGTCGACCTCGCCCAGGAGTTCACCAACCTGATCATCGCCCAGCGCGGCTTCCAGGCCACCTCGCGGGTGATCACCACCTCCGACCAGGTGCTCGAGGAGCTGGTGAACATCAAGCGGTAAGCGAGACCCGCGAGCGCCGCGGGCCCGGCTGGTTCAGCGGGGCCTGCGGCGCTTCAGCTCGTCGATGAGCGCGACGATGCCTCGAGCGATGCGGTGGTCTCGACAGGCTCGACCAGCCGTTCACAGGGGGTGGTGCGGGTCGCCGGGACGGCATCCTGCCGCCGACGATCCCTCAGGTCCCGCAACAGCGTGCCGATGGGACAGGTGCAGCCACGGACGGCCGCACGGCACGACAGCACAAGGATGGTGCTTTCCGATGATCACGCTCACCCGTCTCACGGGCGCTGCCTTCGCGCTCAACCCCGACCTGATCGAGCGCGTCGACAGCACCCCCGACACCGTCATCACCCTGGTCGACAGCACCAAGTACCTGGTGCGCGAGGACCTGCACGAGGTGGTCGCCGCGGTCCTGGACTTCCGGGCCGAGGTGCTGGCCACCGCCAGCGCGTTCGAGCACGCCGAGGGCGGCCTGCACCGGCGTGGCCGGCTCAGCGCGGTGCGCGAGGCCGAGGACCCGGTCGTCCCGATGAGTCCCAGGCAGGCGTGATGGACCGCGCCACCCCGATCGGGATCGGCCTCGCCTTCGTCGCGCTGATCGGCGCCAACATCCTCGAGGGCGGGCATCCCACCTCGCTGCTCCTGCTGCCGCCGATGCTGCTCGTCTTCGGCGGCACCGTCGGCGCCGCCGTGGCCGGGGGGACCCTGGCCGACACGAAGGCAGCCCTGGCCTCGCTGAAGCGGGCGATGGGCTGGAAGGCCACGCCGCCCGGCGAGCTGGTCCCGGTGGTGGTCAAGCTGGCCGACCAGGCCCGCCGCGAGGGCCTGCTCACCCTGGAGGACTCGGCCCGCGAGGTCGGTGACGAGTTCCTCAGCAAGGGCGTGCGGCTCGCCGTGGACGGCACCGACCCCGAGGAGCTCCGCGAGATCCTCGAGGCCGAGCTGGACGGCAAGCGTGCCGCCGACAAGCAGGCCGCGAAGTTCTTCAACGACATGGGCGGCTACGCACCGACGATCGGCATCATCGGCACGGTGATGGGCCTGGTCCACGTGCTGGAGAACCTCTCCAACCCCGACGAGCTGGGGCACCTGATCGCCGGTGCGTTCGTGGCCACGCTGTGGGGCGTGATGACCGCGAACCTGCTCTGGCTGCCGATCGGCAACCGGCTCAAGCGGATCAGCGACCTCGAGTGCGCCCGGATGGAGCTGGTGATCGAGGGAGTCCTCGCCGTCCAGTCGGGAGCCAACCCGCGGGTGGTCGCCCAGCGGCTGGAGTCGCTGGTCCCCGAGACCGAGCGCGAGCCCGAGCCGAAGGCGGCCTGACATGCCACGCGCGCGCCGCCGCGGCCACGCGGAGGAGGAGCACGTCAGCCACGAGCGCTGGCTGATCACCTACGCCGACATGATCACCCTGCTGATGGTGCTGTTCATCGTGCTCTTCGCGGTCAGCCAGGTCGACCAGAAGCGGTTCGAGGCGCTCAAGGACGGGATGGCCGCCGGCTTCGGGCAGACGTCCTCGCCGTTCCAGGGGTCCTCCTCGGTGATGCCGGAGGCCGGCATCCAGCCGCTGGCGCCGATCCGGCCCGCCGCGGCCGAGGGCAGTGCCGGGCAGGGCGGCCCGCAGTCCCCGCAGCCGATGACGCCGCAGACCCCCGCCCAGGAGCGCCGGCAGGACCAGCAGCTGACCCAGCAGGTCCAGAGCCAGGAGCAGGCCCTCGCCGACGCCGAGTCGGAGGTGGCCCGGCTCGAGGAGCTGCGCCGCCGGATCGCGGAGGCGCTGCGCAGCAAGGGGTACCTGCGCGACGTGTCGATGGCCATCGACGAGCGCGGGCTGACGATCAGCCTGGTCTCGCGGCACATCGTCTTCGCCGCCAACCTGGCCGAGCTGACCCGGCGCGGCGGCGACGTACTCGACGCGATGGCGCCGGTGATGCGTGACCTGCCCGAGCAGGTGGAGGTGGACGGCCACACCAACCAGGTCAAGGTGCACCCGAAGTACTACCCGACCGACTGGGACCTGTCCGCGGCGCGCGCGGTCACCGTGCTGCGCTACCTCAACGAGCAGGGCGGCATCGACGGCAGCCGGCTCTCCGCGGTCGCCTTCGGTCACGAGCGACCGCTGATCGACCCGGCCAAGCCGCACTCGCAGGCGCTGAACAAGCGCGTGGACATCGTGATCCGCTCCGACGCACCCGAGCAGACCCGCCAGCTGTTCGACGAGGTGCTCGGTGACCGGGGGAAGATCGCTGCCGACGCCGTGAGGACCGCACCATGAGCCACACCACGACCGCACCCGCCACCGGACGACCGGGCGCCGCGCAGGAGCCCGCCGCCGAACCACCCGCCAAGGGCGGCAAGAAGAAGCTGCTGATCGCCGTCGTGCTGGTGATCGCCCTGGCCGGCGCCGGGTGGTGGTTCCTGCTGCGCCCCGCCGCCTCGGCCGACGCCGAGCCGGAGCCCGGGGAGGTGCTCAAGCTCGACGCGATCCAGGTCAACCTGGCCGACGGCCACTACCTGCGGATCGGGCTGGCCCTGCAGGCCACCACCGACGCCGGTGGCGAGCTGGACGGCAGCAAGGCGCTGGACGCCACCATCGACCTGTTCAGCGGGGAGGAGCAGGCCAAGCTGGCGCGGCGCAAGTACCGCACCCACCTCAAGGGCGAGCTCGAGGAGCGGCTGGAGGAGATGTACGAGGGCGAGGTGATGGGGGTCTACTTCACCGACTTCGTCACCCAGTAGCACCCAGCAGTCCCCGGGAGCCACCCGGGCGTCACCACCGTTTGGCTCAGGTCCGGCGCGCACGCGCCGATGAAGCATGCCGTGAGCCCGTCCAGCGTGTCCTCCGCCCGGGAGAGCGTCGTGCCCTACGACTTCCGGCGACCCGTCACGCTCTCGCGCGAGCACGCCCGCACGCTGCAGGCGGCGTTCGTGGTGTGGGCGCGGCAGGCGTCCACCCTGTTCTCCTCCGCCCTGCGGGAGACCTCGCAGGTCGAGCTGGAGACCGTCGAGCAGGTCGCCTACGCCGACTACGTCGACCAGCTCGGTGAGACCAGCCACCTGGTGGTGTTCACCGCCGAGCCGTTCTCCGGCCTGGCCGCGCTGCAGCTGCCGCTGCGCGCCTCGATGCTCTGCGTGGACCGCCTGCTCGGCGGGTCCGGAGCCGTCGACCAGCCGGAGCGGCCCCTGACCGACCTCGAGGCCTCCGTGGTCGCCGACCTTCACCAGCGGCTGATCGGTCAGCTCGGCTACGCGTTCGCCTCCGTCGCCGACGTGAGTGCCCGCCCGGCCCGCACGGAGTACTACCCGCAGAACGCCCGCTTCGCCCATGCGACCGACGCGATGGTGGTCGCGCGGTTCCGCCTCCAGCACCGTGACGAGCAGCTGGCACTGAGCCTGTGCTTCCCGTTCGCCGGCCTGCTGCCCGGCCTGAACGGTGCGGCGGCGCAGGTCAGCGAGACCGAGCGGCGTACCCGGGCCGCGGCGTCCGTCCGCCTCGCCGAGACCTTCGAAGAGGTCCCGGTCGACGTGGTGGTGCGGTTCCGGCACACCGACGCCGACCCGGTCGAGCTGTCCGGTCTCCAGGTCGGCGACGTGGTTCGGCTCGCCCACGCCGCCCAGGCCCCCCTCGACGTCGCCACCGAGGACGTCGTGCTCGCCCACGCCACCCCCGGCAGCCACGGCCGGCGCCTGGCCGCCCTCGTCGTCGCGTCACCCACGCAGGAGAACTGATGTCCCTCACCGACCAGACCACCGTCGCCCCCGCCGGATCGACCGCGGGTCAGCCCCGCAGCGGAGCCGGGGTCGACGAGCGCGTCCTCGCCGCCGGCGAGGCGGTGGCGCCGCTGCTGCCCGTAGGCGAGGCCGTCACCCTCGGCGTCCCGCAGCCGCCGGCCCTGCTCGTTCCCACCGAGTGGGCGGCCGCCGGGGTGGTCGCCCTCGACCGGGTGAAGGGCGCCGTGGTCGGTCTGCTGGTGCGCCAGGACCTCGCCGACGCGCTCGCCGCAGCTCCCGCCGGTGGGCTCGAGGTCGGCGCGGCCCTGCAGCCGGCGCTGGACGCCGCGGCAGTCGCGCTGGGCAGCCCGGCCGGAGCCGCTCAGACGCTGGCCGGCGAGGAGCTGGCCGCCACCGTGACCGCCGCCGACGCCGCGCTGCCGCTGCTGGCCGGCGGTGAGACCGCCGCCGTCTTGTTCGTCGCGGGCCTGGCCACGCCGGGAGACGCCGGTGCAGCCGCCGCCGGCTCACGCGGCACGCAAGGATCCGGTACGCCGCGTCCGGGCCGCGCGCCGGTGCGCGGCGTCGAGCTGCTGCACGGGGTCTCCATGGAGGTCACCGTCGAGCTGGGCCGCACCCGGATGTCGGTGCGGGAGCTGCTCGCCCTCGCGCCCGGTGACGTGCTCGAGCTGGACCGCGCCGCCGGTAGCCCTGCGGACCTGCTGGTCAACGGCCGGCTGATCGCGCGCGGCGAGGTGGTCGTGGTCGACGAGGACTTCGCGCTGCGGGTCACCGAGATCGTCGCCCCCTCCACCGGCGCCTGACCCCCGTGTTCGAGGTGGTCCTGCGCGTCGTCGTCTCCCTGGGCGTCGTCCTGCTGCTGTTCTGGGCGGTCGCCCGGGTCAGCCAGCGTCGGCTCGGGCTGGGGGGCGCGCGCTCGCCGCTGCGGGTGCTGGGCCGGCAGGCGCTCGGCCGCAACGCATCGGTGGCCGTGGTCGAGGTGGGCGAGCGGGTGCTCGTGGTCGGCGTGGCCGACAGCGGCGTACGCCTGCTCACCGAGCTCGACCCCGACGAGCTGCCCGCCACCGCGCGCGTGCCTGGCGTCGCCGCTGCCGGCGCCGACCCGGGGGCGGACTCCGCCACCGCGACTGCGGACGGTGCTGCCGGGCCGTCCGGCCCGCTGCCCAGGCCCGCCGCCGGCCTCCACGGCTCCGTGCTCTCCGGTCAGACCTGGAAGCAGGCCTGGGCGGCCGCGACCCGGTCCTCGCGTGCCGACGGGCTGCCTCGTGGCTGAGGTGCGTCGCGCCGGGCGCCGGCCCGCGACGGTTCTCGCTGCCCTCGTCGCCGGCGTCCTGGTCGCGCTGGGGGCGCTGCTGCTGACCGCGGGCACCGCAGCGGCCGCACCGGTGCAGGCGACCCCGGTGCAGGCAGGACTCGTGCAGGCAGGACTCGTGCAGGCAGGACTCGTGCAGGCGGGACCGGTTCGCGACGCCCCGGTGTTCACCGCACCGGACGGCCCTCGGGGGCCGAACGGGCCCCGCGACGGCGGCGTCACCGTCCGCTTCGACGACATCACCAAGAAGCCGAGCACCCCGATCATCGTGCTGCTCGGGCTCACCCTGCTGTCGCTGGTCCCGGCGATCCTGCTCACCTGCACCAGCTTCACCAAGATCCTGGTCGTGCTGGGGCTGACCCGCAACGCCCTCGGCCTGCAGCAGACCCCGCCGAACCAGGTGCTGGCCGGGCTCGCGCTGTTCCTCAGCCTGTTCATCATGGCGCCGGTGCTCAGCCAGATGAACGACGACGGGCTGCAGCCCTACCTCGACGGCACCAAGACCCAGTCGCAGGCCTGGCACGACGGCGTGGAGCCGTTGCGCGGGTTCATGCTCGACCAGACCGGCGACAAGGAGATCGCGCTGCTCACCGAGGTCGCGCAGCGCCCCGAGCCGCAGACGCCCAGCGACGTACCGCTGTCGACGCTGGTGCCGGCGTTCGTGCTCAGCGAGCTCAAGCAGGCTTTCATCATCGGGTTCATGATCTTCATCCCGTTCCTGGTGATCGACATCGTGATCAGCGGCGCGCTGATGTCGCTGGGCATGATGATGATGCCGCCGGTGATGGTGTCCCTGCCGTTCAAGCTGCTGCTGTTCGTGCTGGTCGACGGGTGGGCGCTGATCGTCCGCTCCCTGGTGCAGAGCTACACCGGATGAGCACGCCGTGACCGACAGCGCCGTCCTCGACATCGCCCTGCAGACCATGCTGGTGGCGCTGAAGCTGTCTGCGCCGATCCTGGTGCCGGCGCTGGTGATCGGCTTCGTGATCTCGCTGTTCCAGTCGATGACCCAGATCCAGGAGTTCACCCTCTCCTTCGTGCCGAAGCTGATCGGCGTGGGCATCTCGGTGCTGATCTCCGGCAACTGGATGCTGCACACCCTGGTCGCCTACACCCACGACCTCTTCGACCGGCTGCCCGAGCTGCTGGGGTAGCCGTGACGCTGACCCTGTCCGGGATCCCGCTGGTCGGCTACGTGCTGGCCTCGGTGCGCCTGGTCGCCTGGCTGGTGATCGTGCCGCCGTTCTCCTCGCGCGCCGTGCCGGTGCTGGCCAAGACCCTCCTCGCCCTGGGCCTGGCCTTCTCCGCGGCGCCCGGCCTGGCCTCGATGACGATGCCGGTGGGGGTGCCGCAGCTGCTGCTGGCCGCCGCGCAGGAGGCGCTGATCGGCGCCACGATGGGGTTCGTCACCTTCCTGGTCTTCGCTGCCGTGCAGGCCGCCGGCGACCTGATCGACGTGTTCGGCGGGTTCAGCCTGGCCGCGGCGTTCGACCCGCTGAGCCAGAACATGAACTCGGTCAACGGCAAGCTGTTCTCGATGCTGGCGATGATGCTGCTGTTCGCCAGCAATGCGCACCTGATGGTGATCGGCGGGCTGCTGCACTCCTTCGACACCATGCCGATCGGGACCAGCTGGGAGCCGGCCGACGTCACGCAGGTGGTCACCGTGGCGTTCGGGCTGTTCTTCTCCTCCGCGGTGCAGATCGCGCTGCCGCTGGTCGCGGTGCTGTTCGTGGCCGACCTCGGCCTGGCACTGCTGACCAAGGTCGCCCCGCAGCTGAACGCGATCAGCATCATGTTCCCGGCCAAGATCGGGCTGACCCTGCTGATGGTGGGGCTCTCGTTCGCCGTACTCCCCAACGCGATGTCCCGGCTCGTCGAGGCCGCCCTCGAGGGCATGCGGGCGCTGGGCTGAGGGGGCGGGCGTGCCGAACGAGGAGAAGACCGAGAAGCCGACCCCCAAGAAGCTCAAGGAGAGCCGCAAGGAGGGGCGGGTCGCCCGGACGCCGGAGCTGGGCGCGTGGGGCGCGATGCTCGCACTGGCCGTCGTGCTCAACTGGCTGGCCGGCAAGGCCATCGAGTCGGTGCGCGAGCTGCTCACCCGGACGCTGGGCACCATCGCCTCGCCCGACCGGCACGACGCCACCCGGCTGCTGCACGACGGCGGCGTGCTGGCGCTGCTGATGATGGTCGCCCTCGGCGCCTGCATCCTGCTGATCGGCGTGGCCGCCGCGCTCGCCCAGGGCGGCTTCTTCGTCGCCACCAAGGCGCTCAAGCCGAAGTGGTCGCGGCTGAACCCGATCGAGGGCGCCAAGCGGCTGTTCGGGCCGCACGCCCTGTGGGAGGGCGGCAAGGTGCTGATCAAGAGCGCCCTGGTCACCGTCTTCGTCTGGCGGGCGGTGGACCAGCTGATGCCGCTGCTCGGCGGGCTGATGCCGATCGGGGTCGCCCTCGAGCTCACCGCGGAGGCGACCACCGGGCTGATCCGCGACATCGCCGTCGCCGGACTGATCGCGGCGGCCGCCGACTACGCGATGGCCCGCCGCCGCACCGGCAAGCAGGTGCGGATGTCGAAGAAGGAGGTGCGCGACGAGCACAAGCAGTCCGAGGGCGACCCGCTGGTGCGCAGCGCACTGCGCTCCCGGCAGCTCGCCGCGTCCCGCAACCGGATGATGGCCGACGTACCCACCGCGGACGTGGTCCTGGTCAACCCGACCCACGTCGCGGTGGCGCTGCGCTACGAGCCGGACAAGGGCAGCCCGCGGGTGGTCGCCAAGGGCGCCGGCGTGGTCGCCGCGCGGATCCGCGAGGTCGCCGAGAGCCACCGGGTGGCGCTGGTCGAGGACGTCCCGCTGGCCCGCGCGCTGCACGCCGGCTGCGAGGTCGGCCAGGCCATCCCTCCCGAGCTCTACCACGCGGTCGCGCAGGTGCTCGCCTTCGTGCTGTCGCGTCGGGCGTCCGGCTCGGCCGCCGGCCGGCACCGCAGCCCGCGGCCGTCGACGCCGCTGCCGGAGGTGCCCCGCAGCCGTCGGCGTACGCCGCCTCGTGCCGCGGCGGGCCCGTCCGGTCCCGCCGGCGCCGACTCCTCAGGTCCGCCGCCGACCGGCCGATAGGACCCTGTGCCAGGACGGCGGCCGTCACGCACCAGGGAGGGTGCGAGTCGAGGCGTACCCGAAAGGCAGCTGCGTGGCACAGGCTCAGTCCCACCCCGCCGGAGCGGCGGCACGCCCCGGCGGCCGCCCCAAGCGGCAGATGGCGCAGATCGGCGTCCCGGTCGCGGTCGTCTCGATCGTGGTCATGCTCGTCGTGCCGCTGCCCGCGATGGTGCTCGACATGCTCATCGCCGCCAACATCACCGGCGCTCTGCTGATCCTGCTCACCGCGATGTTCGTGCACCGGCCGCTGGACTTCTCCGCGTTCCCCGCACTGATCCTGGTCGCCACCCTGTTCCGGCTCGCGCTCAACGTCAGCGCCACCCGGCTGGTGCTGCTCGACGGCTACGCCGGGAAGGTGATCGACACCTTCGGCCACTTCGTGATCGGCGGCTCGCTGATCGTCGGGATCATCGTGTTCGCGATCCTGGTGGTGATCCAGTTCGTCGTGGTCACCAACGGTGCCGGGCGCGTCGCCGAGGTCGGCGCCCGGTTCACCCTCGACGCGATGCCCGGCAAGCAGATGGCCATCGACGCCGACCTCAACGCCGGCCTGATCGACGACGACGAGGCGCGGCGCCGCCGCGCGGAGGTGGCCGGAGAGGCCGACTTCTACGGCGCGATGGACGGCGCCTCGAAGTTCGTCAAGGGCGACGCGATCGCCGCGATCATCATCACCCTGGTCAACCTGATCGGCGGGTTCACCGTCGGGGTCGTGCAGCACGGCATGTCGCTCGGCGACGCGATCTCGACCTACAGCCTGCTCACCATCGGCGACGGCCTGGTCTCCCAGATCCCCGCGCTGCTGCTGTCGGTGGCCACCGGCCTGATCGTCACCCGCGCCACCGGCGACTCCGACATGGGCTCCGACCTGGCCAAGCAGATGACCCGGCAGCGCCAGCCGATGCGGATCGCCGGGTTCGCCGCGCTGGCGCTGTGCCTGATCCCGGGCATCCCCAAGATCCCGTTCCTCTTCGCGGGCGGGGTGCTGCTGTTCCTGTCCACCCGCGTCGAGCCGGAGCCCGAGCCGCAGCCGGAGACCACCGAGCTCGAGCCGGCCCGCTCCCCGGACTCGGTGGAGGCGCTGGTCGAGGAGATCCGCGTCGACCCGCTCGAGCTCGAGCTGTCCGCGGACATCATCGACCTGGTCGACCCGAGCGCCGGCGGCGACCTGCTGGACCGGGTCAAGGCCCTGCGTCGCAAGGTCGCCAGCGACCTGGGCGTGGTGGTGCCTCCGGTGCGCACCCGCGACAACCTCGACCTGCCGCTGCGCACCTACGCGATCCGCCTCTTCGGCGTCGAGGTCGCCCGCGGCGAGGCGCCCCCGGGCACCGTCCTCGCCATCGGCGACCGGCTGGACAACCTGCCCGGGCAGCGCACCCAGGAGCCGGTCTTCGGACTGGCCGCGGTGTGGGTGCCCGTCGAGCTGCGCAGCCAGGCCGAGCTGGCCGGGGCCACCGTGGTGGACCGCTCGTCGGTGCTGACCACCCACCTCGCCGAGGTGGTCCGCCAGCACGCGTCGCGGCTGCTCGGACGCGAGGACGTGCGGATGCTGGTCGACGCGGTCAAGCGCACCCACCCGGTGGTGATCGAGGAGCTCACGCCGGCGCAGCTGAGCCTGGGCGAGGTGCAGCGGGTGCTGCAGTCCCTGCTGGAGGAGCAGGTCTCGATCCGCGACCTGGTCCGGATCTTCGAGGCGCTCTCGCTGCGCGCCCGGCTCGGCAAGGACATCGACGGGCTGGTCGAGGCCGCCCGGCAGGTGCTCGGCCCGGCGGTCGTCGCGCCGTACGCCGAGCGCGGGACCGTGTCCGTGCTGAGCTTCGAGCCGGTCCTCGAGCAGCGGATGCTGGAGGGGCTGCGCACCGGCGACGACGGCGGGTTCCTCGCGCTGGACCCCGACGTCGCCCAGGGGGTGCTCACCCAGCTGGCCCAGCTCAGCCAGGCCGCCGAGCAGGAGAGCGTGAACCCGGTGCTGGCCTGCGCGCCGCAGCTGCGCGCCGCCGTGCGCCGGATGGTCAGCCCGTCCCTGCCCAGGCTGCCGGTGGTGTCCTACACCGAGCTGAACGGATCCACCCAGATCCGCTCCGTCGGCGTGGTCACGGGCCAGGCGGCGGCGCTGACGACATGATCAGGACAGGGATCGAGACGTGCCGGTGGCACCGGGAGGGGTCGCCGGGGGAGGGAGTGTCACGATGAGTCCGTTGTCACCGGTGGTGCTGATCGCTGCCGCGCTGGTCAGCTCCCCTGCGCTGTGGGGCGGCCTGGTCGAGCAGACCACCCCGATGTCGGTCGCGCTGACCCGCTACCTGCTGTGCATCGTCCTGTGCTGGGCCGCGCTGGGCCTGGTGGTCACCCTGGTCGGGCCCCCACCGCGGCCGGAGCGGGCGGAGAGTGCGGGCACCGGGGGCACGGGGGGCACCGAGGCCGGTGGGCGCGCCGAGAGCAGTGCAGGCGCCGGCAGCCCTGAGAGCACCAACAGCTCCGGGAGCACCGACAGCTCCGGGAGCACCGCGGGCGCCTCGCGCGAGACGGCCGGCTCCCAGGCCCGCTGAGCGCCGAGCTCAGTCCCCGTCGGTGACGTCGTGGCCGACGGTCACGCCGAGCGCGCCCAGCGGTACCGGGGTTGCGACCGGCCGGGTGCCGACCCGGGTGGGGTCGTAGGGCGTCCCGCTCCAGGCCGCGGTCAGGCACGCCGCGGCATACCCGCACACCCTGCCCTGGCACCAGCCCATCCCGGTGCGGGCGAGCAGCTTCCCGCCGCGGGCGTCGGCCGCTCCCAGATCGGTCACCGCCGCACGCAGCCGCGCGGCCGTCACCTCCTCGCAGCGGCAGACCACGGTGTCCTCGTCCACCCGGTCGACCCACCCCGCAGGAACGGGGTGGGCCTGATGCATCGCGGTGGCGAACCGGCGCAGGGCGACCCGCTGCCGCCGCGGACGCCGGTCACGCAACGGCGTACCGGCAGCCGCCGCACCGGCCATCGCTCCCTCGAGCAACGCGAGTGCCGCACCGCCCACGCCGCACGTCTCCCCGGCCACGTAGACGCCGGGCACCGTGGACTCCTGGTCCTCGTCGACCGCGCACACGACGGAGCCGTCGGCGTCCACGCGGGTGCGGCACCCCAGCGACAGCGGCAGCTCGAGCTGCGGGGTGAAGCCCCAGCCCACCGCCAGGGTGTCGCAGGCCACGCGCTCCTCGCTGCCCGGCACCACGCCACCCTTGCCGTCCGCGCGCGCGACGGTGACCGCCTCGAGCCGGTCGGTCCCGTGCGCCGCGACCAGCACCGAGCGGGTGCGGACCGGGACCCGGTGCCGGACCAGCGCCGCGGCGTACCCGGCCCCTTCGGACAGCTTGTTCAGGTTGCGGCCGACGGCGCCCGCGTGGCGCAGCCAGGCACGCGGCGAGCCCGCCTCGTGTACGCCGATCACCTGCGTGCCGGCTGCGGCGAGCCCGGCGGCGACGGGGAGCAGGAACGGGCCGGTCCCGGCCACGACCACGCGCCGCCCCGCCGGCACGCCGTGCCCCTTGAGCAGCGCCTGGGCGCCCCCCGCGGTGATCACCCCGGGCAGGTCCCAGCCGGGGAAGGGCACCTGCCGGTCGTAGGCGCCGGTGGCGAGCACCAGCCGTCGCGCGGTCAGCGTCCGGCTCGTGCCGCCACCCGGGACCGTCGAGTCCAGTGCATGGACCACGAAGCGGTCACCGTCCGGAGTCTCCTCGCGCTCCACCGCCCACACGTGGTGCCCGGGCAGGTAGGTGGTGGTGCCGCGCCGGCGCTGCCGGTCCAGCCGGTCGACCAGCGCGTGGTAACCGGCCAGATCGTGGTGCAGGTAGGCCAGGTCCGTCGGGTCCAGGGCCGCGCCCGTGTTCGGTGCGGCGGCAGGCGCCGGCTGCCGCCAGTACTGGCCACCGGGCACCGCGCCGGCGTCGAGCAGCGCCACGGTAACGCCCTGGCCGCCCGCGCGCGTCGCCGCGGCCAGCCCGGCCGGCCCGGCCCCGACCACCAGCACGTCGTACGGCGCGTCGACGGGGCGGCCGGCGGGCTGCTCAGACGGTGAGGTCGTCATGGCCGGTTCCTTCCTGGGTGCGTACCTGCAGGCCGGGGCGGGCGGGCAGCAGGCAGGCCCGCTGGTTGGGCCGGTCGTCGGCCACGACCAGGCAGTCGAAGCAGATCCCGATCCCGCAGAACAGGCCGCGCGGGCGCTGCGCGACGCGCGTGCTGCGCCAGGAGCGGATGCCCGCGGCCGTCAACGCAGCCCCGACGCTCTGGCCCGGCACGAACGGGATCTCGGTGCCGTCGAAACCGAAGGTCTGCGGGTCGGTCATCGGGCCACCTCGAGGAAGCGGGACGGGGCGAACGGCGCCGGGTCGAACGGCGCCGGGTCGAACGGCACCGGGTGGTGGTCGGCCGCGCCCGCCAGCATCGCCGTGACCAGCGCGCCGGTGCCGGGCGCGAGACCGATGCCGGCGCCTTCGTGGCCGCAGGCGTGGAAGAGCCCGGGCACGCGCGGGTCGGGCCCGATCACCGGCAGGTGGTCCGGGCAGTAGGGGCGGAAGCCGCGGTAGACGCGCATCAGCGCGACGTCGGCGAGGAACGGGAAGAGCCGGACGGCCTGCGTCGCGAGCCGGCGCACCACGTCGACCGACAAGGTGTCGTCGAAGCCGACCCGCTCGCGGCTGGCGCCGATGAGCACCGTGCCGCCCTGGGTGCCCTCGACCACGACGGAGGTCTCGAGACCGGCGTCGTCACTGGCCACGTTGCTGACGTAGTCGGCTGAGTACACCTTGTGCCGCACCACCCGCGGCAGTGGCTCGGTGACCAGGATGAACCCGCGCCGCGGCAGCACCGGCACCGGGCCGCCGAGCCGCTCGGACACCGTGCCACCCCACGTCCCGGCGGCGTTGACCACGGCGCTGGTGGGGAACCGGCGCCCGCCGGCGCGGACCGCGACGATCGCTCCGTCGGGCCCGCGTTCGAGGCCGGTGACCTCGACGCCGCTCTCCACCCGCGCGCCGTGACGGCGGGCCGCGGCGACCAGGGTGGCCGCGGCGAGCACCGGCTGCACCTGCAGGTCCTGCGGGTAGTGCACGCCGCCGGGCAGGTCGGCGGCCAGGTGCGGCTCGTGGTCGCGCAGCTGCTCGGCGGCGACGCGGTGGCCGTCCACGCCGGCTCCACCCTGCTGGTCTGCGAACGCGTGCAGGTCGGCGAGCGCGGCGTCGCTGGTGGCCACCACCAGCCCGCCCTTCTCCTCCAGCTCCAGGGGCCCGGCGCCCAGCTCCTCCGCGGCCTGCAGCCACAGGGTGCGGGAGTACAGCGCCAGCTCCAGCTCGGGGCCGGGCGACTTGTCCGAGATCAGGATGTTGCCCTCGCCGCGGCTGGTCGTGCCGCTGCCGACGGTCTCGCGCTCGAGCAGGGTGACCTCGAGTCCGGCCCGGCTCGCGTAGTAGGCGCACGCGGCGCCGACGATGCCCCCGCCGACGATCACCACGTCGCTGCCCGGGTCGCCGCCCGGGTCGCTCCCCAGCGCGCTCACCGGCGCCACCGCTGGAGGACCGCCTCCGCGACGACCAGGTCCTCCCAGCCCATGCCGACGCTCTTGAAGAACGACGGACCGGCGCCGGGCTCCCGGCGTACGACGTCGCCGAGCTCCACGAGCTGGTCGGCCGACAGGGCACCCTCACCGAGAGCGAGGACCACGTCGCCGGCCTCCCGCAGCGCCACGTCACGCGTCTCGACCACCACGCCGCCACCCTGGGCCGCCCGGCCGAGCAGCGCGGAGTCGACCTCGCGCCGGTCCGGCTCGTGGGAGCCGACCGCCACCACGCAGGCGTCGGGCTTGACGGCGGTGCCGTCGAAGAGCGGGCTCGTCGCGGTCGTGGCACACACGACGAGGTCCGCCTCGGAGACCTCGGTCCCGTCCCCGACGCGGGCGTCCAGGCCCTCGGTGTCCAGTCGGGCGACCAGCTGCTCTGCGCGGCCTCGGTCGCGGCCGACCACGGTGACCTGCTGCACCGGGCGCACGGCGCGCAGCGCGTGCACGTGGCCCCAGGCCTGGGGGCCGCTGCCGAAGACCAGCAGGTGGCGGGCGTCCGCCGGCGCCAGGTGCCGCACGGCGACCGCGGAGACCGCCGGGGTGCGCAGCGTGGTCAGCGCAGTCCCGTCCAGCAGCGCCACGGGCGTCAGCGTCTCGCGGTCCACCAGCACGTAGAGCGCCTGGATCCGGGGCAGGTCGCGGGCCGGGTTGTCGGGTGCGACGGTGCCCAGCTTGAGGCCGACCGCGGTGCCGCTCTCGGCCGGCATCAGCAGCAGCTGGCCGTAGGTGACCTCGACGATGGACCGGTTCAGCGCCCGCGCCGGGTCGAGCCCGCCGAGCAGGGCCCGCTCGAGCGCGTCCACGGCCTGGCCCCAGCTCACCGTCGCGGCGACGGTGTCGGCGTCGAGATAGGGCAGCTGGAGGGCACTCATCGTGGCTCCTCGGGGGTGTCGGGGTCAGCAGGCGGGTTGCCGGGTGGATTGCCGGGTGGATTGCTGCGTGAATTGCTGGGCGGGTCGTCGACCGGCTGCACGAGGGCGCGGCCGGTGTCGTCGTCGGCGTACACCCGGACGGTGCCGGGGCCGATCCGGTCCAAGTCGGCGGGGTCCACCTCGACGACCGGCATGCGTACGCCGTACAGCTCGGCGGCGACCAGCGCGCCGATGAGCAGGATGGTGTCGCAGGAGCCGAGCACCAGTGCGGCCGGTGCGGCGCCGGAGCGGATCTGCTCGGCGAGGACCGCGGTCGCCGAGCTGGACCCGCGCCCTTCGGTCATCACCAGCACCGTGCCGGCCAGGCTCTGCCCGTGCTGGGGGTGGTGCACGTCGATCACCGCGCCGGACGCGTCGACGCCGCCCCAGAACGACACCGGCTCGTCCAGCCGCAGCACCGGCCCCACGGCGTCGCCACCGGCCAGCGTCCGACCGGTCCGGCTGCTCGCAGCGCCGTCACCACCAGAGCGCGTCATCGCGCACCACCTTCCCGGCGCGCGCGGAGGCGACGCAGTCGGCGAGGCTGCCCAGCACGGTGTCGATGCCGAGGTTGCCGGGGGCGTACCACGCCCACTTTCCCGAGTTGGTCATCACCGTGCGCACGCCCGGGGAGAGGACCGGCGTCACGTAGGTGCACGTGTCGGTGAGCACGCGCGCACCGGCAGCCGCGACCGGAGCGACGTACCCGAGCCGGGTGGCCTCGGCGAGCACCGCGCGGCTGGTGGAGACGTAGACGTCCACCCCGGCTGCGAAGGGCGGCCCCTCGCCGACGGCGCGGGCCAGCGCGGCGAACTCGCTGACCGAGAAGTGCGGGGTGCCGAGGCTGACCGCGTCGAGGCGTCCCTCGTCCGTGGCGGCGGTGGTGAGCCGGTCGCGGGCTGCCCGCAGCGCGTCGACGCCGACCCGGTGGACCGGCGTGTCCGGGTCCGCCACCGACGCCAGGTCCGGGGCCTCCGGGGTCACGCCGACGACGTGGAACAGCGCCACCCCGCCGGCCGAGGCGGCGGTCGCGCCCAGGCCCTTGAGCCGGTCCTCGGTGGTGCCGCCGTCCGCGAGGTCGCCGGGCAGGCCGGTCAGGGCGGCGACCCGGGTGCCGGCCACCTCGCCGAGCAGCGCCCCCAGCGCGGCCCAGGCGGTGTCGTCGTCGAGCAGGGGGCGGGGGAGCGGGGAGCAGTCCAGCACGAGCTCGGCGCGGCGGTGCTCGTCGCGGTGCAGCCCCGCGTCGGGCACCCGGCCGGTCAGCGCGGCCGCGATGTCGAGGAAGTCGCCGTAGCGGTCGGTACGGGCGCCGAGCACGGAGTTGACGAAGGCGATCGCGTTCGACTCCGCCCAGGCGACGTGGCTGCCGGTCCCCGGCCGGTGACTCAGCTGGTACGGCGCGCACGACCAGGTGGACTCGCAGCCGAGGGCGACGTACGCGTCCATCAGCCGGCGGCCACCGGTGGCCAGCTCGCCCTCGGCACGGACCAGGCCCGGGTGCAGTAGGTCCAGCGACCCGACGTTGAGGGTGGTGCGCACCGCGACGGACCCGCCCAGCTCGACCAGCCGCTCGGCGAAGTCCAGCCCGGCGCGTCCGTGGTAGAGGCAGCCGTCGACGTGGACGGAGGCGACCGGCAGCAGGCGGGGGGCGCCGTTCGCCCGGGCCACCGCGACGACCAGCCGCATCACCATCGCCACCGCCTCACCCCGCTCGCCGGCGAGCATCCCTTGCTCCTCGGCGCTCAGGGTGAGGCGCGGCCCGACCGCGGGCCCCCGGTCGCGCGCCATCAGGACGGTGCGACGGTGACCGTGTGCACGGAGGTGTAGAACTCCTGGGCGGCCTTGCCCTGCTCGCGCAACCCCAGGCTGGAGGCCTTCTCGCCGCCGAACGGCAGGTAGAAGTCGACGCCGCTGGTGGGGGCGTTCACCTTCACCAGGCCGGCCTCCAGGCGCTGTGCGGCCTGCAGCGAGCTGGTCAGGTCGCGCGTGTAGAGGCCCGCGGCCAGACCGTGGGGTACGCCGTTGGCCAGGGTGACCGCCTCGTCGAGGTCCGCGGCCGGCTGGAGCAGGCAGATCGGCCCGAACACCTCGTCGCACGCCAGCGTGTGGTCGGCGGGGACGCCCTCCACCACGGTCGGGGCGACGAACCACCCGTCCCGGTCGGCGTCGGCGCCACCGGTCAGCACCCGGCCACCGGCGTCGACCGCATCCCGCGCCACGTCGGTGACCCGGCGCCGGGCCTCCTCGTCGATGACCGGTCCGACGGTGACGCCCGCGTCGGCGGGGTCGCCGACCTGCATCGCCTCGACCGCGGCGACGAACGCGTCGCGGAACGGCGCCGGGTCGCCAACCACGATGACCCGCTTGGTGGCGGTGCACTTCTGGCCGGCGAAGCCCATCGCGGCACCGGCGATCTGGGCGGCGGCGGCGTCGAGGTCGGCGTCGGGCAGCACGATGGCCGGGTTCTGACCGCCCATCTCGGCCTGCACCGGGACGCCGCGCTCGGTCGCCGCGCGGGCCACCGTGCGGCCGGCCTGGGTGGAGCCGGTGAAGGAGACCACGTCGGCCTCGGCGACCACGGCCCGGCCGGCCTCGGCGTCCCCGGGGACCACCTGAAGGATCCCCTCGGGCAGCACCGGCGCGAGCAGCTCGGCGAGGCGCAGCGCGCATGCGGTGGCCTCGGGGGCCGGCTTGAGCACGACGGCGTTGCCGAAGGCCAGCGCCGGGGCGGCCTTCCACAGCGGGATCGCCAGCGGGAAGTTCCACGGCGTGATCAGCCCGGCGACGCCGAGCGGGCGTCGCTGGGTGAACAGCAGGCCCTGCGCGGACGGCTCGTGCACGGCACCGATCGGGTCGAAGACCTGCTGGGCGTAGTAACGCAGGATCGCCACCGAGCGGGCCACCTCGCCTCGGGCCTCGCCGAGCGGCTTGCCGACCTCGCGCACCACGAGGTCGGTCAGCTCGTCGGTCGCGGCGGCGACGGCGTCGGCGGCCGCAGCCAGGGCGGTGGCACGGGCGGCTGCCGGGCCGCCGGCCCAGCTGGCCTGCGCCGAGCGGGCGGCGCGGAACGCCTCGCGCACGTCCTCGGCGCTGCTCTCCGGCACCTCGACGACGACGTCCTTGGGCTGCTGCGGGGAAATGCTGGTGATCACGCGAGCTCCTTCGCTGGTGCTGGTGCTGGTGCTGGTGCTGGTGCTGGTGCTGGTGCTGGTGCTGGTGAGAGGCCGGCGGTCTGCCGCACTCCTAGATCAGGAAGCCGGCAGGGAACGGGTCCTCGGGGTCGAGCAGGTACTGGGCGGTCCCGGTGATCCAGGCCCGTCCGGTGATGGTGGGCACCACGGCGGTGCGGCCGTCGGCCAGGCGGATCTCCTCCACCAGCCGCCCGGTGAACGTCGTACCGATGAACGACTCGTTCACGAAGTCGCGGTGCAGCGGCAGCTCGCCGCGCGCGTGCAGCTGGGCCATCCGGGCGCTGGTGCCGGTGCCGCACGGGCTGCGGTCGAACCAGCCGGGGTGGATCGCCATCGCGTGCCGCGAGTGGGTCGCGTCCGAGCCCGGGGCGACCAGCTGCACGTGGTGGCAGCCGGTGATGCCCGGGTTCTCCGGGTGCACCGGCAGGTCCTTCTCGTTGATCGCGCCCATGATCGCCAGCCCGGCGTCGAGCAGACGCTGCTTCTCGGCGCGGTCGAACGGCAGCCCGAGGTCCTCCAGCCGCACCATCGCGTAGAAGTTGCCGCCGAAGGCGAGGTCGTAGGGCACCGCCCCGAAGCCGGGTACGTCGACCGTGGCGTCGAGCCGGGTGGCGAACGACGGCACGTTGGTCAGCGTGACGGACCGGGCGGCGCCGTCCTCGACGGCCACCTCGGCCACGACCAGCCCGGCCGGGGTGTCCAGCCGGATCGTGGTGACCGGCTCGGTGACCTCGACCATCCCGGTCTCGACCAGCACGGTGGCCACGCCGATCGTGCCGTGCCCGCACATCGGCAGGCAGCCGGAGACCTCGATGTAGAGCACTCCCCAGTCCGCGTCGGGCCGGGTCGGGGGCTGCAGGATCGCCCCGGACATCGACGCGTGGCCGCGCGGCTCGTACATCAGCAGCGTGCGCAGCTCGTCGCTGTTGTCGAGGAACCACTGCCGGCGCTCGAACATCGTCGCGCCCGGGAGCACGCCGACGCCGCCGGTGATCACCCGGGTCGGCATCCCCTCGGTGTGCGAGTCGACGGCATGGAAGACACGGCGGGAACGCACGTCGGTCAGCCTAGACCGGCGGCCAACGCGGCCTCGGTGGCCTCCCGGACCGCCTTCTCCTGACCGGGCAGCAGGCTCTGGCGCGGCGGGCGGCACGGGCCGCCCTTGCGGCCGACGATGTCCATGGACAGCTTGATCGCCTGCACGAACTCGGTCTTGGAGTCCCAGCGCAGCAGCGGGTGCAGCTGCCGGTAGAGCGGGAGTGCCCGCGCCAGGTCGCCCGCGACGGAGGCCTGGTAGAGCTCGACGGTGGCGCGGGGGAAGGCGTTGGTGTAGCCGGCCACCCAGCCCTTGGCACCGGCGATGCCGACCTCGAGCACCACGTCGTCGGTGCCGATCATCAGCTCCAGGCCGGGGGCCAGCTCGCTGATCTCGTAGGCGCGGCGCACGTCGCCGCTGAACTCCTTGACCGCCACGATCAGCCCCTCGTGGTAGAGGGTGGCCAGCAGGGTGGGACTCAGGTCGATCTTGGTGTCGATCGGGTTGTTGTACGCCGTGACCGGCAGCCCGGCCTTGCTGATCTCGCGGAAGTGCTCCACGACCGCCCGCTCGTCGCCGCGGTAGGTGTTGGGCGGCAGTGCCATCACCGCCTGCGCGCCGGCCCCGGCGGCCTGCTCGGCCCACCGGCGCGACTCGAGCGCGCCGTAGGCGCCGACCCCGGGCATCACCACGAAGCCGTCCGGGGCCGCCGCGACAGCGACCTCGACCACCTTGGTGCGCTCCTCGGGGGTGAGCGTCTGGTACTCCCCGAGCGAACCGCTGGGGACCACCCCCTGGCAGCCGCTCTCGGCCAGCCAGGCCACGTGCTCGGCGTAGGCGTCGTAGTCGACGGCGAGGTCGTCGGTGAACGGGAGGGCGGTGGCGACGAGGACGCCGTGCCAGGGCTGGTGCTGCGGGACTGCGGGGGTGCTCATGGGTCTCTCCTCGACGACGGTCTGGACGGCGACGGTGCGCGCTCAGTAATATGGTACACAGCACATGGCACGGGATCCAGTGGTCTGGTCGTTATCGAATCTTGCTCGCGATTTGCGGCGGAACGCTTCCGGAGCGGGGCGGCCTGTGGTTCAGTACAACATCACACTGTAGTGGCATAGTTCACACCGGCGTGACGGTTCGGATCCGGGGGGACCGTTCATCAGCCGTCCAAGAGTCGTGCAACAGGGCCTACTCAACGGCCGAGAAAGTGAGTACCCAGTCATGTCTTCATCTGTGTTCCGGCGCCCGCGCCGGATGGTCGCACTCGCCGGCGGTGCCGTGGCCGCGATGCTGCTCACCGGTTGCGGCGGGGGGCTGCTCGGCGGTGACAGCGGAGGATCGGCCGAGGAGGGCCCGATCGTGCTCGGCATGGTCACCCCGCTGTCCGGCAGCAGCGCCGCGATCGGCCCCTACATGAAGAACGGCGCCAAGCTCGCCGTCGACGAGATCAACTCCGACGGCGGAGTCGACGGGCGCGAGCTCAAGCTGATCGTCGAGGACGGCGCCTGCGACGCCAAGACCGCGGCCGCCGCGGCCAACAAGCTGGTCACCCAGGAGGTCGACATCTCCGTGGGCGGCTACTGCTCGGGCGCGACCCTGCCGACCCTGCCGATCTTCAACAAGGCCGGCGTGCCGATGCTGATCCCCGCGGCCAACTCCACCGAGCTGGTCGACCAGGGCCTGGACAACGTGTTCCTGATCAACGGCACCGGCACCCAGCAGGCCGACGCCGCCGTCGCCTACATGGAGAAGGCCGGCGCCACCAAGGTCGCGCTGATGGACGACAACACCAGCTACTCGTTCGACATCGCGGACCTGACCGGCGAGCGGCTCAAGGAGAGCGGCGGCCCCGAGCTCGTCGCCCACGAGTCGGTGACCGCCGGTGAGAGCGACTACTCCGCCAACGTGAACGCCGTGCTCAAGGCCGACCCCGACTTCGTCTACTGGACCGGCTACTACCAGGAGGGCGGCCTGATCATCCGGCAGCTCCGCCAGGCCGGCTACGACGGCGCGGTGATGGTCGGTGACGGCAGCGTGGACGCCAAGCTGATGGAGATCGCCGGCGACCAGAACGCCGACGGCATCCTGGCCACGATGACCCAGACCCCGGACACCATCGAAGGTGCCGAGGACTGGATCAGCAACTACAAGGACAAGTTCGGCAGCGCGCCCGGCCCCTACTCGACCCAGTCCTACGACGCGGTCCGGGTCGCGGCCGAGGCGGTCAAGAACGCCGGGAGCACCGAGACCGGCGCCGTGATCGACGCACTGGAGGGGATCGACGGGTTCGAGCTCTTCTCGGGCCCGTTGAAGTTCACCGACGAGCACACCCTGAGCAGCGGTGGCTTCCAGATCCTCGAGTCCCAGGACGGCACGTTCGTCCTCAAGGACAGCCTGCAGTGATCGTCGGTCCTGCTGCCGGGTCGCCCGTCCCCCGGGACGCTCGCGGCCCGGCGGCGGGGCACTGACCGGAGACCTCACATGTCCCAACTGATCTGGAACGGCCTCTTCGTCGGCTCGTTCTACGCTCTCGTCGCGCTCGGCTACAGCATGGTGTACGGCATCATCAAGCTGCTGAACTTCGCCCACGGCGACATCTACATGCTCGGTGCCTTCGCCGGCTTCGCGATGCTGACCGTCGGCGGCGGCCTGGCCACCTCCTTCGGCTTCGTCGCCCTGCTGGTGGTGCTGGTCCTGGCGATGCTGCTCACCGGCACCGCCGGCCTGGTCCTGGAGCGGGTGGCCTACCGGCCGCTGCGCGGCGCGCCCCGGCTCTCGGTGCTGATCACCGCGGTCGGCGCGTCCTTCGCGCTGGAGTACGGCATGCGTCTGGTCGCCGGCCCCAACCCGCAGGTCTACCCGGTCCGGCTGGCCGGCACCAGCCTGCACATCCTGGGCGCGCGGATCACCCTCGAGCAGCTCGCCCTGGTCGGCATCGCGGTCGCGCTGATGGCCGGGCTGCAGTACCTGGTGATGGGCACCAGCACCGGTCGCGCGATGCGCGCGATCTCGATGGACCCCAAGGCCTCGCTGTTCATGGGGATCAACGTCGACAAGGTGATCGCCCGCACCTTCTTCCTCGGCTCTGCCCTGGCCGGCGCCGCCGGGGTCATGGCCGGTGCCTACTACGGCAAGATCGACTTCCTGATGGGTTTCATCATCGGGCTCAAGGCGTTCACCGCCGCGGTGATCGGCGGCATCGGCAACATCAAGGGCGCCATGCTCGGCGGGCTCACCCTGGGCATGCTGGAGTCCTTCGGCACGGCCTGGCTCGGTGGTGAGTGGCGTGACGTGTTCGCCTTCGCGTTCCTGATCCTCTTCCTGACGGTCCGGCCCACGGGCATCCTCGGCGAGCGTGTGACGGAGCGTGTGTGATGGCATCGAAGTTCAGTGCCCTGCTGGAGAGCCGCTACCTGGGCTGGATCGGGCTGGCCATCGCGCTGCTCGCGCCTTTCGTGACCGCGACGAACTACTCGCTGTCGGTGATGACCTCGGCGCTGCTGTTCGTGATGCTCGCGGTCGGGTTGAACATCGTGGTCGGCTACTGCGGCCTGCTCGACCTCGGCTACGCAGCGTTCTTCGCGATCGGCGCCTACACCAGCGGCGTGCTGGCCACCCGCTACGACTGGTCGCTGCTGGCCACCATTCCGGTGGTGATCGCGGCCGCCGTCGTCGCCGGGGTGATCATCGGCGGCCCCACGCTGCGGCTGCGCAGCGACTACCTGGCCATCGTCACCCTCGGCTTCGGCGAGATCATCCGGATCACAGCCAACAACCTGGAGATCACCGGAGGCCCCTCGGGCATCTTCGGCATCCCGGGGATCACCATCGGCCCGCTCGACCTGAGCACCCCGGTCGCCTTCTACTACACCTGCGTGGTCGCGGTCGGCCTCGCCGTGCTCGGCGCCAGCCGGCTCGGTCGCAGCCGGCTGGGCCGGGCCTGGCGCTTCGTCCGCGAGGACGAGGACGCAGCCGAGGCGATGGGCATCCACACCTACAAGGTCAAGCTCGCCGCCTACATCGCCGGCGCGATCTGGGGTGGCCTGGCCGGGATCCTGTTCGGCGCACAGCTGACCGCGATCTCGCCGCAGAGCTTCACCTTCTTGTGGTCGGCGCTGATCCTGATGGCCGTCGTGCTGGGCGGTATGGGCTCCACCCCGGGCGTGGTGATCGGCGCCGTCTTCGTCAGCGTCGCACCCGAGCTGCTGCGCGGGGTCGCCGACTACCGGTACTTCGTGTTCGGCGTGCTCCTCATCGTGGTGATGATCTTCCGTCCGCAGGGCGTGTGGCCGACCCGCGCGGCCGAGCGCGCGCCCCGGAAGCGGCGTACGACGAAGGACGGGCCGGGAGGCCCCGGGCAGAGCCCGCAGGACCGGACCGTGGAGGCGGGATCGTGAGCACCGACAACACACCGCTGCTGCAGGTCCAGGATCTGCGCCTGGCCTTCGGCGGCGTCACCGCCGTGGACGGGCTGACCTTCGCGGTGCAGCCCGGCGACATCCTCTCGGTGATCGGGCCGAACGGCGCTGGGAAGACCAGCGCGTTCAACTGCATCACCGGCTTCTACAAGCCGACCGGCGGCTCGGTGCGGCTCGACGGGGAGGACATCACCCGGCTGCGCCCGTCGGCGGTGGCGGCCAAGGGCGTCTCCCGCACCTTCCAGAACCTGCGGCTCTTCGGCGAGCTGACGGTGCTGGACAACGTCCGGGCCGGGATGCACCTGCGGATGAAGCAGAACGCCTTCGACGCGTTGCTGCACACCCCGCGCTACCGCCGCTCGGAGCGGATCGCCACCGAGGAGGCGCACAGGTGGCTCGACTTCGTCGGGCTGCGCGGTGACCGGGCCGCCGAGGCCCGCAACCTGCCGTACGGCGAGCAGCGCCGGGTGGAGATCGCCCGCGCGCTGGCCCGCGGGCCCCGCCTCCTGCTGCTCGACGAGCCGGCCGCCGGCCTGAACCACAGCGAGAAGCAGGAGCTGCTCGACCTGCTCCACCGGATCGGCGAGCTGGGCGTGGCCCTGGTGCTGATCGAGCACGACATGGGCCTCGTGATGCAGGTGTCGCGACGGATCGTGGTGCTCAACTTCGGCAAGGAGATCGCCGACGGCACCCCGGAGCAGGTGCGCAACGACCCGGCGGTCGTGGAGGCCTACCTCGGCACCGACGAGGACGAAGACAGCGGTCCGCAGGCCGGCACCGTGGAGGAGGTCCAATGACCGGTCCGAGCACAGCTGCGAGCAACGGCGCGGGCGACAACGCGCTGGAGATCGACGGGATCGACGTGCACTACGGCCGGGTGCAGGCGCTGCACTCGCTGTCGCTGAAGGTCGGCGAGGGTGAGATCGTCGCGGTGCTGGGCAACAACGGCGCCGGCAAGACCTCCACCCTGTCCGCGGTCTCCGGCGTGGTGCGCCCCACCTCGGGCAGCATCCGCGCGCTGGGCGAGGACATCACCCGGCACACGCCGTGGGACATCGTCGGCCGGGGCGTGGTGCACGTGCCCGAGGGCCGTCGGATCTTCTCGCGGCTGACCATCCACGAGAACCTCCAGCTCGGCGGCTACCTGGTCTCCCAGCAGTCGGTGGTGGCCGAGCGGATCGACCGCGTCTACGACCTGCTGCCGCGGCTGAAGGAGCGGCGTACCCAGCAGGGCGGCACGCTGTCCGGCGGCGAGCAGCAGATGCTCGCCGTGGGCCGCGCCCTGGTCGCCGGCCCCAGGCTGCTGATGCTCGACGAGCCGTCGATGGGCCTGGCGCCGCTGGTGGTGCGGCAGGTGATGGAGCTGATCGCGGAGATCAACCGCGAGGGCACCTCGGTGCTGCTGGTGGAGCAGAACGCCCGCGCGGCGCTGCGCATCGCGCACCGCGCCTACGTGGTGGAGAACGGCGCGACCACCCTGGAGGGGGCGGCCTCCGAGCTGGCCGGCGACTCCCGGGTCG
>DASSVD010000014.1:0-21221 GCA_035706365.1 Nocardioidaceae bacterium
GAAGGGGCGCTCGGTGCCGGCCTGGCGCAGCACGGCGTACTCCTCGGGAGTGAGCTGTGCGCGCCACTCCTCGTCACTCTTGGTCACCTGGTACGTCATGTCTCCGAGCCTACGTCCCGCCTGGTCGAGCGTGTCGAGACCCCGGCTGGTCGAGCCTGTCGAGACCCCGGCTGGTCGAGCCTGTCGAGACCCCCCGGCTGGTCGAGCTTGTCGAGACCCACTCCCGGCTGGTCGAGCCTGTCGAGACCTCACGGGACACAGGTCGCCGCGGGCGCTCAGACGACGGCGCTCACCAGCAGCACGACCCCCACGGCGATCGCGACCAGCCCGGCCCCGCCGAACACCACCGGGAAGAGGCGAGTGGCCGTGTCCTGGTCGATCACTGCGGAGCCATCGAGATCGTCGGGATCGTAGCGAACCCGAACGTTCTCGCCGACCGCCGGCTTGGCCGTGGTGCCACTCGGCTGCCGGAACCGGCGGACCCGCCCCTCCTGGTCGACGAACTCCACCTCGGGAGCCTGATAGATCGCCGACACGGAGTTGACCTGCCACTCGGAGCTGACGATCCGCCCCTCGGTGAGGATGCCGCCGCTGCGCCGGTGCTGCTCGTAGCGAAGGTTGCCCCAGGCGAGGAGGAGCAGCACGAGTCCGACGATCAGGGTGACGGTCCCGGCGACGATCTCCATGGGCGGGCATCCTGCCACGCTCCGGCCGCTCGAGCGCCCCCCGGCCGGTCGAGCCCTTCGACGGAGCTCAGGAACCACCTGTCGAGACGCCTCGACCGGGCCTGAAAACGGCTTGTGGTCTCGACCTCGCGATGATTCGCTCACCCCGATGACACACGACCTGAGCGACCAGGAGCTCCTCGAGCAGTTCCACCGCCAGATCCGGCTCGGGGGTCGCGAGGACGAGCCGACTCCCGGCATCGTGCAGGACTCCGACGGCCCCGTGGTGCGGCGCTATCCGGAACGGCCGGGCAGGTCGTACTGCATGCTGGAGTGTCCTCGTGGTCTCGGCGAGGAGCCCGACCGCTGGATCGCCCGGCAGGTCGACTTCTTCACCGAGCGGCGGGAGACGGTGGAGTGGAAGACCTACTCCTACGACGAGCCGGCCGACCTGACCGACCGGTTGGAGTCGTGGGGTTTCGGGGCGGAATCTCCCGAGACGCTCCTCCTCGGTGAGGTCGCCGGGCTGATTCATGAAGTCGACCTGCCCCGCGGCGTGCGGCTGAGGTCGGTGAGCAGCGACGCGGATCTGGCGCGGGTGGACGAGCTGATGAAGACGATCTGGGGACCCGACCGCGGGGACGGGTCATTGGCGCGGGAGATGCGGGCCAACCCCGACGGTCTCGACGTGGTCGTCGCCGAGGAGTCGCCCGACGGTCCGGTGCTGTGTGCGGGCTGGCTGCGCTACACCCCCGGCACCGACTTCGCCAGCATGTGGGGCGGCTCGACACTGCCGGAGTGGCGGCGCCGCGGCCTCTATCGCGCCACGGTCACGCATCGCGCGCGGCTCGCGTCGGAGCGGGGGTACCGGTTCATGCGGCTGGACACGTCGCCCGACTCGCAACCGATCCTGCAACGTCTCGGCCTGCGGGCGGTCGCCACGACCACGCCGTACGTCCTCGACGCCCGCCGGCATCCGGGTGGCTGAGCCTGCGTTCGGCTGGTCGAGCCCTTCGACGGAGCTCAGGAACCACCTGTCGAGACCACTAGAGTCAAGCCCATGGCGAGCCCGAGCACCGAGGTGGACGCAGGCGGACGCGCGGTGCGCGTGTCGAACCCGGACCGGGTGATCTACGAGGCGACCCCGAACGGCCCGGCAGTCACCAAGCTGCAGGTGGTGGAGTACTACGTCGCGGTCGCCGAGGGGATCATGCGGGCGCTGCGGGAGCGGCCGACCGCGCTGGAACGCTGGCCGTCCGGCGTCCGCGAGGGGATGCGGCTGGCGACCGGCCCCCAGGACCGGGACGCCGACGCGTTCTACCAGAAGCGGATGATGCGCGGTGCCCCCGACTACGCCGAGACGGCGAACGTGGCGTTCCCCTCGGGACGCCGGGCCGACGAGCTGTGCCCGACCGAGATCGCCGTGGTCGCCTGGGCGGCGCAGATGGGCACGCTGACGTTCCACCCGTGGCCCAGTCGGCGCGCCGACACCGACCATCCCGACGAGCTGCGCCTCGATCTCGACCCGCAACCGGGTACCGACTTCACGGACGCGGCCCGGGTCGCGCTGGTGGCCCGCGACCTGCTCGAGGAGCTCGGCCTGGTCGGCTGGCCCAAGACCAGCGGCAACCGCGGCGTGCACATCTACGTCCGGATCGAGCCGCGGTGGGAGTTCGTCGACGTGCGGCACGCCGCGATCGCGTTCGGCCGCGAGCTGGAGCGGCGTACCGACGGTGTCACGACCGCGTGGTGGAAGGAGGAGCGCGGCCAGCGGATCTTCGTCGACTACAACCAGAACGCCCGCGACCGCACCATCGCCAGCGCCTACAGCCTGCGGCCGATCCCGGGGGCACCGGTCTCCACCCCGGTCACCTGGGACGAGCTGCCCGAGGTGGACCCGCGCGCGTTCACGCTGCACACCGTCCCCGAGCGGCTCGCCCAGCGCGGCGACCTGCATGCCGGCATCGACGACCACCCGGGATCGCTGGAACCGCTGCTCGCGTTGTACGACGAGCAGGTCGCGGCCGGGCAGGGGGAGATGCCCTACCCGCCCGACTACCCCAAGATGCCCGGCGAGCCACCCCGGGTGCAGCCCAGCAAGAAGAACCCGGCCAACTGGGCGGACTGAGCCCTGTGCACGGTGACGGCGGCGCACCGGTTGCCCCTCGGGTGTCGGGGTAGGACCCCGGCATGAGTGACAACCAGAAGGTGGCAGTGGTCGGCGCCGGGATCGTCGGCCTGTGTACGGCGTACGCGCTGGTCGAGTGGGGTGCGACGGTCCGGGTCTACGAGCGCGGCCGGCCGGGCAACGCACAGTCCGGCGGGGAGTCCCGGATCTTCCGACACGCCCACGACGACCCGCGGATGGTCCGGTACGCCCAGCAGAGCCGCCAGGTCTACCGGGAGTGGCAGGAGCGCCTCGGCGTGGAGCTCGTCTCGGACGACGGCGCCGTGGCGCTCGGCGGCTCCGCGGGAGGACGGCTCGGGCCGCTGCAGGAGGCCGGCGTCGCCGCCCGGATGATCGACGGTGACGAGCTGCGCGAGCGGCTGCCGCTGCTGGCGGCGTACGACGGGCCGGCGATGCTGGACGAGGAGGGCGGCTCGATCCGCACCACCGCCATGGTGCGGGCACTCGTCGACGCGCTGGGCGACGCCCTCGTCGCCGACGAGGTGCTGTCGGTGCGTCCCACCCGCAGCGGGGTGGAGGTGCGCAGCGGCGGCCGCACCGACATCTACGACCGGGTGGTGGTCGCCGCCGGACGCAGCACCGCGGCGCTCGGCCGATCCGTCGGGGTGGAGCTGCCCGTCGACGACGCCGCCCACGTGCGGCTGACGTTCGCGGTGTCCGGAGAGCCGCCCTCGCGACTGGCGACACTGCAGGACTCCAGCGGAGAGTTCGGCGAGACCGGGATCTACGCGGCCGCGTTGCCCGGGAACCGGGGTTTGGGCCTCGGCCTCAGCGACACGACTCCGGGTCGCTCCGACGGCAGCCTCCTGGCGCCCGGGGAGCTCGCCGACTTGGCCGCCCGGGCGGGTGAGTACGTCGCGCGGGCGCTCCCGGGGCTCGATCCGGAGCCGGTCGAGGTGCGGCACTGCTTCACCACCCAGCTGCCCTGGGGCGAGGACGCCATGGCGGTCTGGGAGCACGACGGCGTGCTGTTCCCGGCCGGGCACAACCTCTTCAAGCAGGCGCCGGGGCTGGGCCGCAAGATCGCTGCCGCGGCCTGCGGCGAGAGCCTCCCGGCCGAGCTCGCGCCCGACGCACGGCTCGGCGCGCCGCCCCGGGCGGCGGTCAGAGGCCGGTGATCCCTTCGGAGCCGTAGCCCTCGGCCTGCTCGTCGAAGTTCTCGTGCTCGAGCAGGTGCAGGATCGGCACGCCCAGCTTGCGGCGCGCCCGCGAGGTCCAGTCCAGGTGGAAGAACTCCGCGACCACGTGCGGGCGGGTCAAGATGATCGCCTCGCGACCGTCGACCTCGGCGACCTTGCTGGCCAGCGCGTCGATCGGGTCGACCGACACGATCTGGCCGACCGCGTCGGCGCCGGTGTCGGTGAGCCGCTTCAGGCAGCCGGTGAGGTTGCCCCGGGCCTCCTCGAGCAGCTCGCGCTGCACGTCCTCGAGGTTCATGTCGTCCATCACCAGGGCGGGGGAGGCCAGCACCTCGCTGGCCGCCAGCGACCCCATCGCCGACTCGACGCGGGCCGCGGCGTCCTCGACGGGCAGCAGCACGTGGTACTTCACGTGCTCCTCGACCTCGTCGTGCAGCCCACGCACCTGCGCGGCGTCCTGGGCGGACAGGGGCTGCTCGATCAGCAGCACCACGTCGTAGGTCTGCTCGCTCATCGGTCCTCCTCGGGTCCACGACCGGTGCTCAAGACTCTAGCCAAGTCGTAGCGCACCGGCTCCTCCAACTGCGCGTAGCCGCACGATTCCGGGTCACGATCCGGTCGCCAGCGCTTGAACTGGGCGGTGTGCCGGAACCGTCGGCCCTCCATGTGGTCGTAGCCGACCTCGAGCACCCGCTCCGGACGCAGCGGCACGAAGGACAGGTCCTTGCCCGCGCTCCACCGGCTCTGGGTGCCGGGGACCCGGTCCGGGTTGGCGATCGCCCAGGACCCGGCCGCGTCGCTCCACTCGCCCCAGGGGTGCTCGGAGGGGTCCTCCACGACCAGCGGGGCGAGCTCGTCGATCAGCTCGGCGCGGCGCTTGGCGGTGAACGACGCGGACACGCCGACGTGCTGCAGCCGGCCCTCGTCGTACAGGCCGAGCAGCAGAGACCCGAGCAGCGGCCGCTGCGGCGTGGAGGTCTTGTGCAGCCGGTAGCCGGCGACCACGACGTCGGCCGTGCGCTGATGCTTGATCTTGAGCATGGTGCGGGCGTTCTGCTCGTAGCGTCCCGCGAGCGGCTTGGCGACCACCCCGTCGAGGCCCGCACCCTCGAAGTGCTCGAACCAGTCCTGCGCCTGCGCCGGGTCGGTCGTGGTGCGGGTCAGGTGGATCGGCGCGCCCGCACCGGCCAGCGCCTCCTCGAGACGGGCCCGGCGGACCGCGAACGGCTCGCGGGTGAGGTCGTCGTCGCCGAGGGCGAGCAGGTCGAAGGCGACGTACGCCGCCGGCGTCTGCTCCGCGAGCAGGTTGATCCGGGACTCGGCCGGGTGGATCCGCTCCTGCAGCCGCTCGAACTCCAACCGCTCCACGCCGCCCTCGCCGCGCAGCGCCACGAAGATCTCGCCGTCGAGCACGCAACGCTCCGGCAGCGACTCTCGCGCCGCCGCGACGACCTCGGGGAAGTAGCGGCTGAGCTCCTTGGTGTTGCGGCTGGCCAGCTGCACCTCGTCGCCGTCACGGAACACCACGCACCGGAACCCGTCCCACTTCGGCTCGTAGGACAGGCCGGGGTACTCCTCGTGCGGGAACGACCCCGGGTCGGGGATCTGCTTGACGGACTTGGCCAGCATCGGCTGGACGGGCGGCATCACCGGAAGGCGCATGAGCGCAGCGTAATAGGGTGCATGGGTGCCGATCCGCCTCACCGACCGGGATCCGCGAGTCTCGCGGGACCGGCTGCTCGCCGAGCTGGTGCCGCCGCCGCGGTTCGCGGCGGTGAGCTTCGACTCCTACGAGCCCGACCCGCAGCAGCCGTCGCAGGCCGAGGCGGTCGCGGCGCTGCGGGACTTCGCCGGGCAGCTCGAGCGGGCCGACTCCGGCGCACGCAAGCGGCGCGGGCTGTTCCGGCGGGCGGGCAAGCGCGATCAGCAGGCCGCGCCGGGCGGGATCTACCTCGACGGCGGCTACGGCGTCGGGAAGACCCACCTGCTGGCCTCCCTGTGGCACGCCGCGCCGGGGCCGAAGCTGTTCGCCACGTTCGTGGAGCTGACCCACCTGGTCGGCGCTCTGGGCTTCCACGACGCGGTTGCCGCGTTGTCGGACTACCGGCTGGTGTGCGTGGACGAGTTCGAGCTCGACGACCCCGGCGACACGGTGCTGATCTCGACGCTGCTGAGCCGGCTGCGCGAGGCCGGCGTACGCCTGGCGGCGACGTCGAACACGCTTCCCGACAAGCTCGGCGAGGGACGCTTCGCCACCGACGACTTCCTGCGCGAGATCCAGGGGCTGGCCGACGCGTTCACGTCGGTGCGGATCGACGGCGAGGACTACCGGCACCGCGGACTCCCCGACGCCCCGCCGGCAGCCGACGAGGAGCAGGTGCGACGACGGGCGCAGGTCGAGGGCGCCAGCCTGGATCACTTCGTCGACCTGACCCGGCACCTCGCCGAGGTGCACCCGTCGCGGTACGGCGCGCTGCTCGACGGGGTCGCACTGGTCTGCCTCGAGGACGTGCGGGTGGTCACCGACCAGGCCGCCGCCTTGCGCCTGGTGGTGCTCGCCGACCGGCTCTACGACCGTGACCTGCCGGTGGTGGCCAGCGGCGTGGCGCTCGACGGGGTCTTCGGCCGACCGCTGCTGGAGGGCGGCTACCGCAAGAAGTACTTCCGGGCGATCAGCCGGCTGGTGGCGCTCGCCCGAGAAGCCGCCGAAAGCGCACCCGCGCCTGAGTGAGAACCGCCCTGGACGACCGAGGCGTGAGGGCCGCCGCGACTGGGCACCGGGCCGTCATGGCTGACTCCTCCTCGCTGCGGGCACGACTCACCGTTCCGCCGGGTCCGGTGGACCTGACGGCTCACGACCCGCGCGCCACGCCCGGCTTCGGCGGCAAGAAGTCCGACGGCAAGGCGGCGCTGGCCGACCTCGGCGACCCGCTCTCGGAGTTGCAGGAGCGGCTCTTCGCCGAGGGGCGCAGCGGCGGACGCCGCAGGGTCCTCCTGGTGCTGCAGGGCATGGACACCTCGGGCAAGGGCGGGACCGTGCGGCACGTGGCGGCGCTGCTCGACCCGCAGGGCCTGCGGATCAAGGCCTTCGCCGCGCCCACCGAGGAGGAGCTGCGCCACGACTTCCTCTGGCGCGTGCGTCGCGAGCTGCCCGGCCCCGGCCGGATCGGCGTCTTCGACCGCTCGCACTACGAGGACGTCCTGGTGGCCCGGGTGCACCAGGCGGCGTCCGAGGCCGAGATCGCGGCCCGCTACGACGCGATCAACGCCTTCGAGCGGGAGCTCGTCGAGGGCGGGACCACGGTGGTCAAGTGCCTGCTGCACATCTCGCCCGAGGAGCAGAAGGAGCGGCTGCTGGCCCGGCTCGACGACCCGTCCAAGCACTGGAAGTTCGACCCCGGCGACATCGACGAACGAGCCTGCTGGGGGGACTACCGGGCCGCCTACGAGATCGCCCTCGAACGCTGCAGCACCGAGGCCGCGCCGTGGCTCGTGGTGCCCGCCGACCGCAAGTGGTACCGCAACTGGGCGATCGCCACGGTGCTGCTCGAGACCCTGCGGGAGCTTGAGCCGACCTGGCCGGAGGCGACCTTCGACGTCGAGCAGCAGCGTCGCCGGCTGACCGAGCACGACCCGCTCGGCTGACCCGTCGACCGCGCGAGCCCGTCGTGACTCGGTAGGTTGGCCCGGTGCTTCCCACCGTGACCGCCACCCGCTACGTCGCGCCGCTGCGCGAGGGCGGCTCGCTGCCCGGCATCGTCGAGGCCGACGACCTGGGCACCTACGTGTGCAAGTTCCGCGGAGCCGGCCAGGGCCTCAAGGTGCTGGTCGCCGAGGTGGTCGTCGGCGAGCTCGCCCGCCGGCTGGGCGTGGAAACCCCGGCGCTGGTCGCGGTCGAGCTCGAGGAGGCGATCGGGAAGTACGAGGCCGACGAGGAGGTCCAGGACCTGCTCACCGCCAGCGTCGGCCTGAACCTGGGGGTCGACTTCCTTCCCGGGTCGTTCGGCTTCGACTCCGGCTACCAGCCGGAGCCGCAGGTGGCGGCTCGGATCCTGTGGCTGGACGCCTACGTCGCGAACGTCGACCGGTCCTGGCGCAACCCGAACCTGCTGGTGTGGCACCAGCGGCTGTGGGCGATCGACCACGGTGCGGCGATCTACTTCCACCACGCCTGGGCGGGTGGGATCACCTCACCGGACCGGTTCGCCCGTCAACCCTACGACGCCTCCGACCACGTGCTCGGTGGGTTCGCCGGCGGCCTGCCCGAGGCGGACGCGGCCCTGGCGCCGCAGATCACGCGCGAGCTCCTGGTCGACGTACTCGAGCAGGTGCCGGACCAGTGGCTCGAACCCGTGCCCGGCGCCGCCACACCGGAGGAGGTGCGCGCGGCGTACGTCGACTTCCTGCTGGCCCGGGTCGCCGGCGACCGGGCGTGGCTGCCGGTGGTGGACGCGGCATGAGGATGGGGTTCCAGTACGTCGTCCTGCGCTGCGTGCCGCGGGTGGACCGGGAGGAGTTCGTCAACGTCGGCGTGGTGCTCTACTGCCAGAAGGCCGACTTCCTGCAGGCCCGCTGCCACGTCGACGAGGCACGGGTCCGGGCGCTCGATCCGACCCTGGACCTGGCCGCGGTCCGGTCCGCGCTGGCCGCGGTGGAGGCGGTGTGCCGCGGCGACGACTCCACCGGCGCGGCCGGCCGCACCGACCTGGGCACCCGGTTCGGGTTCGTGAAGGCCCCGCGCAGCACGGTGGTGCAGCCGGGGCCGGTGCACGGCGGCACCACCGACGACCCGGACCGGCAGCTGGACCACCTGCTCGACCGGCTGGTGCGCTAGCCCCTCCTCAGCCGTCGGTCGGCTTCCGGCGCACGCGTCCTTCGCGGGCCCTGCTCTCCACGCTGCGCCGCGAGGGCTGGCATCCGGTGTGCCGTCCGCGCCGGGACGGCGCACCGTGAGGATCGGTCACATGTGGATCATGTGCCCGGCGAGCCCTTCGACGGCCTCCTTGACCGCCTCGGACAGCGTCGGGTGCGCGAACACGTTGCGGGCGACCTCGTCGGCGGTGAGGTCCCAGCGCTGCGCCAGGGTCAGCGCCGGCAGCAGCTCGGTCACGTCGGGGCCGATCATGTGCGCGCCGATGATCTCGTTGTACTTCGTGTCGGCGACCAGCTTGACGAACCCGGTGGTGTCGCCGAGGCCCTTGGCCTTGCCGTTGGCCGAGAACGGGAACTTGGCGACCTTGACGTCGTACCCCTTCTCCTTGGCCTGCTCCTCGCTGTAGCCGAACGAGGCGATCTGCGGCTGGCAGTAGGTCGCCCGCGGGATCATGTCGAACTCGATCTCCATCGTCTCCGCGCCAGCCATCGTCTCCGCGGCCACGATGCCCATCGCCTCGGCGGTGTGTGCCAGCATCAGCTTGCCGGTGACGTCGCCGATCGCCCAGACGCCCTCGACGTTGGTGCGGCCGCGCTCGTCGACCGCGATCGCGCCGCGCTCAGTGGTCTGCACGCCGGTGTTCTCCAGGCCGTAGCCCTCCAGGCGGGGCGCGAAGCCGATCGCCTGCAGCACCTTGTCGGTCTCGATGACCTGCTGCTCGCCGTCCTTGGACACGGTGACCTTGACCTTGTCGCCGGAGTCGTCGATCGACTCGACCTTGGTCGAGAGCAGCACGTTCACGCCGAGCTTCTTGTAGTGCTTGAGCAGCTCCTTGGACACCTCGACGTCCTCGGTGGGCACCATCCGGTCCAGGAACTCCACGATGGTCACGTCGACGCCGAAGTTCTTCATCACGTAGGCGAACTCCACGCCGATCGCGCCGGAGCCGGCGATCACGATCGAGCCGGGCAGGTCGTCGGTGAGGATCTGCTCCTCGTAGGTGACCACGCGCTCGGACAGAGTCGTGCCCGGCACGAGCCGGGTGGTGGCGCCGGTGGCGACGATGACGTTGTCGGCGGTGACCTCGGAGGTGTTGCCGTCGGCGTCCTTGACCTCGAGGGTCTTGGCGTCCTTGAACGTCCCCCACCCGTGGATCTCGGTGACCTTGTTCTTCTTCATCAGGAAGTGGACGCCCTTGACGATGGAGTCCGACACCTCGCGGCTGCGGGCGTGCGTCGGCTTGAACTCCATCGACGCGTCGCCGGTGATCCCGAACTTGTCCTTCTCGTGGGTCAGGATGTGCGAGAGCTCGGCGTTGCGCAGCAGCGCCTTCGACGGGATGCAGCCCACGTTGAGGCACACGCCGCCCCAGTACTTCTCCTCGACGACGGCGACCTTCAGGCCGAGCTGTGAGGCGCGGATGGCGGCGACGTACCCACCGGGTCCGGCGCCGAGGACGACGAGATCAAAGTGCTGGCTCATGCCGCAGAGCCTACCCAGCCCGGCCGGCGGTCACGCCGTCGGTGACCGCCGACCGGGCCGATGGGGGCTGCTCAGACCGGGACGAGCTCCACGGCGCCCACCGCGTAGCGGGCCAGGATCGTGCGGGCGACCTCGGCGTCGGCGCCCAGCGGTGCGGAGACCGCCACGGCGCCGGCCTCGAGCGCGAGCTCGGCCGCCCGGTCCGGGAGCCGACCCGGCGCCAGGAACAGCGAGCCGACCGCCACGTGGCGCCGTCCCTCGGCGCGGAAGGCGCGCACGGCCTCGCCCGTGGCCGGGGGAGCGGCCGAGGCGTACGCCGCGACCGTGGGCAAGCGGTGCTTGGTGCCCCACAACCGGGCCAGCCGGGCGACGGCCTGGTTGGCCAGGGCGTCCGACGAGCCGGCGGCGGCGAGGACCAGAGCGTCGAGCTCGCGCACCCGGTTCTCCTTCAGCGCGGCGCGCATCCGGCGGTCGAGCACGTCGAGGAACACGGTCTCCAGGCCGAGGATGTCGCTCGCGCGGATCTTGAGCCCCTCGTGGGCCTCCATCGCCTCGCTGATCACCGTGGGCACGTCCACCTTGGCGTGGTAGGCCTCGGTGAGCAGCAGCGGGACCACCACGATCTCGTCGTAGCCGGCGCGAACGAGCTTCTTGACCACCGTCGGGAACGACGGCTTGGCCAGCTCGAGGAACGCCGGCTCGATCCGCAGGTCGGGGCGCATCTCGCGCACCGTGTCCACCAGGGCGGTGATGGTCTCTGCGGAGCGGGGGTCACGGCTGCCGTGGGCGAGGGCCACCAGTGCTGGAGCGGTCATGGTCGACGGCCTCCCTTCTTCTCGGTGCGCTTGCGGCCGACGACGTCGTCGGTGCGGGACTTGGTGTGGGATGGGCTGTGGAGTGGGCTGTGGAGTGGGCATGGTGCGGCGGCGGGTGTGCGGGTCATGCGTGGATCCCGCACTCGGTCTTGGCGGTCCCGGCCCAGCGCCCGCTGCGCGGGTCCTCGCCGGGGGCGACGCGGCGCGTGCAGGGCCAGCAGCCGATCGAGGGGTACCCGTCGTACTGCAGCGGGTTGATCAGCACGCCGTTCTCCTCGACGTAGCGCTGGACCTGCTCGTCGCTCCACCGGGCCAGCGGGGAGACCTTGACCTTCCCCTTGCCCTCGTCCCAGCCGATCACCGGCGCGATCACCCGGTTGTGGGTCTCGGCGCGGCGCAGCCCGGTGGCCCAGGCGTCGTAGCCGGACAGGGCGTCGCTGAGCGGGCGGACCTTGCGCAGCGCGCAGCACAGGTCCGGGTCGCGGGCGAACAGGTCCTTGCCGTACGCCGCGTCCTGCTCGGCCACGGACTGCTCCGGGGCGACGGTGACCAGGTTCACCGGCTGCGTCGCCGCGACCGCGTCGCGGGTTCCGATCGTCTCGGCGAAGTGGTAGCCGGTGTCCAGGAACACCACGTCGAGGCCCGGTGCGACCTTGCCGGCCAGGTCGACCAGCACGGCGTCGGCCATCGAGGAGGTGACGCAGAACCGGTCGCCGAAGGTGGCCACGGCCCACTCGATGATCACCTCGGCCGGGGCGAGCTCCAGCTCGGCGCCGGCGTGGGAGACCAGCTCCTTGAGCTCCTCGACCGAGCGGCCGTCGGTGGCGGCGCCCTTGAAGTTGCGGGCGGCCGTCGTGGTGACGCTCATCGGGCGGCCTCCCCGTCGGGATCGGGGATGGCGCGGTCGGCAGGCGCGGGGGTGACGCTGCCGGGCCGGGCCAGGACCCCCAGCATGCGCAGGCTGAACGCGCGCAGGCAGGAGCGGCACTCCCAGGCGCCGTGCGGCGAGGTCCCGTCGGTGGCCTCGTGGGGGCGCAGGTCCTCGTCCCCGCAGTAGGGGCAGTGGAACGGCACGGCTCGGTCAGACACGGGGTGCCTCCAGTGCCTTCTCGCCGCGCAGCACGGTGTCGTCGGCGCGGGCGACCCAGGTCGCGAACGGTTCCCCGTCCTGACGCTCGGCGAGGTACGCGTCGACCACGGCGATCACGTAGTCGTCGAGGCCGGCGCTGGTGACCTTGTGGGCGCGGAGCTTCTTGCCGAAGGCCGGGTCGAGCCCGAGCCCGCCGCCCAGGTGCACCTGGAAGCCCTCGACCTGACGGCCGTCCTCGTCGAGGACGAGCTGGCCCTTGAGGCCGATGTCGGCGACCTGGGTGCGCGCGCAGGCGTTGGGGCAGCCGTTGACGTTGACGGTGATCGGCGTGTCCAGGTCGGGGAACCGGCGCTCGAGTGTGTCGATCAGGTCGGCCGCGCGCTGCTTCGTGTCGACGATGGCCAGCTTGCAGAACTCGATGCCGGTGCAGGCCATCGTGGAGCGGCGCCAGTGCGAGGGGCGTGCGGACAGCCCGATCCGGTCCAGGTCGTCGACCAGCGCGTCGACGCGGTCCGGCTCGACGCCCAGGACGACCAGCTTCTGGTACGCGGTCAGCCGCACCCCGGCGGCGCCGTACTGCTCGACGAGGTCGCCGAGCCGGGTCAGCATCCGCCCGGAGACGCGGCCGACGGTCGGGGCAGCACCGACGTAGCAGCGGCCGTCCTTCTGCTCGTGGACGCCGATGTGGTCGCCGTTGCCGGTCGGTGCTGTGGGGGAGGGGCAGTCGACCAGGCGACGGTGCAGGTACTCGGACTCGAGCACGTCCCGGAACTTCTCAGCACCCCAGTCGGCGACCAGGAACTTCAGCCGAGCCCGCGAGCGCAGCCGCCGGTAGCCGTAGTCGCGGAACACCGAGACCACGGCCTCCCAGGCGTCGGCCACCTGCTCGAGCGGGATCCACACGCCGAGCTTCTGGGCGAGCATCGGGTTGGTGGACAGGCCGCCGCCGACCCACAGGTCGAAGCCCGGGCCGTGCTCGGGGTGCACGGTGCCGACGAAGGAGACGTCGTTGATCTCGGGGGCGGCGTCGAAGGTGGGGTGGCCGCTGACCGAGGTCTTGAACTTGCGGGGGAGATTGGCATACGTCGGGTCGCCGATGTAGCGGCGCTTGATCTCGGCGAGCGCCGGCGTGCCGTCGACGATCTCGTCCGCGGCCACGCCGGCGACCGGCGAGCCGAGGAATCCGCGCGGTGAGTCGCCGCAGGCCTCCTGCGTCTCCAGGCCGACGGCCTCGAGGCGCTGCCAGATCGTCGGAACGTCCTCGATCCGGATCCAGTGGTACTGCAGGTTCTGCCGGTCGGTGATGTCGGCGGTGTCGCGCGCGAACTCGGTGGAGATTCCGCCGAGCACGCGAAGCTGGTCGGCTCCCAGCAGCGCGCCGTCGCTGCGCACCCGCAGCATGAAGTAGCGGTCGTCGAGCTCTTCGGGGGCCAATGCGCCGGTCTTCCCGCCGTCCAGGCCGGGCTTGCGCTGGGTGTAGAGGCCCCACCAGCGGAACCGGCCGCGCAGGTCCGAGCCGTCGATGGAGTCGAAGCCCCGGTGGGCGTAGATGCTCTCGATGCGTGCCCGCACGTTGAGCGGGTTGTCGTCCTTCTTGGACTGCTCGTTGGAGTTCAGCGGCTCGCGGTAGCCCAGCGCCCACTGGCCCTCGCCGCGCCTGGGGCGCGGACGGCCGCCGCGGCCGGGGCCACGCGGGGCGGGGGCGGTGAGAGCAGGCTTGGCGGCAGGCTTGGCGGAGGAGGCGGGGCCGGGGTTCGAAGTCATGAAGCAGCGTTTCCTCGGGTTGGGAGACGCACGAGTCGCGGAGGGAAGGCCCGACACCGTTGTCGGAGAAGGCCCGGCGAACGCGCGCCCCGGTCTGGTCAAGAGCCGGTCTCGTCAGGAGCGGGGGCGGTGTGCCGCGGCGCGGCGGCACGTCGTCAGTCGGGCCAACACATCATGCTGCGCGTGCGACCGAGGTCCACGTGGCGGCGGACCACGAGGTGGGTCGTCGTTGCAGCAGTCATGGACGGAAGTCTCACGGCTCGGACACCCTTCCCACAAATGCACATCTTGTGATGTGAGACGAGTGTCCAAAATATGGAACGCACGCTGCCGGTAGCGGCGTACCGGGGAGGCGTCACTAGTCTGGCGCCATGACCGACGCGAGCACGGCACAGACCTACGTCTCAGGCGGGGAGAGCCTCTCCGCGCAGGCGTCCACGGCCTACAACGCGGCGCTGGAGGTGATCGCCGCGGTCGAGCCGCGTGTGGCCGAAGCCACACGCCAGGAGCTGGCAGACCAGCGTGGCTCGCTGAAGCTGATCGCCTCGGAGAACTACGCCTCGCCGGCCGTGCTGCTCACCATGGGGACCTGGCTCTCCGACAAGTACGCCGAGGGCACCATCGGGCACCGCTTCTACGCCGGCTGCCAGAACGTGGACACCGTCGAGTCGCTGGCAGCCGAGCACGCGCGCGAGCTGTTCGGCGCGCCGTACGCCTACGCCCAGCCGCACTCGGGCATCGACGCCAACCTGGTCGCGTTCTGGTCGATCCTGGCCCACCGGGTCGAGTCGCCGGCGCTGGAGAAGTTCGGCGCGAAGAACGTCAACGAGCTCTCCGAGGCCGACTGGGAGACGTTGCGCCACGAGTTCGGCAACCAGCGGATGCTCGGGATGTCGCTGGACGCCGGCGGGCACCTCACCCACGGCTTCCGCCCGAACATCTCCGGCAAGATGTTCCACCAGCGCTCCTACGGCACCGACCCCGAGACCGGGCTGCTCGACTACGACAAGGTCGCTGAGGCGGCCCGCGAGTTCAAGCCGCTGGTGCTGATCGCCGGCTACTCCGCCTACCCGCGCCGGGTGAACTTCGCCACGATGCGGGAGATCGCCGACGAGGTCGGGGCGACGTTGATGGTCGACATGGCCCACTTCGCGGGGCTCGTTGCCGGCAAGGTCTTCACCGGCGACGAGAACCCGGTTCCCTTCGCGCACCTCACCACCACGACCACGCACAAGTCGCTGCGCGGTCCGCGCGGAGGCCTGGTGCTGGCGCAGGAGGAGTACGCCGCGTCCGTCGACCGCGGCTGCCCGATGGTGCTGGGTGGGCCGCTGTCGCACGTGATGGCCGCCAAGGCGGTCGCGCTCGCGGAGGCGAGGCAGCCCTCGTTCGCCACCTACGCCCAGAACATCGCCGACAACGCCAAGTCGCTGGCCGAGGGGTTCCTGAAGCGGGGCGCGACGCTGGTCACCGGCGGCACCGACAACCACATCGTGCTGCTCGACGTCTCGTCGTTCGGGCTGACCGGGCGGCAGGCCGAGGCCGCGCTGCTCGACGCGGGCGTGGTGACCAACCGCAACTCCGTGCCCGCCGACCCGAACGGCGCGTGGTACACCTCCGGCATCCGGTTCGGTACGCCGGCGCTGACCTCCCGCGGGTTCGGCCGCGACGAGTTCGACCGGGTCGCGGAGCTGGTGGTCGACGTGCTGCGCAACACCGAGCCGGGCACGACGAAGGCGGGCACCCCGTCCAAGGCGAGCTACTCGCTGGCCGACGGCGTGGCCGAGCGGACCAAGGCCGCCTCCGCCGAGCTCCTCGACAACCACCCGCTCTACCCCGGCCTCGACCTCAACGCCGGCTGACCGGCCGCTTGGCACGTGCGGCACCTCCGGCGGCATGCGGAGGTGCCGAACGTGACACGGCGGTCCGTGCCCGGCGATCGTGCGGGTTCCAGCCCGTCAGGAGCCGAGCAGCTTGGCCTTCTGGGCGGCGAACTCGGCCTCGGTCAGCACGCCCTGGTCCTTCAGCTCGGCCAGGGCGCGAAGCTGCTCGATGACGTCGGTCGAGCCGCCGGTCGACGCCGGCGCTGCGGCTGGTGCGGGCGCCGGTGGTGCCGCGGCAGCCGCCTGGGCAAGGTAGGCCTGCTGCTGCTGGGCGGCGATCTGCGCGTCGCGCTCGGCGAACCGCTCGGCCTGGCGGCGCTGTACCCGTCCGTTGACGGCGCTGGCGGTCCCGGCGACCACGGCGGTCCGGGCGACTCCGCGAAGCAGTCCTGGCATCGTGCTCTCCTTCTCAGGCGGACGGTTCGAGGGCCTCGAGGGCGGCCATCACGTCGGTGGCGGGGATGCGGGCGCTCGCGATCACTTCGCCACCGCTGTTGCGGGCGGCGGCCACGAACGGCACGGCCCAGGTGTTCTCGAAGACGATGAGCGCCGCCACGGTGCCCGGCTCCATCGCCGAGGCCGCCTGGTCGAGGTCGTCGTTGCCGAGCAGCCCGGAGCGCGCGCCCGCGAAGTAGGTGAACCCGTCGACGCCACCGGGGTCGGTGAGCTCCAGTGCCTCGACGCTGCCGTCGGTGTCCTTGCTGATGACCATCACGTCGTAGAGCCGGATGGTGCCGCTCTCGACCAGGTCCGCCAGCGCCTGGCTGGCCTGTCCGGTGAGGCGGTCCTGCGGGAACTCGATGAGCACGAAGTCGATCGGTCCGTGCACGTCCTGTCCGGTGATGGTCATGGTCACTCCCGACGGTTGAGCAGACGCCTGCCTCCACTGTGCAGTCCCACCGGCGGTGCCGGCCTCACCCCGAGCGGATGATCGGGGCGGATGACGGGGCGGATGATCGGGCGGCGCCTCAGCCTCCTTCGGCACGGCGCGGCTCATCCGCCGCGGGCGATGCGGCCGGACCGGGGGAGGAGCACGCTCGGAGCATGGCCGTCGCTGTCGGGAGAGTGCGGGCTGGGCCGGTCGTGGTGGGCACGGCGTCGAGGCTGACCCGCGTCCCGGTCGTGCTGACCCGTCGGACGGTGCGGCTGCTGTGGCCGACCGGCCGGAGCGTCGTCGCCGCCGTGCTGGACCGGGTCGTGCCGCTGCTGGTCGAGCAGGTGGTACGTCGCCTCGCGCTGACGACGCTGGTCACCCGGTACGTCGACCTGGACAGGGTGGTCGCTGCGGTCGATCTGGACGCCGCCGCGATGCGCCTGGACATCGACGCCGTCGTCGGCCGGGCGGACGTGGACGCCGTCGTACGCCGCGTGGACCTGGAGGCCGTGCTGGCTCGCGTCGACGTGGACGCGATCGTGGCACGCGTCGACGTCGACGAGGTCGTGCAGCGGGTGGACGTCGACGCGGTGCTGGACCGGGTCGACCTGACCACCGTGGTGCTCGAGCGGCTCGACCTCGACGTCGTGCTGCAGGCGGTGCTGGACCGGCTGGACCTGGCCGCGCTGACGGCCGACGTGATGGAGGCCGTCGACCTCCCCGAGATCATCCGCTCCTCGACCGGGTCGGTGGCCTCCGAGACCGTGCGAGGGGCTCGGATGCAGGGGATCGCGGCCGACGAGGCGATCAGCCGCCTGCGCAGCCGGCTGCGCTCCCGGCGGGCCGAGCCACCAGCGCGCGGGCTGCCGGCCCAGGGCGCGCCGAGCGGCTGAGGCCCGCGGTGGCCACGGAGGGAGTGCCCTCGTTGCCGCGGGAGGCCCGGCCCTACCAGGGGCAGTCGGCCGGCGTAGCGACCCGCTCGGTCGCGGCGGGCATCGACGCCCTGGTCGTGCTGGGGGTGCTGGTGCTGGGCTACGCGGTCGTCGCCGGCGTTCGGCTGGTCATCGCGCCGCTGAGCTTCCGCCCGCCGGACCCGTCGTGGTGGTTCACCGTGACCAGCGGGTTCGTCGTACTCATGGTCTATCTCGGCGCGAGCTGGGCGGCGACCGGCCGCAGCTACGGCGACCACGTGATGGGCCTGCGGGTGGTCGAGGCGCGCGGCGGCCGGCTGGGCGTGGTCCGGTCCCTGGTCCGTGCGCTGGCATGCGCGGCGGTGCCGGTCGGCCTGCTGTGGTGTGCGGTCAGCCCGGAGAACCGGTCGCTGCAGGACCTCGTGCTCCGCACCCGGGTGGTCTACGACTGGCGGCCGCGGGCCGTCACGACCCGGCCTTGATCTCCGAGCCGTGCACGGTCAGCGCCAGGATCACCACCACGTCCACGGCGATGATGAGCACCGACCACGCCGGGTGGGCGGCGACGAAGAGCAGGCTGCCCACGGCGCTGAGCATCGCCACGACCGTCCCGACGGCCCGGGCCCACACCGTCCCGGCCAGGACGCAGACGCCGGCTGCGGCGACCACCAGACCGGCGAGCAGGTGCAGCCAGCCCCAGGTGGTGTAGCCCAGATCGAGTACGACGCTCCGGCTGGGCACCACGAAGTAGCTCCGGTCGAAGAGCGCGACCAGGCCCTGCACCACGTGCATCAGCCCGACCCCCAGCATCAGCAGCGAGGCGAAGGCGATCCAGCCGACCCAGGACGACGTGCCGCGGGCACCGGCTGTCGGGGTCGTGGACCGCGCCGGGGGCGCGCTCGCCGCCCGGGTGGAGCGGTGGTCGACCTGTGGGCGAACCTGTGGGGTCTGCGTCATGACCGTCCTCGCTTCGTCGTTGGTGGTGGTTTCACGCTCGTCGAGAGGCGGTCCACCTCCACGCCGGCGCGGTCCAGCGCATCCAGCAGGGCCGCCAGGTCGCCGGTCCGGGACGCGCGCACGCGCACGAGCGTGGAGGCTCGAGAAGGCGACGCGGCAGCGTAGGGACGCAGTGCGGAGCGCAGGACCGGACCCAGTCCGCCGGAGATCGTCACCTCGTACCGGGCCGGCCAGGTGCGGTCGTTCACGACGGCTCTCCGGGCGGGAGAGGCCGGTCGTCCGCGGGCGCCTGCCGGCCCGCGCGTAACGGGTCGACGTCGACGAGGCGGCGTACCTCGACCACGTCGAGGCCGTAACCGCGCAGCCGGTGCAGCAGTCCGTGCAGCGCGGCCTGATCGGCGAAAAGTCCGGTCAGCACGGTGTGCACCTCGTGCACGGCGGCATCGAGGTCGCCCAACTCACGCTCCAAGTCGTCGGTGGAGACGAAGCCGGCGAGGCGTACCTCGTAGTGGCGTGCGTCCATGCTGCCTCCGTCGTGCGGGCCCCGACTCCATGACAGACCCGCGGTCGCGGGCGCGCATCGTCCGGGGATGGTGAACGCGTGACGGGGCCCGGTCACCGTGCCAGCAGTCCCAGCGCGCGGGCGCGGCGTACCGCCAGGTTGCGGCGCTGAACCCCCAGCTTGCGCAGGATGTGGCGGATATGGGTGCGCACGGTGTTCTTCGAGACGAACATCGCCTGCGCGATCTCGTCGGTCGACAGCAGGTCGGCGAGGTGGCCGAGCACCTCCAGCTCACGGCTGGTCAGCTGCTCCATCAGGTCGGTGGCTTCCGGGCGGTCGTGCGGAGCCCGCGCCGCGCGTGCGGCGTCGTCCAGCAGGTCTGCGGCCTCGCCCCACGCGTCGATCGCGACCAGATGCTTCAAGGCGTCGCCGACGAGTCCCCGGCGCACGCTCCAGTCGGCCACCGTGCGGTGCAGTGCCGGGACCAGGTCGGGGCGTTCGTAGTGCAGCTGGGCGCGCAACAGGTCCCGGAAGAACGGGTAGTAGCCGAAGCAGCCCAGCTCCCCGGCCAGCGGCTCCACGAACGCGTTGAGCTCGGTCAGCGTGTCCACGGTGCTGCGGTCCGGGCCGTCCACGAGCGCGTCGGCGAGGTCGGGGTAGAGGACGTCCGGCACGCTCGTGCGCAGCAGCATGGAGCGCACCTCGGGCTTCTGGGCCTCGAGCACCTCGCCGAGCAGGTAGGCCCCGACGTCACCGCTCGGGGCCACCACCCGGTCCACCTCCGCGCTCGGACGATCGCTTCCGGCCAGCGCGCGCGCAGCCAAGCGCAGCCCCGCGGCCCAACCCCGCAGCCGTGCGTTCAGTCGGTGCACCGCCTCGGCGTCCAGGTCGGCGCCCGAGCCCCGCACGAGATGCTGCGCCTCGGCATCGGTGAACGCCAGGTCTGCGCCGCGGACCTCGAGCATGGTCCCCTCGAGCCGGTAGCGGTAGAGCGGCAGCGCCGGATCGACACGGGTGAGCAGTACGACGCGCAGCCGCGCGGAGTCCATCCGCAGCAGACCAGCCAGGCGTCGGCTGTCCTGGACGGAGGCCGACTCGTAGTTGTCGAGCACCAGGGTCAGTGGCACGTCCTGGCGGGCGAGGCACCCGGGCAGGTCGTCCCAGACGTCGGCGTCCTCGTCGAGGGTGATCCAGGCGACCCGGTCGGCTCCGCGACGCAGCCACTCGATGACCAGCGACGTCTTGCCGGCCCCGGCCGGACCGCTGACCAGCACCAGGGGAGCGCGCTCGGACTCGAGCCGGCGCACCAGCCGCGGTCGGGGTGCGTACCAGGACGGCAGCTGCGGTACGACGTACCGGGCGTCCTGGGGAGGGTCGGCCACCAGCGCTCCACTGTGCGCCTGCTGCGACCGAGCCACGGCGGCCTGCCTTTCCCCTCCGCGGCTCTCACCCTAGGAGCCGTCGCGGGGCGCCTCCATGAGTCCCGTGGGGCATTTCGGGGGACGATCGGCGCCTTCTCGGGCGGGGGACAAGGTCCCGAATCGACAGGCCCGGGCCTCAGCGCCACCTACCCCACTGTGGGCGTGGCGCGCTCCAGGATCGCCCGGAGGTCCAGGCCACGCGGCAGCGTGCCGAAGACCGCGGGGGAGTCGGAGAACCGCCCGGCGCAGAAGGAGTCGGCGACGGCCGGCGGTGCGTGCTGCACGAGCAGCGCCGCCTGCAGGCACGTCGCCATCAAGCCGGCGAGGCGACGGGCGCCGACCTCGAGTGCGGAGGTGTCCGCGAGCATCTCCAGGACGGCGTCGATCGCGCGGTCGAGCCGGGGGTCCTCGCCGCGTGCGCGACCGACCTCGGTGATCCAGGCCTCCAGGACCTCGGGCTCGCGCGACAGCGCGCGCAGCACGTCGAGCGCGTTGACGTTGCCCGATCCCTCCCACACGGAGTTCAGCGGCGCCTCGCGGTAGAGCAGCGGCATGCCCGACTCCTCGACGTAGCCGTTGCCGCCCAGGCACTCCAGAGCCTCGGCCACGTGCATCGGCGTGCGCTTGCACACCCAGAACTTCGCCAGCGGCAGGGCGATG
>DASSVD010000015.1:0-4947 GCA_035706365.1 Nocardioidaceae bacterium
AAGGGTGAGAGCAGTCCTGCGCTGCTCGAGGAGACCATCGGCGCCAACTTCGAGCGGGTCGCCCGGGATCAGGCGGACCGGGAAGCGCTGGTGGAGTGCGCCTCCGGGCGGCGGTGGACCTACGCCGAGCTCGACCGCGACGTGAACGCGCTGGCCCGCGGCCTGATCGGGGCGGGCGTCGCGAAGGGGGACCGGGTGGGCATCTGGTCCCCGAACTGCGCGGAGTGGACGCTGGTCCAGTACGCCACGGCGAAGGTCGGCGCGATCCTGGTCAACGTCAACCCCGCCTACCGCACGCACGAGCTGGCCTATGCGCTGAACCAGTCCGGGGTGCGGCTGCTGGTCTCCGCGACCACGTTCAAGACCAGCGACTACCGCGCGATGGTCGACCAGGTCCGCCCGGAGGCGCGGGCGCTGGAGCGGGTGGTCTACATCGGCACCGAGGACTGGGACGGCCTGCTGGCCGACGGCGCGGACGTGGCCGGGGACGCGGTGGCGGAGCGGATGTCGACGCTGGACAACCACGACCCGATCAACATCCAGTACACCTCGGGCACCACCGGCTACCCCAAGGGCGCGACGCTGTCGCACCGCAACATCCTCAACAACGGCTACTTCACCACCGAGACGATCGGGTTCACCGAGGAGGACCGGCTCAGCATCCCGGTGCCCTTCTACCACTGCTTCGGCATGGTGATGGCCAACCTGGGGTGCACCACACACGGCGCGACCATGGTCATCCCGGCCCCGGCGTTCGACGCCGGTGCGACGCTGCGCTCGATCGTCGAGGAGCGCTGCACCGCGGTGTACGGCGTGCCGACGATGTTCATCGCGATGCAGAACGCGCCGGACTTCGCCGACTACGACCTGTCCACCCTGCGCACCGGGGTGATGGCCGGGTCCATCTGCCCGGTCGAGGTGATGAAGCGCTGCATCAGCGACATGCACATGGAGGGGGCGTCGATCGCCTACGGGATGACCGAGACCTCCCCGGTGTCCTGCCAGACACGCAGCGACGACGACCTGGAGCGGCGTACCGCCACCATCGGCGCGGTCCACCCGCACGTGGAGGTCAAGATCGTCGACCCGGCGACCGGGGCAACGGTGCCGCGCGGCGAGCCGGGTGAGTTCTGCACCCGCGGCTACTCGGTGATGTTGGGCTACTGGGACGACCCGGACAAGACCGCCGAGGCGATCGACGCCGACGGCTGGATGCACACCGGCGACCTGGCGGTGATGCGCGAGGACGGCTACTGCAACATCGTCGGCCGGATCAAGGACATGGTGATCCGAGGCGGGGAGAACATCTACCCGCGCGAGATCGAGGAGTTCCTCTACACCCACCCCGACGTCGAGGACGTGCAGGTGGTCGGGGTGCCCGACGAGAAGTACGGCGAGGAGCTCTGCGCCTGGGTGCGACTGCGCGCCGGCGCGGACGGCCTCGACGCCGACGCGGTACGCCGCTTCGCGCAGGGCAGGCTGGCCCACTTCAAGATCCCGCGCTACGTGATGGTCGTCGACGAGTTCCCGATGACCGTCACGGGCAAGATCCGCAAGATCGAGATGCGGGAGGAGTCCGCCCGCCGGCTGGGACTCAGCCGATCGTGAGGTAGGTGCGCTCGGCCGCGGCGCCGGTGCGGTCGCCGTACCGGATCGCACCGAACCACTTGTAGGGGCCGAGGTCGGCCCACTGCACCTCGTAGCTGAACCGGCCGCCCGCCCGGGTCGGCACGGTGGCGGGAGAGGTGGTCACGTTGCCGGCGTCGTCGCCGCTGAGCAGCCAGCTGTAGAACCGGCCCGCGGCGGTCGACCCGTTGGCCGCCGACGCCGCGTGCACGTAGACGGTGTAGTCGCCGGGGGGCGGGTCGACCAGGGTGAGCGTCTCGTCGGCGCGTGGCGAGGTGGACCGGGCGACCAGGCCGCCGTCGCGGTAGACGAACAGGTCGAGGTCGTCGCCCTCGCGGTGCCCGTCCATCAGCAGCCGTACCACGGCGGTGCCCTCGCCGACATGGATCGGAGCGGAGTAGGTGTCGGAGTCGGCGACCGGGGCGTCGGGGTCGAAGCCGCCGGGCTGCAGGGCCACGCCGGCGGGCAGCGCGGACACCAGGCCCTCGGCGGTCAGCGCCACCTCGCCGTCGGTCCCGGCGCGACCGCGCACCGCCACCGCGCCGTCGGCCAGGTCGGCCGAGACCTCGTCGGGGACGTCGACCAGGGCCGGCTGCACCGCGACCGGGAGCCGCAGCTGGTGCTCCAGGCCGGTCCAGGTGATCGCGCCCTTGAGGTAGGTGGCCGGCGCGGCCCGGCCGGCGTCGAAGGTGACGCGGAAGCGGGTGGACTCGCCCGAGGACAGGGTGAGCTGGCGCGGGCGGACGGTCACGTCGAGGCCGGACAGGCCGGTGACGTCGGGGGTGTAGGTCTCGGTGCGGCCGGACAGGTTCGTCACCCGCCGGATGACCGTGGTCTCGCCGGTGAGCGCCCCGAGGGTGATCGAGGGCAGGTTGAGGTCGGAGGACGGCGCGGGGTGGCGGGAGACCGGGGTGCCGTCGGCGTAGGTGAACCCGGTGCCGGCGAGGTAGTCACGGTAGTCCTGCGCCTCGACGTCGAGGACCAGGCCCGGGTCGAGTACGGCGGTGGGGTCGACCTCTCCAGCACCGGCGGCGAACGGGCCGGCCGCCCCGGCGGGGCGCTGCGCGGTCGTCATCATCGCCGAGCGCACCTGCGCGGGCGTCCACTGCGGCCGCTCCGCGCGGATCGTGGCGGCGAGCCCGGCGATGCGGGGTGCGCTCAGTGAGGTGCCGGAGGCGAGGTCCCACAGCCGGCCGTCGTCCGAGGCCGGTGCGACCGCGGCCAGCACGCTGACCCCCGGGGCGACCAGGTCGGGCTTGAGCACCGCGCCGGCGGGGTCGGCGGGGTCGCTGGTGGCGGGCCCACGCGCGGAGAACTCGGCGACCTGCGGGGTCGCGGTGTCGTCGGCGCCCGAGGCGTCGAGGGAGGCGGTCGCGGCGTCACCGGCGTCGCGGACGTAGGCCTTGATCGTCTTGGCGGCGGCCACGTCCACGTGCACGGTCGGGACGGAGTGGAAGTCGGCGTCGAGGCTGTCGGGGGTGACGTTGGCCAGCACCATCCCCGCCCCGCCGGCGCGGGCCACGGCGACGGACTTGTCCACGCGCGCGGTGGTGCCGCGGTCGCAGACGACGATGTGGTCCTGGACCTGGCTGGCGTCGAGTGCCCCGATCTGGCAGATCGCGGCGTCACCCGGGTCAGCGCCCGGTGCGGCGACGTCGGCGGCGAGCACGAGCCCGGTGGACGGCACGTCCTCGTCGGAGACCATCGCGCCGACCAGCCGCGTGTGCTCCGCGTCGCCCAGCTCGACCGCGCCCTGGTAGAGCCGGTCGGTGCTGGCGCCCACCGTGGTGACCCAGGGCGCGGGGTGCGCCACGCTGCCCGGGGCGGGTCCGGCGTTGCCGGCGGGTGCGGTGACGAAGACGCCGCTGGCCGTGGCGTTGAGGAAGGACAGCCCGACCGCGTCGACGCGAGGGTGGTGGCGCGACGGGCCGACCGCGCCGTAGCTGATCACGTCGACCCCGTCGGCGACCGCGGCGTCCACCGCGGCGACGACGTCGGCGGTGGAGCAGCCGTCGTCGGCGGGGTTGGGTGCGGTCCAGCAGGCCTTGTAGACGGCGATGCGCGCGGCGGGCGCGGCGCCGCTGCTGTAACCGAAGTCCTGGCGCTCGATCTCCACGCGGACCGAGCGGTTGCCCGCCGCCGTGGAGGCGGCCATCGACCCGTGACCGGTACCGTCGCGCGGAGACAGGTAGTCGGCCTGGGCGAGGCGGTCGGCCCCGAAGCCCTTCACGAAGTAACGCGCCCCGACGACCTTGCTGTTGCAGTCGCCGGCGTTCCACTGCTCGCCTGTGCGGCAGGTCCCGTGGAAGCCGCGCGGGTGTCGGGGGGCGTTCGGCAGGGCCGCGAAGCTCGGGTTCTCCGGCCACAGGCCGGAGTCGATGACGCCGACGACCGTCCCGCCGCCCTCGGCGGGACGGGCGGGCTCGCGCGCCGCGGGATTGGCGGGGCGCGCCGCCCGGGCCCGGCTGAGCCCGCGCGTGCGGCCCGGCGCGGACCGCGCGTCGGGAGTCGGGTCGTCTGCTCCCGGGCCGTCGTGCGTGGCGAGGCGCTGGGTGGTGCTGCGCTCGACCAGTGCCACGCCGTGCAGGTGGCGCAGCCGCTTGACCTGGTCGGTGGTCAGCTCCGCGGCGAAGCCGTTGAGCGCGGTCGTGAACCGGTAGCGCACCGGTGGGTTGCCGACCTTGTCGAGGACCCGGTCCTGCCCCTCGAGCAGGTGACGGCGGTATGCACCGACCCGCGGATCAGTGCGGTCGAAGGTGTCGCCCGGGTGGGCGCGGGTAGCGGAGAGACCCTCGACGCCGCCGGTGTACGCCGCAGCCGGCCGCGCGGTCAGCGCCACGACGTACAGCCCCGGTCCGACCGCGGTCGTCGGGTCGTCTCCCGCTGAGCGGTGCTGGGCGTCGAACGCACCGGACCGGCCGCTCCAGCGCTCGGCACCGGGAGCGGCTGCGGCGCCGGGACTCACGGCGGCGCTGGCCTCGACCGGAGCGACCAGGCCCGAGGTCGCCACGGCGGCCGCGACGGTCGCGCCGAGCGCGGCCAGCAGCCTGGTGCGGCGCGGAGTGCCGCGCCGGACGCCGAGGAACCCGTTGGTCACTGGTGGTCCTTTCGGTGCGCAGGGGAGGACGACCCGGTACCCGTCAGGGTGCGGAATGTCCCATGGTCGCAGGGCGCTCGGATGCTCGCAATCGGAACCGGCGACATAGTGTGGACGACGTGACACACACGCACCACTCGGACACCTCGCCCGCCACCTTGCTGGTGGGGCTCGACCTGACCGCGCCGCAGCCCGTCGCCGGCGGCGCGGACGCCCTGGTCAGC
>DASSVD010000016.1:0-12280 GCA_035706365.1 Nocardioidaceae bacterium
CCATGGGCACCACGAACTTCGGCGACGACGTCTTCTCGAACCCGTGGCCCTTCGTCTGCGAGCTCTACCAGCTCTCGCAGGAGCGCCAGGTCGTGCCGGAGTTCGAGCTGTTCGACCTCGGCCACGTGGCGGCGCTGCACCGGCTGCTGGGCAAGTACGGACTTCCCTACGGCGGCCGGGTGCACGTCGACTTCGTGATGGGAGTCCCCGGCGGCATGCCCGGGACGGCCGACGCGCTGGTGGCCGGGGTCAACGCACTGCCCGACGCGGTCACCTCGTGGTCGGCCACCGGCATCGGCCGCTCCACGCTGGCCGTGGCGCTGGCGTCGCTGTCGAAGGGCGGTCACCTGCGGGTCGGCATGGAGGACGTGCTCACCCTGGCCAAGGGGGTGCCGGTGGAGCACAACGAGCAGCTGGTACGCCGCGCCGCCGCCCTGGGCGAGCTCGCGCAGCGCACCCCGATGACCCCGACCCAGGCGCGCGAGCTGCTGCAGGTCGCGCGGCGCTGACGCTGCCGTCCGGAGGTCGCCGGCCGACCCGAGCGCCCCGCCCCTCAGCTCAGGCGCACAACCCGTTCGCGCGCCGCGCCGCGGCAGCCGCCTCCGCGTCCGGGTCCGTCGTGCTGGTCGTGCTCGGCGCCGACGGGCTCTCCGACGCCCCCGGGGTCGGGCTGGCCGACTCCGAGCCCGCGTCGCCCGGGCTGGCCGCCCCGGTCGGTGAGGGCCGGTCGGTCGCGGGACCGTTCTTGGAGCCCGGGACGGTGTCCGCGGCGGTGATCACGGTCTTCTCGAGCTTGTCCGGCAGCGGCTTGTCGTGCTCGATGCGGCGCCACAGCTTCTTCGCCTCGGGCGCCCAGACCAGCCGGTTGTGGTCGGGCGGGTACGGCTCGAACGGCACGGTGAGGAACTGGATGTTCTCCAGCCCGATGTCGCGCAGCTGCCGGGCCAGGCCGATCAGCTCCTTGAGGCTGTTGAGCCCCTCGTCGGTGGACAGCGACTTCGTGGCGGCGTCGAGGAACTTGTAGAGCTTGACGGGGTTGGTCAGCGTCCCCAGCGAGATCGCCTTGTGCGCCATGGAGGCGAGGAACGCCTGCTGGCGACGCATCCGGCCGATGTCGCCGTTCTCGGACAGGTCGTGGCGCACCCGGACGTAGTCCAGCGCCTGGTTGCCGTCGGCGTCGTAGGACCCGGCCGGCAAGTGGATGTGTCCGATGTCGTCGTCGACCTCCTCGGGCACGCAGATCGGTACGCCGCCCAGCGCGTCGACCATCGCGCGGAACCCGTTGAAGTCGACGACCACCACGTGGTCGATCCGGATGCCGGTCAGCTGCTCGACGGTGCGCTGGGTGCACAGCGGGCCGCCCAGCGCGTAGGCGGCGTTGAACATCCCGAACCCGCCCGGCACGGTCTCGCCGTCGTCGGTGAGGCAGTCCGGTCGCTCGACCATCGAGTCGCGGGGGATGGACACGCCGTACGCCGTCTCCCGGTCCGCGGACAGGTGCAGCAGGATCGTGGTGTCGGAGAGCCCGGGGGTCTCGCCGCCGATGTGCCCGGTCTGCCCCTCGCGGGTGTCGGAGCCGAGCAGCAGCAGGTTCAGCGGCGGCCGGTCCGCCTCGACGGGCTCGACCGGCTCGGGCCGGTCGGTGCCGAGGCCGCGATGGGTGTCGATCGTGGTGATGTTGTTCTCGAGGTGGCGGTAGGCGAGGAAGCCGCCCACCGCGACGACGACCAGCACGCCGGCCAGGACCAGCGCCACCGTCTTGATCACCCGCCGTCGGCGAGCCCGAGTCTCAGCGGGGGTGGGAGTGGTCATCGAAGCCCTTGGTCGACAGCGGGGATGCGGCCCGCGTGCAAGGGCCGAGGTGGCCAGGATACGGGCCGCCGATAGACTTGTCCGTCATGGAAGCCTTCCTCATCGTGCTGATGGCGCTCGTCGTGGTGCTGACCGGGTTCGTCGCCCTGGTGGTGCTGTACAAGCTGCTCAAGGCCGACAACTCCTGACATGGCTTTCGAGCTTCCGGACAACCTGCACCCCGACTGCGCGCCGGTCGCGTGGCTGCTCGGCACCTGGCGCGGCAACGGCCACGGCGACTACCCCACGATCGATAAGTTCCAGTTCGGCCAGGAATGCATCTTCACGCACGACGGGCGGCCGTTCTTCCACTACATGAGCCGCGCCTGGATCGTCGACGAGCAGGGCGAGAAGGTGCGCGACGCGGCGATCGAGACCGGGTTCGTCCGGCCCAAGGCCGACGGCAGCCTGGAGTGGCTGCTCACGCACAACACCGGATTCGTGGAGATCTGGTACGGCAACGCCGAGATCGGCACGCCCCGGATCGAGATGACCACCGACGCGGTCGCCCGCACCCAGACCGCGAAGGAGTACACCGGCGGCCACCGGATGTACGGCATGGTCGAGGGCGACCTGCTCTGGGCCTACGACATGGCGGCGGTGGGGCAGAAGCTCCAGCCGCACCTGTGGGGGCGACTCGTCCGCCAGTAGGACCCCGCCGCTACGCCGGAGGTCGCGCGCGACACGAGTGCGCACTCGCCAGGCAACGAGTGCGCACTCGCGGGACGCGACGGGTGGCCCGGCGGGGGAGCGGTGCCAGGCCACCCGTGCTCAGTGGGTGATCACCTCCTCGTCGTGAAGCTCCACCCGTCCCGCCCGAGTCGGTTGCCTGCCAGGTCGCGGATCCGGCCGGTGAACGTCACCGTCACCGTGGTGGCGCGCGGCAGGGTGCGCCGCGGGTCGATCCGGACCATCTGGCGGTCGGCGGTGTAGCGCACCTTCGCCCGCAGCCGCGTGCGGTCACCGTCGTCGGACACGACGTGCACCCGCACCGACCGGGCGTTCACCCGGGCGACCGCCTCGGAGAACCGGGCCCGCAGGTCGGCCCTCCGGGCGATCCGCTCCGCCCCCGCTCGGGGTGCGACCATCCGCACCCGTGGCGCCTTGTCGTCGACGGTGGTGAAGCGCCAGGCCACCGTGGGCAGGGCGTTGCCGTGGGCGTCGGCGAGACCGCGCACGCGGATCACGTACGCCGCTCCCGGTGCGAGCCGCCGTCGTGGGTCGACGACCACGGTGCGTCCTCCGGCACGGGTGCGCACCGTGACGGCCACCGGCTTCTTGCCGGGCCGGCGCAGTACCGCCCGCGCGTCCTCGACGCTGACCGGCTGGTCGAACCGGAGCTGCACGTCGCGACCGCGTGCGGCCTCGTCGCTACCGGCCGCCGGCACCTGCCGCACCAGGCTCGGACGCGTCCCCGGGTCGGCCGGAGTCTCGTCGCCGCCGGTGCCGCCGCCGGTTCCGCCGCCGGTGTCTCCGCCGGTTCCGCCGCCGGTTCCGCCGCCGGTGTCACCACCGGTCCCGCCGCCGGTGTCACCACCGGTCCCGCCACCGGTCCCGCCGCCGGTGTCACCACCGGTCCCGCCACCGGGCTCCCCGGAGCCACCCGGCTGGGTGGTCTCGGCCGGCACGGCGTCGGAGGCCTCGCCGGCCCCGGCGAGGGTCACGGCGAAGACGCGGAAGGTGTAGCTGGTCCCCGGCTCGAGGCCGGACACCTCCACCCGCGGCTCGGCGGTGCTGATCCCGTCGATGGTGCGCAGCACCTCGCCGGCGCGCAGCACCTCCACGCCGTACCCCATCAGGGCACTGTTGCCGTCGCTGGCCGGCGCGGCCCAGCTGAGCAGCACCGAGCTGCTCGTGGCGGCGGTGACCGTCAGGTTGGTGGGCGCGCTGGCCGGCACCACCTCCGGGACGACGGCGGTGGGCTCGGAGACCGCCCGCTCCGCCGTGCCGTGCACGTCGGTGTAGGTGACCACGGCCCGCAGCTGACGACCCTCGTGCTCGTCGGTGACGGTGATGGTGCTCCCCGTCGCCCCCGGCACGTCGGTGAAGGTGCCGTCGTTGCCGAACTGCCACTGGTAGGCGAAGTCGACCAGCAGCTCACCGTCGTCGTTGTGCGTGCCGTCGGCATCGACCGGCTCGTCGGCGGTGAGGGTGTCACCGACCTGCGGCGCCGACGGGGTCAGCACCGGGCCGGTCGGGGCGTCGTTGACGTTCTCCACCGGCAGGGTGGCCTGGGAGACGATCTGCTCCTGGGTTCCTGCACCGTCGGTGAACGTGGCGATCACCCGCAGCGGCCAGCCGGCCTCGGCGTCACCCGGGACGAACGTGGTGCCGGTGCCGTTCACCGATGCGGTCCACTCGCCCTCGTCGTCGCCGTACTGCCAGGTGTAGGAGATCGTGTCCTCGACGATGCCCTGCGGGTCGTCGAACGTCGGGGTCAGGCTGATCTCCTGGTCCTCGACCGGGCTGCTGGTGGACAGCTCGATGGTGCCGAAGGCCGCGCCGTTCTCGAGGTCGACCAGGTCGATGGTCTCGTCGGCGAACTGCAGCCGCTCGATGTTGCGCAGGATGTCCACACCCGAGGAGAGGCCTCCGGCGTCCTCGTCGACGTGGGCCACCCGCCAGGTGCCGTCACCGTTGTCGGTGATGGTGTGGTTGGCGCGCACGTCCTCGTAGTACGCCGTGTCGACCACGTCCTCCTGGCCCGCGGGCGTGACCACCTCGCGCTGGAGGTGGATCTGCGCCGGGCTGAGCTGACCGTCGAAGACCGCCTGCTCGAGCTCGTGGAGGTTCTCCGCCCGCGTCCCGTCGTCGGTGGTGAGGTAGACGTCGAGCCAGGCGTCGCCGTCGATGAAGTCGTCACCGCCGCGGCCCTGGATCAGGTCGCTGCCCTCGCCGCCGAGGATGATGTTGTTCGAGCGGTTGGTGGCCAGGAACGACGTGGCGTACTTCGGCACCTCGCCTCCACCGAGCAGGTCGCGCAGCCCGGTGACCTCGTCCAGGTGGCGCTGGGTCAGCTCGTGCCCTTCACCACCCTCGAAGGCCTGGTCGCCCAGCGAGTTGTTGCCCCGCAGCACGTCGTTGCCGTTCCACCCGGACAGGCCCTCGACGTTGAAGAAGCGGGCCCGCATCAAGGTGACGTTCGGCGGCTGGAAGATGGTGACGTCCAGGTCGGAGTCGACCGGGTTGGGGTCGGCCTTGTGCGTGACCCAGTCGAACCCGAGCATGCCGGCGTGCCGGTCGATGCCCTGGTTCAGCATGATGTCGTTGCCGCCCTCGGCGTCGTGGTCGTCCATCCCGCTGCCGCCGTAGAGCACGTCGGAGCCGCCGTTCGGGTCGTTCTGGAAGGTCAGTGCGTTGTCGCCCTGCACCAGGTCGGCCCCGATGCCGCCCTCCATCCAGTCGTCCAGCTCGTTGCCGGTCATGATGTCGCCGGCGCGACCTCCGCGCAGGAAGTCCTCCCCGTCGCCGGCGAAGGACTGGGTGACCTCCTGGCCGTGCAGGATCAGGTCCTTGCCGCTGTTGCCGAAGACCAGGTCCAGTCCGGGACCGGAGTTGATCGCGTCGTCGCCGCCGCCGCCGTGGAGCACGTCGTCGCCGAACAGGTCGGTCAGCACGTCGTTGCCCGCCCCGCCGTGCAGCAGGTCGTTGCCGACGTCGCCCTCGAGGTGGTCCGGTGACGCGTAGCCCCAGATCGCGTCGTCGCCGTCGGCGCCGCGGATGCCGTCTGCGTCCGGGGTGCCGTGGATCGAGACGTGCTCCTCGCCGTCGTACCGCCAGGTGCCGTCGGGCATCTTCGTCATCTCGGCCGGGATCGTGGCCGGGTCGGTCAGGTCGATGCTGACGTCCTGGCTGGCGAACGCGTCCGCGGGCAGCCTCGCCGCGTCGGTGTTGCGCTGGATCAGCTCGGCGAAGGAGTTGCCCTCGAGCTGGTGGATCAGGTTCATCCCCTGGGTGCGGGTCAGGTAGTAGAACCGGTCACCGTTCTGCAGATCCTCCAGCTGCTCCTCGAACACCACGTTGAACGTGGTGCCGAGCATGCCGCCGAAGTCCATCGGGCGCTCGGCCATGCCGCCGACCCACAGGTCGACGTTGTCGAGGCCGGACTCCGCGGCCGGGGAGTTCATGAACGCCGCGTCGGCCACCAGGAGCTCGGCCGCGGCCCTCTTGTCCGCGACGGTGGTCGCCGACTCCAGGGACGGGTGGATGCCGTAGGCGGCCACGAAGTTCACGATCGAGGCGCGGTGCTTCAGGGCCCTGCGGTAGTCCTCCCAGCTGTCGTAGGGCTCCAGAGCGGAGTCCAGCGAGGCCTCGAACATGGCCGCTCGCGCGGCCTGCAGGGTGGGCATGCCGGCGTCGCGGCCGCGCACCATGTTGATGGTGGCCAGGTCCAGCGGCAGGCCGAGCAGGTTGTTGCGCAGCGTCGGCACCACGAACTCGTCGATGCCGTTGCCGGTCTGCCGGGTCATCCCCTGGATGATCGCGCCGGCGGCCTGGTCGTGGGTGAGCCGCCCGCCGTCGGTGAACTCCACCGGGTTCAGGAACCCGTCCAGCAGGGGCACCGACTCGGTGCCGAAGCCGTTCCGGTCGATGGTGTCGGTCAGCATCGAGTGGCCGAACCGGTAGACCACGTGGGCGAACTCCGCGGTGATCGCGGCGTCGATGTCCTCGTGGTAGAGGGTCTCGTTGAGCGGGCCGCGGTCGATGCTGGGCTGGATCTTGCGGGCGTACTCCTCGAAGACCAGGTGCTGGTACTCCATCTCGGTGACGAACCGGGCGGCCTGGAACAGCCGCTCGCCGTAGTCCCACGGGCCGCTCTCGTCGTGCCAGGCGTCGACGAAGTCCTGGTCGGTGTCGGTGGAGATCAGCTCATCGATCTGGTCGACCAGACGGTTGTGCTCGGAGTGGAAGACGTGGTGCACCGACGTGAGGCCGATGTTCTCGTTGCCGCGCCCGTCGCCGGTGATCACGTGCGCGTCGAGCAGCTCGTCGTCGTAGGTTCCCTCGGCCAGCACGGCGTGCACCGAGCCCGGCACGTCGTCGGCGTCCGGGGTGCCGGTCGTCGCGACCGCATTGTGCGCGATGTCGTCGAGGAAGGCGACGCCCGCCCGCATCGCGATCGACGCGTCGACCGGAGCGGCCGGGTCGCCCTCGACCAGCTGGTTCGGCGAGCCCTCGACGACCAGCTGCGGGTAACCGTTCGGCCCCGGCAGGAACCGGCCGTAGGGGTCAGTAGCCACCAGCGGCACCGCGTGCACGTCGTTGTCGTCGAGCTCGATGCCGAGCAGGTCGCGCGACTGCTGCTTGATGTCAGCCCAGGTGGCCAGTCCGTGGCTGCCGTCGACGCCGACGCCACTGAGCAGGTCGCCGGTCGGCACCGGCACGCCGCCCGCGTCTGCGTCCGGGGCGTAGGCCCGCAGGAAGACCTGGTGTGCCGGGTGCGAGGTGTAGGTCTGATTCTGGTCGACGTAGGGCGTGGTCCGGTTGGTGTGCTCCTGGACGTCGTCCGCGGTGCCCTGGATCCCGTCCGGGCCCGGCTTGTTCGTGGCGCGGGTCAGCACCAGGAAGTTGGTGTGGCCGCCCTCCTCGTAGAGCGGGTCGTCGGGCTGGAGCGGCACCACCACGGTGCCGTTGCCGCCCTTGGAGACCAGGTCCAGGCCGTGGTCGAAGAACTGGCCGAACAGCGTGAACCACGAGTTGAACGACGCCGACTGGCCCTCGTCGACGGCCACGTCGGGGATGTAGGCGACGTCCGCCGTCGAAGGGTCGTTGTCGTGGTCGTACTGCGTGCCCTTGCCGACCTCGGTCATCGAGGCGACCGCGGCCGGGTTGTCCACGGTCTGGTCCACGATCAGGTTGCTGATCATCCGCGGCTCGGGGTCGACGACCCACCCGTTCTTCTGGGTGTAGGACGTCGGGTCGCCGGGCGCCTGGTCGGTGCCGGCGCCGGCGAGGAACGGCGGCAGCGGGTCCGCGTCACGCCACTGCGGGGACAACCGGCGCGGGAAGACGCGGCCGGCTGCGCCGTACTCCTCGCGCCCCTCGTAGAGGTTGTTGAACGACCCGTCCACCGTGCGCAGCCCGTAGGGCAGCTTCGGGTCGGGCACGCAGGTCCACGACGTGTCGGCGCGGTCCTCGCAGACCAGGTCGTCGCCGGTGGCGGCGTGGTGCTCGGAAATGCGGATCTGGTTCAAGATGAACGTCAGATCCGCCTTGTTCACCCGGAACTCCGGGTCCTCGTCGGTCACCGCCGTCGCCGGGCTGCTGCCCAGCACGGTCACCCCGCTCAGCGCGGCGCACATGGTCCCCACCAGTGCGCCGCGCAGCAGTCGATCCATCATCTGCTCTCCCCAAGCTCGGTCCACCGGTCCCGAGACGTGGACGTGGGCGGTCCGGACGGCCCTGTGCCGATCCGGTGCAGCGCAGCCTGGGATCGCGTCGTCACGGCAGCGTCAACGCGACGGTGGTGCGCGTCACGGGCGCGTCAACCGCGGCCGGATCCGGCACGACCGAGCCAGCACGACTGGCCCGATCCGGTGGTCGCGGTCCCCGAACGGGCCAGGTGCGGACTACGCCGTTCTGGAAAGGAGGACTACGCCGGACGGGGTGGTCGACTCATTTCGCTGGGGTGGGGGTGCGTCGCGCATGACTTTGTCGTAGAAGTGTGGTGTGCCGGACTGCGGCACGTGGGGGCGGTGCGTCCCGGTTCGGGGGAACCGGGCGCAAGAGGTCTCGGGACCGAGTGGGGAGGTCCGGGGGTGGAGCAGGTTCAGGTGCCCGAGCCGGTGGAGGTGCGGCTGCTGGGGCCGCTGCACGTGCGCAGGGCCGACGGGTCGGTGGTGCCCGAGCGGCAGTGGCGCACGGCCAAGACGATGGACCTGCTGCGGGTGCTCGCGCTGCACGCAGGCCAACCGGTGGCGGTGGACATGCTGGTGGAGCTGCTCTGGCCCGGGGCCGGCCCCGAACGCGGCCGGGCGAGTCTACGGACGGCGGCGTACCAGATCCGCCGGGTGCTGGGGGACGAACGGCACGTACGCCGCGGCGCGGCGGGGCTGGTTCTCGACCACGCCTGGGTGGACACGGTGGCCTACGAGCGACGGGCGGAGCAGGCCGAGGACGCCCGCCACCAGGCACAGCACGCGCGGGTCGTGGCACTCGCCCATGAGGCGGAGGCGCTCTATCTCGCGGATGTGGAAGCCGACGGCGAGGTTGCGGCGTGGTGTGGCCCCGCGCGGGACCGGCTGCGGGCGCTGCGCACCACGCTCTTGGCCGATGCCGCCGAGGCGGCACTGGCCCTGGGCTGGATGCGCGACGCGGCCGAGCTGGCCGAGCGGGCGCGCCGGCACGACCCGTCCAGCGAGCGGGCGGCGCGGGCGCGGATGCGTGCGCTGGCCGGGGTGGGGGAGATCGAGCAGGCGCTGCTGGCCTTCGACGAGTTGCGCGCGGACCTGGTCGCCCGGATCGGCGTCGACCCGTCCCCGCAGACCAGGGCACTGCACGTGCAGCTGCTGACCGGCCTGGCCCCGGCGGGATCCACGCCCGCGGCGCCGGTGGAGACATCGGCGACCCGGCGGCTAACCGAGGTGCTCGCCGGGACGGGCGACGAGCCGCACCTGGTGCTCGTGCAGGGGCCACCGGGCAGCGGCCGCGATACCGCGGTGACCACGGCGGTCGCGGCGCTCGGGCTTCCCATGGAGCGCGCCGAGCAGGAAGCGGGAGTACGCCGCACCCGCCCTCACGTGCTGCTCGAGACGGCCCGCGCCGACCTCGGGGAGGACGACCTGCTCGCGCTGCACGAGCGATGCCGGGCGCTGCCGGACAGCGCGACCCTGGTGGTGCCGGTGCACCGGGTGGACCTGCGGCTGCTGGACGAGGTCCGCCGTCGGGCCGGGGCTCCGCGGCTCGACCTGGTGCCGGTGCCTGCGCTGCGGGAGGACCAGCTCGCCGCCCTGGCGGCCGCGGTGCTGCAGCACCCGCCCAGCGCACGGCTGCTGGCGATGGTGCGCAAGGCGACGGGCGGCTGGGCCGGAGCGGCGGCGCGCCTGCTGCGGGAGTGGGTGCTGGCCGGCCGGGTGGTGTGGACCCGGGAGGGGATGGCGCCCTGGGAGCAGCGGGACGGTGCCTCCCCGTTGGGCGCGCGCCTGGCTCGGATGCTGCGCGACGGGGACGGTGCGATGGAGGTCGTGGCGGTGCTGGCCGTCGCCGGGGAGCCGCTCACCGTCACCGAGATCGCCCGCGTCGGCGAGGAGGCGGGGCTGCTGCTCAGGGCGGCCGGCCCGGAGCCGCCCCTGCGCGGGTGGATCGATCGGCTGGCCGACCAGGGGGTGGTCCGGGTCGGGGCTGCCGGGGTCACCCTGACCTCGGCGTACGACAGGCAGCTGGTGCTCGACTGGCTGCCACCGGCGCGCGCACGGCACCTGCACCGGGCGCTGGCCCGGCTGGACCTGCCCGCGCCCGCGCGGGTGCGGCACCTGCTGGCGGCCGGCGAGCTGGAGGAGGCCGGGGCGCTCGGGCTGACCGCGCTGGAGGCGGCCGGCCTGGCCGGGGAGGAGAACGAAGCCGAGGCCGAGGAGCTGCTGGCGTTGCTGGCCGGGATGCCGCCGCGCCTGGTGCCGAGCCGGGAGGTGTTGCCGCTGCGCGAGCAGCTGCGCGGCTGGAGGGCACGGGCGACTCACGTGTTCGCCACCGCGGTCGCGGCGTTCTCCGGCTCCAACGCGTGGCTCGCGCTGACCCGGGAGGAAGGGGTGCTCAGCTCGCTGATGGCCGTGGGGTGAGGCGCCCGGCCGCCGGTGCTGCGGTCGCCCGCAGCCGGAACTCGTTGTAGGTGAAGGCGCGGCCGGCCCAGCGTGGCAGCGGGAAGCTGTACCACCCGTGCGGCCGCAGCCCGAGCTCGCGGGCGAGCTCCTCCAGGTCGCTGCCGGTGGTGAACCGCACGTGGCTGTCGTCGGAGGCGTAGCCGCGCTCCTGCGGGCAGATCAGGAAGACCGTGCCGCCGGGGCGCAGATAGGGCAGGTAGGTGCGCAGCAGGTCCACGGCCGCCGCGCGGGACATGTGCTCGACGACGTGGGCGAGCAGCAGCGCGTCGAAGGTGGCGGGCGCGGCGAGCGGCGTACGCACGAATTCCGGTGGCGTCATCGCCAGGTGACCGCGGCGGCGGGCGATCGCGACGGTGGTCGGGTTGTGGTCGATGCCGACCGAGCCTGGCGCCAGGGCGGGCAGGTTGCGGCCGACGCCGCAGCCGATGTCCAGCGTGCGGCCGAGCTCCTGGCGGCGCAGGTCGCGCAGGTAGGGCGCCTGGACGTGGAGCATCCGCTTCCAGCCCGCAGCCGGCCGGGCCAGGCGGGCGGCGTACCCCTCGTCCCGGGTGTCACTCATGCATCGAACGTACCCACGCCTCGTCGAACGGTAGGTTCGGCAGGTTCTCGGGACGGAAAACCTGCGGAACCTACCGCGCCACGTCCCCGTTGGCGCCCGCCGGCCCGCGCCTAGACTCGGGGGCGTGTCGGGGCACGAGCAGGCGGAGCGCGAGGCGGACTGGCAGGCGACCCTGCGCGCGAAGGGCTACCGGCTCACCCCGCAGCGCGAGCTGGTGCTCAACGCCGTCGAGGAGCTCGGTCACGCGACCCCGGACGAGGTGCTGGCGCACGTGCGGGAGCGGTGCGGGGCGGTCAACCAGTCCACGGTCTACCGGGCGCTGGAGCTGCTGGAGGAGCTCGGCCTGGTGCGGCACGCGCACCTGAGTGACCGGGCGCCGACGTACCACTCGACGGCCACACCCGACCACGTCCACCTGGTGTGCCGCGGCTGCGGCCGGATCACCGAGGTGGAGCCGGCGCTGGTCGCGGCGACGACCGAGGCGCTGCTCGAGCGGCACGGGTTCACCACGGACGTCGGGCACCTGACCATCTTCGGCACCTGTCGCGACTGCAGCTGAGACGGCACGGGCTGCACGAGCGGCACGGGCGGCACGGGGCAGGGCGGGAAGCACGGAGGCGACGGGCAGCACGGAGGCGACCCCTGCGCGTCGCGCCGGAGCCGCCTCGTGGCGTCGGGACTCCCCTCCCCGTGCCCTTGGCTCCCCCCGGATCCTGCACGCTACGTCCCCACGCACCAGCGAGTGAAGCACGTCACCGCCGTCCACGTTGAAGATTCATCCAAATCGGTCATTCCGGTTGTCTGATTCGGGACTTTGGTCCCGACCTGCGGGCGCGGATGACTCACCCGCCGGCATGTCCGCATCGCGAGGTCCGTGCGCTGGCTACATTTCGCAGTGGTTGTCAGTCCCTCCCCGGACATGACCAGCCACGGACGCGTGCCGGCTCCTCCCCGTAGCCGGTGGCCGTCCCGCCCCCGGCCGATGACGTACTGGTGACACCGGCCGGGGGCGACCTACCTACGTCCGGGGGCGCGGTGGACGAGGCCGGCCAGC
>DASSVD010000017.1:0-3586 GCA_035706365.1 Nocardioidaceae bacterium
CGGGATCGGCCGATGACCGTCCGGATCACCCAGCAGCTGCTGGTCAGCCGCTCCCTCACCTCGCTGCAGACCCAGATGGGCCGGATGGCGCAGGCCCAGGAGCGGGTCTCGACCGGACGGCTGATCAACCGGCCCTCGGACTCCCCGAGCGGCACCAACCAGGCGATGCAGCTGCGCGAGCGGCTCGCCGCCAACGACCAGTACGCACGCAACGGGCAGGACGCCCTACGCTGGATGGGCACCGTGGACACCACGCTCACCGACATGCTCGACCGCACCCGCAAGGCCCGCGATCTGGTGCTCCAGGGCGCCTCGACCGGCAGCACCACGCCGGAGTCGCGGCAGGCGTTGGCCACCGAGCTGAAGCAGATCCGCGACGGGCTGCTCGACTCCGCCAACACCACCTACCTCGGCCGCCCGGTCTTCGGTGGCACCAGCGGCCAGGCCTACGCCGCGGACGGCACGTTCCTCGGCAACGAGACCGACGTGACCCGGCGGATCGGTGACGGCGTGCAGGTCGACATCAGCACCAGCGGCACGGAGGCGTTCGGCGACGACGGCACCGGCCTGTTCGCGGTGCTGGACGAGGCGATCACGGCTCTCGAGTCCGACCCGGCCGGAGACCTGCAGACCAGCATCAAGCAGATCGACGGCGCGCTGGAGCGGATGCGCACCGCCGCCGCGGACGTGGGCGCCCGGTACGCTCGCGTCGAGTCGGCGATGAGCGCCCTCGACGGCGCCACGCTCGACACCAAGACGGCACTCGCGGACGTGGAGAACATCGACGTCGCCGAGGCGATCCTCGACCTGCAGATGCAGGAGGTCGCCTACCAGGCGTCGCTGGGGGCCACCGCCCGCGTACTCCAACCCTCGTTGATGGACTTCCTGCGATGAGCGACCTCGGGACGGCAACAGTGGAGCAGACCCAGCGCAGCGGCGACACCCCGGTGCTGGAGATGGTGCAGCCGATGGCGGGCTTCCCGGAGGTACGCCGCTACCTCCTGGAGCGGCTCGACGAGTCCGGGGTGATCTGCGACCTGCGGGCGGTGGACAACCCCGACCTGCGCTTCGTGGTGGCACCCCCGCAGGTGTTCTTCGACGACTACGCGCCCGAGGTCGACGACGCGGTCGCCGACGCGCTGGGCGCCACCTCGGCCGAGGACCTGTTCGTGCTGGTGGTGCTGACCCTGGGCGCGACGCTGCACGACGCCACCGCCAACCTGATGGCCCCGGTGCTGGTCAACCACCGCACCCACCGCGCCGCCCAGGTGCTGCTCGACCGCAGCGACTGGCCGCTGCGCGCGCCGATCGCCCCGGCCGGGCGCTCCGGCAGGGTCGCCACGCCGGTCGGCTGACTCCGCCGTTCACCCGCGGCACGCGGTGCGCCACACTGGGGGTCCACCGGAGGCCCGCCTCCCGAGCACCCCGTCCGGACAGGAGTAGGCATGCTGGTCCTCAGCCGCCGCGTCGGCGAGAGCATCGTGATCGGCGACAACGTCACCGTGACCGTGCTCGAGATCCGTGGCGACGTGGTGCGGGTCGGCGTGGACGCACCCCGCGAGGTCAAGGTGCACCGGCAGGAGCTGCTCGCCGAGCTGGCCGACACCAACCGCGCGGCGGCCTCCCCGTCGCCGGAGTCGGTCGCCGAGTCGATCGCCGGGCTGTCGCGAATCGTGCCGGAGCGGCCCGAGTCTGGTCGCCCGACCCGCCGCACGGACGACCCGGAGCAGCCCCGGGAGTCCTAGACCCTCGCGTTTGGCGCGAACGGGTCCTCCCAAGCGGCTTGGGACAGCCCGTTCACGCCAACCGGCGAGGGCAGGCGGGCCGGGCCCCGCGCTTGTCACGATCGGCGGGCCACCGGAGCAAATACGGCACTGGCTGCCCTCAACCTCCGCGTTCGGCGCCAACGGGTCCTTCCGCGCGACCCAGGACAGCCCGTTCACGCCAACCGGCGCCCGCACGGGACGCCCGGGACCTCAGTGGCCCGGAGGAGCCTCCACGTTCACCGTGGCGGTCCCGCCGCCGGCGCGGGCGATCACCGCCAGCGAGGGCTGGTCGGTGGGGTTGCTCTCGCGGTGCACGGTGAAGGCCGGCACGTGGATGAAGTCCCCGGCGCGCGCGTCGACGTACCCGTCGTGGCCCTCGAACTCCAGCCGCAGCACGCCGGAGACGACGTACAGGCTGGTCTCGTTGGTGGCGTGGTGGTGCCAGCCGGACACGGCGCCGGGCGCGGTCTCGACCTGCCCGGCCCACAGCAGCGGCAGCTCGAAGGCGCGCCGACGCACCATCCCGGGGGTCGGGTCGGCCTCGGCCAGCTCCACGGCCCGGATCACCCGGACCGGCTCAGGGGTGCTCACGCCCCCATCGAACCACTACGGCAGCACGACCTCGCCGCCGGGCACGGCCGGAAGGTCGCGGCCCACGCGTACGTCGAGCGGGTTGGTCAGGCAGCGGATCGACCCGCCGCCCTTGTGGAACTCGCTCAGGTCGAGGAGCACGATCTCGAAGCCCCACTCCTCCAGCTGCGCGCGGACCCGGTCGGGGCAGGTCGGCATGAGGATGGTCCGGCCGATCACGATGGAGTTGGCGCAGAAGGTGAGCGCCTCCTCCTCGGTGAGCACCAGCGGCTCGGGCACCAGGTCGAGGGCGGCCGCGGCCGAGGCCTCGTCGAAGGCCGCGGGGCAGACCATCGCCCGGGTCTCGTCGAGCGGGCAGAAGGCCAGGTCGAGGTGGTACATCCCCGGGTGGGTGATCCGCAGGCCGCGCACCCGCACGCCGAGGTCGACGGCGAGGTGCTTGAGGCCAAGCTCCTCGGTGCGCGGGCCGTAGCCGGCCACCAGCGCGTCTCCGAAGGCGAAGATGTCACCGGCCTCGAGGTGGGCGCCGATGCCGTCGCGGCCGACGTAGGAGCGGGAGAAGCCACGCTCGGCGAACCACGCGTCGGCGGTGGCGGTCTCCATCCGGCGCTCGGGGAAGCGCATGTGCGACATCACCACGTGGTTCTGGTGGTCCTGGTGGTCCTGGCCGTCCTGGTCGCCGATGACCACCAGGCCGAGGTTCATCGCGTAGACCATGTCGGGGGCGTCGGGGCGCTGCTCGATCACCTCGACCTCGGCACCGGCGGCGCGGATCGCGGCGACCAGGGCGTCCCACTGCTCGCGGGTGCGCAGCGGGGAGGGCTGGTCGGTGACGTCCATGTAAGGGTTGATCGCGTACTCGACCCGGAAGTGGCTCGGCTCCACCATCGCGTACCGGTGGCCCCACTGCAGCGTCTGGCCCATGCTCGCCTCCCTTGACCTGCGCGCCCGACTGAAGGGCAATGACTGAATGACGGATTGTCGGACAATCCGACGTGACCTATCCATTGTGCGGCCAGGGGTGCGCGTTGGCAACTTCTTGTCGGACAATGTCGGGAAACGGCGTCGCCGCGACCACCGGTCGGCGGCCCGCCGGAGCCGGCGACACGGTCAGGGAGGCACAGGCATGGCAGCCGAGCCGGGGAGAGCCAGCCCGTTCGCAGGGCTCAGCCTCGAGCACTCCTCGACCGTGGACCGGGTCGCCGACGAGCTGCGCCGCGCGCTGTTCG
>DASSVD010000018.1:0-3696 GCA_035706365.1 Nocardioidaceae bacterium
CCGGCTGCTGCTGGACACGCTGCTCGACACCGCCCAGGGGTTGCGCCGCGAGCTCGCCCTGCCGCCGGTCGAGGGCGCCCCGGCCGACCTGGTCGAGGCCGACGTGGCCGAGCACGGCGCCGAGGGCTCCAGCGGGCAGCGTTCGCTGGCCGCCGACGACCCGGCGCTGCTCGACCAGCTGCTGGTGCTGCCCCGGGTACACATGATCGTGGACGGCTACAACGTGACCAAGACCGCCTGGCCCGAGCTGCCGCTGCAGGCACAGCGCGACCGGCTGCTCGCCCGGCTCGCACCGCTGGTGGCGCGCAGCGGGGCCGAGGTGACCGTGGTCTTCGACGCGGCCGAGAAGGCCGAGCGGCCGGTGGTGAACAAGCCGCGCGGGGTGCGGGTGCTGTTCAGCCCGGTCGGCGTGATCGCCGACGACCTGATCCGCGAGCTGGTCGCGGCCGAGCCGCGCGGGCGTCCGCTGGTGGTGGTCACCAGCGACCAGGAGATCGTGGTGGACGTGACCCGCGAGGGGGCCAAGGCGATCGCCTCGCGAGCGTTGAGCCGGCTGCTCGCTCGCAGCTGACACGGGACTGTCGGTGCGGTGTGTGAGCCTGCGTCGCAGTGACCGACCTTCCCCTTGGAGGACAGATGAGCGTCCACATCGACTGCGACACCTGCGCGGTGCGCGGGCCCGCCTGCCACGACTGCGTCGTCACCGTGCTGCTCGGGCCGCCACCCGAGCTGCGCTTCGACGACGACGAGCAGCGCGCGCTCGAGGTCCTCGCGGGCTCCGGCCTGGTCCCGCCGCTGCGGATGGTGACCCCGGTGTCTGGACCGGACGTGGCCACCGGATAGCCCTCCGGACCGGCCGCGCCCGCCGCAGGGGGCTCGAGGCCTGAACGCCTGTGACAGAAGGGGTTTGTGTGATCCTTGTTACGCATGTTGCGGCCAGGAGCGGGACGGTTATGGACAGTCCCCCAACACGCCGTCCCAATGGGGACGAATGGTTTGCCGGTAACGATTCGGACTACTAACCTGTCTGCTCGGTGCCCGCACCAGCTGGCCAGACCGGGTCGGCTCGGGCACCGCGTCGAGTCCGGGTCTCGCGGGGGGAAGCGGGGCCAGGAGCCGGGGAACCAGTTTCCTGGGGTGAATCGCGTGCGCCCGCCTGCGGTGGGTTCTCGCGTAGGGCTTTCTTTGTGCCCGAACCCGTCAGCTCACCTGGTAGGCGTCAGACAAAGAGGAGACCAGCCGCTCGTGATCGACGGCCGGAAGCGCATCACCCGAGTCATTGCTGCACTGGGCATCACCACCCTCGGCGGCACCCTGCTGACCGCCAGCCCCAGCATCGCGGATCCCGACCAGCCGAGCATCAGCGACGTGCGCGCGCGCGTCGACCGGCTCTACCACGAGGCCGAGATGGCCTCGGAGCGCTACAACAACATCCGCGAGGACCTGGGCGACACCCAGGCGCGGCTGCGCAGCCTGCAGCACGACCTGGCCGACCAGCAGGCCAAGGTCGAGCAGGTCCGCCAGCAGGTCGCCGGCGCGATCGTCTCGCAGTACCAGGGCCAGGCGCTGTCGACCACGACCCAGGTGTTCCTCTCCGAGAATCCCCGTGAGTTCCTGGACCAGATCGCCACGGTCTCGGCGTACAACGACCAGCAGAGCCAGCTGATGGCGAACTTCGCCACGCAGGCCAAGCAGCTGGAGATGCGCAAGGAGGCGGCGCAGCGCCAGCTCTCCGAGATCACCGAGGCCAAGAAGAAGCTGGCCGAGGAGAAGCAGACCATCGACGCCAAGGCCGCCGAGGCCAAGGAGCTGCTCGGCGACCTCGAGGCCGAGGCCGCCGCGGCCAAGGAGGCCGAGCAGCGAACCGTGGCCACCAGCCGCGACGCCGAGCGCACTCCGATCAGCAACGCGCCGGTCTCCGGCCGCGCGGCGGCGGCGGTCAACTACGCGCTGGCGCAGGTCGGTGACGCCTACGTGTACGGCGCGGCCGGCCCGAGCGCCTTCGACTGCTCCGGGCTGACCATGATGGCCTGGGCGCAGGCCGGCGTCAGCCTGCCGCACTCCTCCAGCGCGCAGATGGGCTCGGGCCCGTCGGTGTCGTTGTCCGACATCCAGCCCGGCGACCTGGTCTTCTACTACAGCCCGGTCAGCCACGTCGGCATCTACATCGGCAACGGCCAGATCGTGCACGCCGCGAACCCGAGCACCGGCGTCGCGGTGGCTCCTGTGAGCTCGATGCCTGTCTCCGGTGTCGTCCGACCCGGCTGAGACGTCCTCCAGGACCGGCCATCCACGTAGGTGGGTGGCCGGTCTTGTCGTCTGTGCTGCCCTGGTCGCGGGCTACCTGGCCTTCGTTCACGACGGCGACAGCCAGTTCACGCCGCCCGAGTCCGCCCGACACACCGCCGACGCCCGCACCCGCGCCGCACTGGCCACCGACACCCTGGACCGGTTGAGCCGCCTGCTCACCCGCGGGTCCGCCGCCCAGCTGCACGCGTTCACCGCCGACGACGCGCCGCGGTCGCGTCGGCTGGTCGACGCGCTGTTCCACAACGTCCGCGCGCTGCGGATGCGCGAGCTCGACCTTCGCTACGTCGACGAGGACACCGCCGCCGTGGCCCGCTCGGCTCGCCGCTGGTCAGCCGACGTGGAGGTCAGCTGGCGCCTGGCCGGCGTGGACGCTCGCGCCAACGACCTGGAGGTGCGCTTCACCTTCGCCCGCCGCGGCGACCGGGCGGTGCTGGTCGACACCGCCGGCGCGGGCGACGGCGTACCGCTGTGGCTGCTGACCCGGCTCGCGGTCGAGCGTCACCCGCGCTCACTGGTGATGGCCACCGACCCCGCCGACGCCGACACCTACGCGGCGCTGGCCGAGGAGGCGGTCACCGACGTGGCGCAGGTGCTGCCGGACTGGGACGGCTCGCTCGTGGTCGAGGTGCCTGGCTCGCAGAAGCAGCTCGACGAGCTGCTCGGCGCCTCGCCGGAGGCCTACCAGGGCATCGCGGCGATCACCTCGACCGTGGACGGCTCCTCGGACCCCCAAGCGCCCACGCACATCTTCGTCAACCCCGACGTGTTCGCCGACCTGGGCACCGCCGGCGCGCAGATCGTGCTTAGTCACGAGGCAACCCACGTGGCCACCGGGGCGGCGACGTCGGCGATGGAGATGTGGCTGCTGGAAGGGTTCGCCGACTATGTCGCGCTCGCGCACGTGAACCTGCCGGTGTCGGTGACCGCCAGCCAGATCCTCGGCGACGTCCGTCGCGAGGGGCCGCCCGAGCACCTGCCATCGGCCGCGGAGTTCGACCCGTCCAACAGCGCGCTCGGCGCGGAGTACGAAGCCGCCTGGCTGGCCTGCCGTCTGCTGGCGCAGACCTACGGTGAGCAGCAGCTGATCCGCCTCTACGAGGTGGTCGACGCCGGCACGCCGCTGCCGCGGGCGCTGCACGAGGTGCTCGGCACCGACCAGGAGACGTTCACCGCGCAGTGGCGCGACTACCTGCGCCGGCTGGCGGGGGAGACCGGATGAGGGCGCGTGCCACAGTGGGGGCCGTGAGTACGCCGCCCGCCCCGCAGCCCGGTCTCGCGCGGCGCGGCGCGATGATCACGGCGCTGGTCAGCGGCATCGTGCTGGTGGTGCTGGCCGGCCTGCTCGTGCCGTGGAACTGGGTGCCCGGCGGGACCCTGCACCCGCTC
>DASSVD010000019.1:0-9695 GCA_035706365.1 Nocardioidaceae bacterium
GCAGCTGTCGCAGCTGCGCGGCCCCGGCCTCCGCGACGAACCCGCGGTGCACCAGCCGGCCCACCTGTGCCTTCATGTCGGCCAGCGCAGGCAGCAGCGGCAGCTCCGCGGAGCCGCTGAGCAGCCGGTCGGTCTCCCGCCACGCCTCCAGCACCCGCGTCGCGTCGGCCAGCACCTCGGCGGTCCGCTCCGCGAGCCCGGAGGCGACCTTGTCACGAAGCGCGTGGAAGGCCGCCTCGTCCCAGACCGGGCCGCCGTGCGCATCGACCAGAGCATCGATCGCGGCCTGCACGCAGTCCTCCACGAGGTCGGCCACCGACGGGTACGGCGACCCGGCCAGCGCCAGCTTGCCCGCGTTGTCGAGCCTGCCCACCACCTCGCGCGCCGGCGAGGGGACGGTCAGCTGCAGCAGGCGGCGCAGCCCACGCCGGTGCATCGCCTCCTGCTCCGCTTCGGTGCCGAGCACCTGCAGGCCGACCGTCGGGCGCCGCGCGGTGGTGAGCACCTCGTCGACCAGCGCGGGGAAGCCGCGGACCTCGTGGCCGGCGCGCGCCTGGGTGAAGCTGCGCGGGATGGTGCCGAAGGTCCAGCCGGTCTGCCCGGTGGCGCTCAGCCCGGACGAGGCCGCCACGGTGTCGATCGCCGCGGCAAGCTGCCGGCGCAGCGGTGCCTTGAGCCGCTCGAGGTCCTTGCCGCGGCCGAGCTCCACGCCGTCGGCGTCGAGAATGCGGAAGGTGGGCCGCAGGTGAGCGGGAACCTTCGTCCAGTCCCAGGCCTCGCGGGGGACGGCGACGCCGCTGCGTCCGCGCAGGAACCGCTCCAGCGCGTCGAGCAGCGGCTCCTCTCCCGGCACGGCCGCGGCGAGGAACTCCCGCGCCACGTTCGGGGCGGGCACGAAGTTGACCCGCAGCTGCTTGGGCAGCGACCGGATCAGCGCCACGACGAGCTCCTCGCGCAGCCCCGGGACCTGCCAGGAGAAGGCGTCCGGCTCGACCCGGTTGAGGGCGGTGACCGGCACGTCGACGGTCAGCCCGTCGTCGGCGGCGCCAGGCTCGAACTGGTAGCGCAGCGGCAGGGCGAGGTCGCCCTCACGCCACTCGTCCGGGTAGTCGTGCGCGGTCACCTCGGACGCGGACTCGTTGACCAACATCGCCGGGTCGAAGGTGAGCAGGTCGGGCCGCTTCTGTCGCTCCCGCTTCCACCAGGAGTCGAAGTGGGCGCCGGAGACCACATCGGCGCCGACCCGGGCGTCGTAGAAGTCGAACAGCGTGTGCTCGTCGACCACGATGTCGCGCCGCCGTGCCCGCTCCTCGAGCTCGCCGGCCTCCTCGAGCAGGGCCCGGTTGTCGTGGAAGAACCGGTGACGGGTGCTCCACTCGCCGTACACCAGGGCGTGGCGGAGGAACAGCTCGCGAGCAAGCGCGGGGTCCACCGAGCCGTAGGAGACCAGCCGGTCGGCGACCAGGGGCACGCCGTACAGGGTGACGCGCTCGTAGGCCATCACCGCCGCTCGCTTCTTCGACCAGTGCGGCTCGGAATAGCTGCGCTTGACCAGGTGCCGCCCCAGCGTCTCGGCCCACTCGGGCCGGATGGCGGCGTTGGTGCGCGCCCACAGCTTGGAGGTCTCCACCAGCTCGGCGGCCATCACCAGCTGCGGCTGCTTCTTGAACAGGCCGGACCCGGGGAAGATCGAGAAGCGGGCGTTCCGTGCGCCGAGGTAGTCCCGACGGTCGGGGTCGCGCAGGCCGATGTGGGAGAGCAGGCCGGACAGCAGCGCCTGGTGGATCGCGTCCTCGTCCGGCTCATCGGCCGGTGGGGGCACGGTCATCTTCAGCTGCTTGACCACCTGCCGCAGCTGGGACTGCAGGTCCTGCCACTCGCGGATGCGCAGGTAGTTGAGGTACTCCGCTCGGCACATCCGCCGGAACGCACTCGAGGACAGCTCCTGCTGCTGGCGACGCACGTAGCGCCACAGGTTCAGCACGGTGAGGAAGTCGGAGCGCTCGTCGCGGAACCGGGCGTGCGCCTGGTCGGCCTGCGCCCGCTTGTCCACCGGCCGCTCGCGCGGGTCCTGCACGGTGAGGGCGGCAGCGATCACCAGCACCTCGCGCAGGCACCCGAGCCGGTCCGCCTCGAGGACCATTCGGCCCAACCGCGGGTCGATCGGCAGCGTGGCCAGCCGCCGGCCGGTCCGGGTGAGCTCGTGCCGGGCGCCTGCCTTGAGCGCACCCAGCTCGTCCAGCAGCTGCACGCCGGCCTTGACGTTGCGGGCGTCCGGCGGGTCCACGAAGGGGAAGCGGGAGACCTCGCCGAGATTCAGCGAGGTCATCTGCAGGATCACGCTGGCCAGGTTGGTGCGGACGATCTCGGGGTCGGTGAACTCCGGTCGCGCGGCGAAGTCCTCCTCGGAGTAGAGGCGGATGCACACCCCGGCCTCGACCCGGCCGCAGCGCCCCGCCCGCTGGTTGGCGGACGCCTGGCTGATCGGCTCGATGGGCAGCCGCTGCACCTTGGTCCGCACCGAGTAGCGCGAGATCCGGGCGAACCCGGAGTCGACCACGTAGCGGATCCCCGGCACGGTGAGCGAGGTCTCGGCGACGTTCGTGGCCAGCACGACCCGCCGTCGGTGGTGGCCGGCGAAGACCTTGTGCTGCTCGGCGGCGGACAGCCGGGCGAACAGCGGCAGCACGTCGAACCCGTCCACCGCGCGCGCCGGCTCCAGGCGGGAGAGCACGTCGGCGGTGTCGCGGATCTCGCGCTCGCCGGGCAGGAAGACCAGGATGTCGCCGGGCCCCTCGGCGACCAGCTCGCGCACGGCGTCGACGATGGCCTCGGTCTGGTCCTTGATCACCAGCTCGCCCTCGGCACCCAGCTCGGTGTCGGCGTAGGTCTCCTCCACCAGCGGTCGGTAGCGCACCTCCACCGGGTAGGTCCGCCCGGACACCTCCACGACCGGGGCGGGTCGCCCGTCCCGGTCGGCGAAGTGGGCGGCGAACCGGTCCGGGTCGATGGTGGCCGAGGTGATCACCAGCTTGAGGTCCGGACGCTTGGGAAGCAGCCGCTTGAGATAGCCGAGCAGGAAGTCGATGTTGAGGCTCCGCTCGTGCGCCTCGTCGATGATCAGCGTGTCGTACGCCGAGAGCATCGGGTCGCGCTGCAGCTCGGCCAGCAAGATGCCGTCGGTCATCACCTTGACCAGCGTGTCCTTGCTCACCCGGTCGGTGAACCGCACCTGGTAGCCGACCACCTCGCCGAGCTCGGTGCCGACCTCCTCGGCGATCCGTTCGGCGACGCTGCGCGCGGCGATCCGGCGCGGCTGGGTGTGCCCGACCATGCCGGCCACGCCGCGTCCGAGCTCCAGGCAGATCTTGGGCAGCTGGGTGGTCTTCCCCGAGCCGGTCTCGCCGGCCACGACGACGACCTGGTGGTCGCGGATCGCCGCGGCCAGGTCGTCGCGGCGCTGGCTGACCGGCAGCTCGTCGGGGTAGCGGATCGTGGGGACGAGCGAGCGGCGACGCTCCACCTCGGCCGGACCGAGCGCGGGGCGTCCCGGCGCACGCCCGGAGGAACGACGGGACGGGCGACGGGTCCGGGAGCGGCGGCCCGGCCGGCCGGACGGGCCGGAGGAGGTGCGGGAGGGAGCAGCCATGACGTGCCGAGTCTAGGGACCCGCGACCACCGGCCCGATGCAGCCCGATGCAGTCCGATCCAGTCGGAGCGGCCTCGCCAGGCGCCCACCGACACGCCCGGGCGGTCCGGACGCCCTTGAGCCGACCGGACTCAGCGGGCAGGGTGGGTCGGGACCGCAACGCGACCCGAGAAGGAGTGACACTCGTGCTCACCCTCACCGAGAACGCCAGCACCGTCGTCAAGAGCATCGTGGACCAGTCCGGGGACAGCCCGGACGGCGGCCTGCGGATCAGCCAGGACGCCGCCGACTCGCCCGCCCTGCACGTGATCCCCAGCGACTCCCCCCAGCCGGGCGACCAGGTCCTGGAGGACGGGGGTGCACGCGTTTTCCTCGAGGAGACCGCCGCGGTCACCCTCGACGACAAGATCCTCGACGCCCAGGTCGACGACAACGGCGGGGTGCAGTTCACCATCGCCGTCCAGCAGGCCGGCTGAGCCGACCGCTTCCGCGGGCCCCTCGCCCGAGTCAGGCCGCCCGGCCGCTCGGCGGGGGGCTCGTGCTGTCGGGGCTCCGTCACTCAGCGGAACGCCTCGCGGGTCAGTGGCGGGTGCAGCACGGTCGAGCCGCCGAAGCAGAACAGCTCGGCCGGTCGCCCGGGGCCGCGGCGTACCGACCGGCCGACCCGGGCGAGCAGGCCTGGAGTGCGGGTCACCTTGCGGTGGAAGTTGCCCGGGTCCAGCCGCTGGCCCCACACCGCCTCGTAGACCGCACGCAGCTCGGCCACGGTGAACTCCTCGGCCACGAACTCGGTGGCCAGCGCGGAGTACTCCAGCCGGGCGCGGGTGCGCTCGACGCCCCGGGCCAGGATCTCCCGGTGGTCGAAGGCCAGCACCCGGCCCTCCACCGACCGGACCGGCCACCAGCGCGCCCCGGCGGCGTCCGAGCCGGCGGTCGGGTCCGGCCCGTGCGGCAGCACCACCAGGTGCGCGACGCTGACCACGCGGTGCCGCGGATCCCGCTCCGGGTTGCCGAAGGTCGCCAGCTGCTCGACCCGGCCGGGCGGAACCCGGATCCCGGTCTCCTCCTCCAGCTCGCGCATCGCGGCGGCCGGGAGGTCCTCGTCGGGCTCGACGAAGCCACCCGGCAACGCCAGGGCGCCGCGGAACGGCTCGCCTCCGCGCTCGACCAGCAACACGCACAGCTGTCCCTGGCGCACCGTCAGGGCCACGACGTCGGCGGTGACGTAGAAGATCGGGTGCTCACTGGAGTACACGACGCGCAGCCTAGATCCGGTCGCCGACGTCCGATGATCGGATGGATCCGGTCCTACTATGAGAGTGACCGCACGTTTGGTGCCGGTCCGCAGGGGAATCACTCCTGCAACACAAAGGAGGGATGATGGACTTCATTCTCTGGATCATCGCGGTCATCCTCGTGATCGCGGGCATTGTCTCGATCGTGCGCTCGCAGCTGCTGTGGGGCATCGTGCTGATCATCCTCGGGCTCCTGGTGGGTCCCGGCGGCGTCAGCATCTTCTCCTAGCAGCGGCACACCGTCGTAGCACCAACGCACCGGCCCGTTCGCACCCGCGAGCGGGCCGGTGTGCTGCGTCCTGGCCCGGACACCGTCGTGCTTGGCTAGCCTGGCTGCATGAACGACGCCCAGGGGTCGGGCAGTGAGCTGCCCGGCGAGGTCCCTCCGACCCGCACGATCCGGGTCTTCCTGCTCGACGACCACGAGGTGGTCCGGCGCGGGCTGCACGACCTCCTCGAGAGCGAGGGCGACATCGAGATCGTCGGCGAGTCGGGCTCGGTCAGCGAGGCGATCGCGCGGATCCCCGCGCTGCGCCCGGACGTGGCCGTCCTCGACGGCCGGCTGCCCGACGGCAGCGGCATCGACGTGTGCCGGGAGGTGCGCTCGGTCGATCCCAGCATCAAGGCGCTGATCCTCACCAGCTACGACGACGACGAGGCGCTGTTCGCGGCGATCCTGGCCGGCGCGGCCGGCTACGTGCTCAAGCAGATCACCGGCACCGACCTGATCGACGGGGTACGCCGCGTCGCGGCCGGGCAGTCCCTGCTCGACCCGGCGCTGACCGCCCGCGTGCTGGAGCGGGTGCGGCACGGGCCGCAGGCGCACGAGGAGCTCGCGGCGCTGACCGAGCAGGAGCGCAAGATCCTCGCGTTGATCGCCGAGGGGCTGACCAACCGGCAGATCGGCGAGCGGATGTTCCTGGCCGAGAAGACGGTGAAGAACTACGTCTCCAGCATCCTGGCCAAGCTCGGCCTCGAGCGGCGGACCCAAGCCGCGGTGCTCGCCTCCAAGCTGCTGCGCTGAAGGGGACCTTTGCCCCGTATCCGCGGACCGCACGACTCTCCACGCATCTGACGCCCGACCGGCAACCTCGGCACAAGACGGGCCGTTCCACCGGCCCCGAGCCGAGGAGGCCCACGCGGTGAGTGCCCAGCAACAGGTGCGTCCCGAGCCCGAGCGCGTGCGCACCGGTCACCCGATCGTGGTGGCCGTGGACGGTTCGGACCACAACCGCGCCGCCGTCGACTGGGCGGCGGCCGAGGCCGCGGCGACCGGCTGTGCGATCACGCTGGTGACCGCCGTCGACGAGTACCCGCTGCCGGTCCCCCACTTCACGGTGCGCCGCGGCGAGGATCATGCCCAGGCGCTTCTTGCCCGGGTGCGCGAACGCGTGCGCGAGACGGTGAGCAGCCAGGAGGTGCGTACCGAGGCCGCCCTGGGCTCGGCGGTCAACGTGCTGCTCGCGCACGCCAAGCAGGCGCGGATGCTCGTGGTCGGCAAGCGGGGACTCGGAGCATTCGCCCGCGTGCTGGTCGGGTCGACCTCGATCGCGCTGGCCGGGCGGTCCCCGGTCCCGGTGGTGGTGGTCCCCGACGCGTGGGCACCCGCCGTTCACGTCGGACAGCCGGTCGTGGTGGGCATCGAGCCGGGCCGCTCGGACGCCCCGTCGATCCGGCTGGCGTTCCGGCGCGCGCGACGCCTCGGCGTACCCCTGGTCGCGGTCCACGGCTGGCACGCCCCGTCGTTCGCGATCGGCGAGGTGATGGCCGAGGCCGGCACCCCGCGCGAGTGGGAGATCGAGGCCCACGAGGCCGCCGACCGGGTCGTTGCGGAGTGGCGCGACCGCTTCCGGGACGTGGACGTGCAGACGGTGCACAGCCCCGAGCACCCGGCGATGGCGGTGCTCGATGCCGCCGAACACGCGCAGATGGTGATCCTCGGCCGGCACACCGACACGCGGCTGGGCGGCTTCGGCTTCGGCTCGGTCACGCGCGCCGTCCTGCACTACAGCGACTGTCCGGTCACCGTCGTCCCGTCCGATCCGTCCTGAACCGCTCACGTCCCCGACCGAGCACCCGTCTCGCCCCCGTCCCGGAGGAACCATGAACGACCAGCCGATCCTCGTCGTCGGTGTCGACGGCACCGACCAGTCCTTGCGTGCGGTGCGCTACGCCGTGGCCGAGGCCGCCCGGACCGGTGCGCGGCTGCGGCTGGTGCACGCCGAGCCCGAGCTGGTGCCGATGGCGCCGATGCTTCCGCTGGTCAGTGTCGAGTCCCTCGACGAGGTCAGTGAGCGGATCCTCAACGAGGCGTACGGCGTCGCCCTGGACAGCGGTTTCGAGGGCCAGGTGGAGAAGGTGGTACGCCGCGGCCAGCGGGTGCACGTCCTGGTCAACGCCAGCGAGGACGCCGCCCTGGTGGTGCTCGGTCATCGCGACCGGTCGGTGCTGGGCAGGGTGCTGACCAGCTCCACCACCTCCGGTGTCGCCGCGCACGCGGCCTGCCCGGTCGTGTGCGTACCGAGCACCTGGACCGCCGAGGGGCCGCGGGGCCGCGTGGTGGTCGGCGTCGAGGACCCTGAGCGCGCCCACGAGGAGCTGGCCGCGGCCTTCGCCGCCGCGTCGGTTCGGGCGGCCCACCTGATCGTGCTGCACACCTGGAAGCTGCAGAACCCCTACGACGACATCATCGTGTCGCGGGTCGCGCTCGAGGAGTGGCGGGAGTGGGCGACCGGCGCGCTGGAGCGGGTGCTGCGCGACTGGCAGGTCGCCTACCCGGAGGTCGATGTCGAGATCGACGTGCGACACCAGCACCCGGCACCCGCGCTGGTGGGAGCGAGCGAGGGATCCGACCTGCTGGTGATCGGGCGTCACGGCCATCTCGCCGCGTTCGGGATGCAGCTGGGCTCGGTGGCCCGCACCCTCATCCGCGAGGCCCGCTGCCCTGTAGAGATCGCGCCGATCCACCGCCGATCCACGACCGAGGCCGGCGAGCGGGCGCGTACTCCGGACGAGGTGGCCCCGCGCAGCTGAGCGCAGCCCCCGCCGGCTCAGGACGGCTCAGGACGGCAGCGGGGCGGTCCACTCCAGGGTGGTGCCGTGCGGCTCCTCCGACAGCATCCGCAGCGTGCCGCCGTGGTCGGCGGCGCGGCGACGGGCGTTGCGCAGCCCGCTCTCCTGCCGGTCGGCAGGCAGGCCGGCGCCGTTGTCGGTCACCCGCAGCACGAGCTGCCCGTCGAGGGCGGAGACCTCGACCGCCGCGGCGTCCGCCTCGGAGTGTCGGGCCACGTTGGACAACGCCTCGCGGAGCACCGCGAGCAGCTGCTTGCCCAGCTGCTCGGGAACCGCGGAGTCCAGCGGGCCGCTGGTGCGCACCAGCGGGGTGAACCCCAGGACCGGGATGTACTCCCGCACCACGCCGCGCACGTCGGCGCGCAGCGACAGCTCGTGCGCGTGCTGCAGCTCGAAGATGGTGGAGCGGATGTCGCGGATGGTGACGTCGAGGTCGGCGACCGCCTGGTCCAAGCGCTCGGCGACGCCGTCGCTGACCGCGATCCGGCGGGCGCCCTGCAGCTGCAGCCCGGTGGCGAAGAGCCGCTGGATCACCAGGTCGTGCAGGTCGCGGGCGATGCGGTCCCGGTCGGAGATCAGCATCAGCTCCTGGCGGTCGGCCACGGCCTGGGCGCGGTCCAGCGCCAAGGACGCCTGGTCGGCGAAGGAGGCCAGCAGCTCGGCCTCCTCCCGGCCCAGGGTGTGGCCGCCCGGCTCCAGGGACACCAGCAGGACGCCGTTGGCGGCCAGGTGCGCACGCAGCGGGACCAGCACGACGGTCTGGCCCTGTGTCTGGGAGACGATGACCGGGTCCGACTCGCGCTCGGTGCGACTGATCTGCTCCTCGAGCGCCTTGACCTGTTCGTCGACGACCGTCCCCCGGCGCCCGTCCACCGCGGTGACCACGTGCTGACCGTCGGCCCCGCGCTGCACGACGGCCACCGCCGCGGCGTCGGCGACCCGGCGGGCGCCGATCGCGATCTCGCGCAGCGCGTCGTCGATGCGCACCGGTGGCTGCAGCGCGTCGGAGACCTGTGCGGTCGCCTCGAGCCAGAGCCGGCGACGCTCGCTCTGCGCGTAGGCGCGGGCGTTCTCGATGACGAACCCGGCCGCGGTGGCCAGCGCGACCACCAGCTGCTCGTCCTCCTCACTGAAGTCGCTGCCGTCGGCCTTGTCGGTCAGGTAGAGGTTGCCGAACACCGTGCCGCGGATCCGCACCGGGACGCCGAGGAAGCGCTCCATCGGCGGATGGTGCGGCGGGAAGCCGTAGGAGCGCGGATGCTCCTGCAGGCGCCCCAGCCGCAACGGCTGGGGGTGCTCGATCAGCAACCCGAGGATGCCGTGCCCGCGAGGCAGGTCACCGATCGCGCGGTGCTCCTCGTCGGTGAGCCCGTAGGTGATGAAGTCGACCAGTCGCCCGCCACCCTCGCCGATCACGCCCAGGGCGCCGTACCGGGCGGAGGTGATCTCGCACGCGGAGACCACGATGCGGTTGAGCACGGTGTGCAGGTCCAGGTCCGAGCTGATTGCGACGACGGCGTCGAGCAACGACCGCGCATCGTGCGGCCGGTCCGACCCCGGCGCCATGGCGTTGCTCATGGCAGGAGCCTACAAAGCCCGTCGAGGCCCCGTCGGCCGGTCGAGCCCCGACGGCCGGTCGAGCCCCGTCGCGACCCCGTCGGCCGGTCGAGCCCCGTGGC
>DASSVD010000020.1:0-16807 GCA_035706365.1 Nocardioidaceae bacterium
CTCGGCCCCGCGGGAGCCGCAGAGCTCGACCGCATCGTATTCGAACTGCCGCGCACCATCCTTGCCGCCGACACCTTCGACTCCTACCAGGGCCTTGCCCGCACCGTGCTGTCCGATGGGCGCGCCGACGTCGTCGGGGTCGGGCTGCTGCTGTCGCTGTGGACCGGCTCCCGAGCACTGAACCGCTACCTGTCCACGATCGTGATCGCCTACGACGTGACGGTCACCCGGCCCAGCTGGAAGCGGCGGCTGCTCGCGCTCGGGCTGACCGTCGGCGGGCTGGCTGGCACGATCGCGCTTCTGCCGATGTTGGTTCTGGGGCCGCACCTGGTCCGGCTTGTGGCTCCGGGCGGGGTGGCGGCCGCGGTACTCGACGCCGCAGGCTGGTTCTACTGGCCGACGGTGGCCGGGGTGGTGCTGATCGCGCTCACCACCCTGTACCACGTGGCGGTGCCATGGCGAACACCCTGGCTGCGCGACCTGCCGGGGGCAGCGCTCGCGATGCTGCTGTGGATGGCCTCGGCCGCCGGGCTGCGCGCCTACCTGGCGTTGAGTGCCTCCGACAATGCGGTGTACCAGCAGCTCGGCACCCCGATCGCATTCGTGCTGTGGCTCTACGTCTCCGCCATCGCGGTGCTCCTCGGGGCGGAGCTGAACGCCGAGATCGAGCGGACGTGGCCCAGCACCAGCCGCGACACCCCGCCCACCGGCTGACCGGACACGTCCGGTCCACACCGCATGGGCGAGCCGACGGGCCGGCGGTACGCGTGCCGAGCGCGTGCGCCCACATCCGGCGCCCGACACTTGCGAGGGGGGCCCCCGCGAGCAGCGCACCTCAGGCGCCTCATCGAGGCGTGGGAACGCACCCCGCCTCCACTAGGCTGTGGCACGGCTTAGAGATTCGTGTCGAACTACAACCGAGTTATCCCGAGGGTTCTCCCGATGCGAATACCTATCCCCCGCCCCCGTAGCTCAGCTGGATAGAGCGTCGGACTTCTAATCCGTTGGTCGCAGGTTCGAGTCCTGCCGGGGGCGCCCTTGCCGGCCCCACTCGCCAGCCCGCCAGGCTTAGGCTAGCCTTACCTACCGTGATCGTCTGCCACTGCCGCGTCGTCTCCGACGGAGCCCTCGCGAACGCCGTCCGTGACGGGGCCAGCAGCCTGTCCGAGGTCTGCCGGCGCACCGGCGCCGCCACCGACTGCGGCACCTGTATCTTCTCGGTCAAGCAGGTGGTCTGCGAGCACCAGCCCGCCCCGGTCGAGGTCATGGAGGACCAGCGTGCAGCCAGTTAGCCCCCGCGTCGTCGAGCTGCTCAACGATGCGCTCACGTTCGAGCTGACCGTCACCAACACCTACTTCCTGCACGCGCGGATGCTGGACAACTGGGGGCTCTCCCGGCTGGGCAAGGTGTTCTACGACCTGTCCATCGACGAGATGCGCGACGCGGACGACCTGATCAACCGGATCCTTCTCTTCGACGGTCACCCCAACGTGCAGCGGCTCAACGCGATCCGCGTCGGCGAGCACGCCGAGGAGATGCTGCGGCTGGCCTTCGACAGCGAGCAGCAGGCGGTCGCCCAGTTCAACGCCTCCGCCCAGGAGTGCCACGAGCTCGGCGACCACGGCACCGCCGCGGTGTTCGAGGAGATGGTCCGCGACGAGGAGAAGCACGCCGACTGGTTCGAGAGCCAGCTCGACGCGATCGCGCTGGTGGGCGTCCCGCAGTACCTCTCCCAGCAGATCGACCCCGGCAACGTCCCCGGCTGACCGGGGCCCCACCCCAAAGCCGCCGCTCACACCACCTCGAACCGCTCGGTGTGGATCCGCCGCAGCGGCACCCCGTGCGAGCGCAGCTGCCGGCTCACCGCGACGACCATCGGCGGCGGCCCGCACAGGAAGTAGTCGTGCGCCCGCGCCCGCTCCGGCAGGCAGCGGTCCAGCAGCGTCGCGTCGATGCGGCCGCGCTCGCCAAGCCAGTCCTCCGGCGGCTCCTCGAGTACGTCGACCACCGACAGGTCCAGCCGGCCGCACAGCTCCTCGATCTCGTGGCGCAGGATCAGGTCGTCCCAGGTACGCGCGCCCAGCAGCAACCGGTGCGCCCGCCGGTCGCCGCGGTCCGCCAGGGTCCGCAGGATGCTCAGCATCGGCGTCACCCCGACCCCGCCGGCGATCAGCACGAATCCCGGCGACGCGTCCAGCCCCTCCACGGTGAACCCGCCGTAGGGCCCGTCGAGGAACACCCGCCGCCCCGGCCGCAGCCCGCGCAGCAGCTCGCTGAAGTCGCCCAGCGCCTTGATCGTGAACTCCTTGCGGTGCGGGGTCTGCGCGGTCGAGGAGATCGAGAACGGGTGCTCCTCGAACACGAACGGCGAGGTGCCGATCTTCAGCCAGGCGAACTGCCCGGGCTTGAACCGTCGCCCCTCGTGTCGGTGCGCCCGCAGTTCGAGGCGTACGGCGTCGCCCGCGACGGGCTCCACCTGCTCCACGACGTACGACCGGCGCAGCGCACGCCACGGCAACCACAGCCAACGGCGGAACCCGACCCCGAGCATCACCAGGCCGAGCAGTCCGAACCAGACGGCGAAGACCGGACGGTCGCTGAGCTGGTGCAGCCACCACACGTGCAGCCAGCCGCCGACCACCACCACGACCGCGAGGAACAGGTGCGCCATCCGCCACGCCTCGTAGCGCGGGCGCCGGCGCCGTCGCCGCAGTGCCAGCAGCACCGCGCACAGCATCGCCACGGTGGCCGCGATCGCCGCGCGCGCCGGGGCACTGGTGTCCCCCACGTCGAGGATGGACCAGCCCCGCGGGTCCTCGTCGATCACCAGGCCCAGGTGCGCCAGCACCAGCAGCACCGCGGCCACCGCGACGAGGCGATGCATCAGCAGCACGTGCTCGATGCCGAACGCCGCCACCAGCGACGGCACCCGCGCCATCAGCACCAGCGAGACCACCACCAGCGAGAAGGCGAGCAGGCCGGTGTCGGTGGCGGTGGCGCCGACCGGCCCGGCCGCAGGGTCGCGAGCGAGCACCCACGCGAGCACGAGAGGAAGGGTGATCAACAGCAGATACCCGGCGAACCAGGCGACCCGCGCCGTCCGAGCAGCACGACCGTGCACGAGCTCGTCTCCACACCCCCCGACCGACGTCACCGAGAAGTACCCCGGAACCGGGTCGGTGTTGCAGACCACACCGGATCGTCGGTTAGCCCGAGCGGATCCGGGCTACACATGGCGAAGGCCCCGCACAGTATCCGTGTGCGGGGCCTTCTGTTTCGGCCGCCAGCGATGTGCCGGCCATCGCGCCGGACCGCTCGGTCGACGACTCCATCGCGAGCCGTCCCGGAGGGTGACCCCTCTGGTCTGACCGAACCTTCCGGCCGATCCACCTCCCGGGCGTGCCGGTCGGTGTGTGCTGCTCAGTCAACCGGCACGCGTGCAACCCGGCAAGGGACTTTGGTCATCCCTGCAGCGACTCCTCGATCCGGGTCTGCATCGCGTCGACCAGCTCGCCGATCGTGGCGCCCTGCACCTGCTCGCCGTCGACCATCACCGTCGGCGTACCGGTGACCCCGGCCTGCGACGCGGCCTCGGTGGCATTGGTGACCCACTGCTCGAACTTGCCCGACTCGATCGGCCCGGCGACCTGCTCGCGCGGCGCCCCGGCCTGGACCGCGAAGTCGATCAGCTGGTCGTCGGACAGGCCGTCGGAGTTCTCCTCGGGCTGGTTCTCGTACAGCAGGTCGTGGAACTTCTTCGCCGTCTGCGGCCCGGCCACGTCGAGCACCACGCCGTAGGCATTCATCGCGCGGGTGGAGTAGTCGGTCCCGTTCGACGCGCGGTCCAGGAACGACACCACGTGGTACTGCACCTGGACGTCCCCGTCGGCGACGTACTTCTCCAGCTGGTCGCCGCTCGCCGCCTCGAACTGTCCGCAGAACGGGCACATGAAGTCCTCGTAGACCCCGACCGTCACCGGCGCGTCCGGCTGCCCGAACGGGACTGCGTACTGGTCGACGGTGCCGCTGGGCGGGGTCGCCACCTGGCCGGTCGTGTCGCGCCCGGACTGCACCGCGATGCCGATGCCGACCACGACGGCGATAACCACCAGCACCACGGCGCCGACGATGACCGCCCTGCGACGGCGCTCGGAGCGCTCCTGCTCGGCGCGGATCGCCGCGGCGCGTTCGGCTGCCCGGCCGGCGTTGCTGCGCTGGGTCGCCTTGGACTTCTTGCTGGACATCGGTGCCTTCCGGGTCGGGAGGTCGGTTACGTGGGATCGGCCGGGTGGCCGGGGGCGGGACGGATCAGGGCAGCAGGTAGCGGTCCACGGACAGCGGCGTACGCGGTCGCCACACCAGCCAGGCGGAGGCGGCCAGCAGCCCGACGTCGCGCGCCAGCTCCCAGGGGTACGCCGCACTCGCGTTCACCGCAGGCCCTCCCCCGCCGCCGAAGCAGCCGCACTCGATCTGCAGGCCGCGCGCCCACGCGGAGGCGATGCCGACGATGAAGGCCACCAGCAGCAGGCAGGAGAGCACCGCGGAGACCCGGGTGGCCAGCCCCAGCAGCAGGCACGCGCCGACTGCGATCTCGACCAGCGGCAGCGCGTAGCCCACGGTGGGCACCACCGCCTCGGGAAGCAGCTGGTAGGCCCGCACCGCGCGCACGCTCTCGGCCGGGTCGGGCAGCTTGAGCACCCCGGCGGCGACCCACACGACGCCGACCACGAGCCGGGCGGCCACGCCGATCGCGGGAACGATCCACGCACGCCGGACGGTGCTGGTGCGCGTGGTGACCACTGCGGTCGGGGCCTTCCTGTCGGGACCGTCGAGAAGCCTGCACGCCTACTCTAGGCAGGCGGAGCCACCGCGGATGAGTAGGGTGCAGTGCGTGAACGACCGACTCGTGTGGATCGACTGTGAGATGACCGGCCTCGACCTGGGCGCCGACGCGCTGATCGAGGTCGCGGCGCTGGTGACCGACTTCGAGCTGAACGTGCTCGGCGACGGCATCGACATCGTGATCAAGCCGCCGCAGGAGGCGCTGGACCAGATGGTGGAGTTCGTGCGCAACATGCACACCTCCTCGGCGCTGCTCGACGAGCTGGACGGCGGCGTCACCCTGCAGGAGGCCGAGGAGCAGGTGCTCGGCTACATCAAGCAGCACTGCCCCGACGGGTCCCGCCCGCCGTTGGCCGGCAACACCGTGGCCACCGACCGGGCCTTCCTGGCCCGTGACATGCCGGCGCTCGAGTCGTTCCTGCACTACCGGATCGTCGACGTCTCCTCGATCAAGGAGCTGGCCCGCCGCTGGTACCCCCGCGCCTACTTCAACGCGCCGGACAAGAACGGCAACCACCGCGCGCTGGCCGACATCCAGGAGAGCATCGAGGAGCTGCGCTACTACCGCGCCGCGGTGTTCGTGCCGCCGCCGGGCCCCGACTCCGACCAGGCCAAGGAGCTGGCCCGGCGCTTCGGCGGCTCCCTGACCGGCGCCACGGCGGACACGGGCCGGGAGGCGGACACCCCGCCGAACCAGGTACACTGATCGGCGTTCGGCTTCTCCTGCCCTCGGCGGTGAGGGGCCGACGTGACTGTCCGGCTCCGCCGGGCGTCGCACGGTGGGCGTAGCTCAGTTGGTAGAGCACCTGGTTGTGGTCCAGGAAGTCGCGGGTTCAAGTCCCGTCGTTCACCCCAATCGACGAAGGGGCCCCTCGCAGCTGCGAGGGGCCCCTTCGTCGTGGGCGCCGCGGTGGCCCGCCGGGTCGTGCGGGGGACTCAGTCGGCCCCGTTGCTGGAGACCACCTCGGTCGGTGCGCCGTGCACCGCCGGGATCTGCCCCATCCGGCCGGCCTGGAAGTCCTGGCAGGCGGCGAGCACCTCGGCCTTGGTGTTCATCACGAACGGCCCGGCCCAGGCCAGCGGCTGCCGGATCGGGCGGCCACCCAGGACGAGCACCTCCATGCTCGGCGTACGGCTCTCCTGGCGGGCGTCGGCGTCCAGGGTGACCAGGTCGCCGGGGCCGAGCACCGCGAGCTGGCCGGTCCCGATCGGGCGACGCTCCGTGCCCACGGTGCCGCGGCCGGCGAGCACGTAGACCAGCGCGTTGAACGAGGCGTCCCAGGGCAGCTCCAGCTTCGCCGAGGGAGCGAGGGTGGCGTGCACCATGCTCATCGGGGTGTACGTCGACCCCGGGCCGCTGTGCCCGTCGACGGAGCCGGCGATCACCCGGACCAGCGCGCCCGCGTCTGAGGTGGTGGCCAGACCGACCTGGCCGGCCTTGAGGTCCTGGTAGCGCGGGGCGACCATCTTCTGCTCGCGGGGCAGGTTCACCCACAGCTGCACGCCGTGGAACAGGCCGCCCTGGGCGACCAGCCACTCCGGCGGCGCCTCGATGTGCAGCAGCCCGGAGCCGGCGGTCATCCACTGCGTGTCGCCGTTGGTGATCGTCCCGCCGCCACCGTGGCTGTCCTGGTGATCGAAGACCCCGTCGAGCATGTAGGTGACCGTCTCGAAGCCGCGGTGCGGGTGCCACGGTGTGCCTTTGGGCTCGCCCGGCGCGTACTCCACCTCGCCCATCTGGTCCATGTGGATGAACGGGTCGAGCAGCGCCAGGTCGACGCCGGCGAACGCGCGCCGGACGGGGAACCCCTCGCCCTCGTAGCCCTGCGGCGCGGTGGTCACGGTGCGCACCGGGCGCACGGTGTCGCCCAGTCCCAGTCCGCGGATCCGCGGCAGGGTGGTCAGGTCCTCGACGGTCACAGCCGGCATGGGATGCCTCCTCGGTCGGTCGCTGCATCCCCAACCGTAGTTGAATCATCAATATTCCGCACCGGTCGCGCACGGCCGTCGTGTCCCGGCCGGTAGCGTGCTCGCCGTGAACGCAGCAACGAACACTCCGGTCCAGGGCAGCTACGACGTCGTCATCGTCGGCGGCGGCCACAACGGCCTGGTCGCGGCCACCTACCTCGCCCGCGCCGGGGTCTCCACGCTGCTGCTGGAGCGCCTGCCGCACACCGGCGGCGCCGCCGTCAGCGCCCAGCCGTTCGAGGGGATGGACGCGCGACTGTCCCGGTTCTCCTACCTGGTCAGCCTGATGCCGCAGCAGATCATCGACGAGCTCGGCCTCGACCTGCGGCTGGCCTCGCGCACGACCGCGTCGTACACGCCCGTGGTCCGCGACGGACGCCACACCGGGCTGCTCGTCGAGCGCCCCGAGGGCGCGCTGACCGCGGAGTCCTTCCGGGAGCTGACCGGCTCCGACGCGGAGTACGACGCCTGGCGCGCCTTCTACGGCGAGGTGACCGACTTCGCCGAGGTGGTCGCCCCCACGCTGCTCTCGCCGCTACAGACCGAGAAGGAGCTGCGGGCGCAGTGCCGTCCCGAGACCTGGGAGGCGCTGGTCGACCAGCCGCTCGGACGGGTCATCGAGGAGCGCTTCCGCGACGACACGGTGCGCGGCGTGGTCGCCACCGACGGACTGATCGGCACCTTCGCCGACCTCAACGACGCCTCGCTGATCCAGAACCGGTGCTTCCTCTACCACCTGGTCGGCAACGGCACCGGCGAGTGGCGGGTCCCGGTCGGCGGGATGGGCGCGGTCACCGACGCGCTGGCCACGGCGGCCCGCGACGCGGGCGCCACGATCGTCACCGGCGCCGGGGTCAGCCGGATCGAGGCCGACGGCTCGTCGGCCCAGGTCACCTGGCACGACGGTCGGGGCGAGCAGCGGGTGGACGCCCGGTTCGTGCTCTCCAACGTGGCGCCGTGGGTGCTGCAGCTGCTGCTCGGCCAGGAGACCGGCGAGCGTCCGGAGGGCTCTCAGCTCAAGATCAACTTCCTGCTCTCCCGGCTGCCGCGGCTGAAGTCCGGCGCCGACCCCGAGGTCGCCTTCGCCGGCACCTTCCACGTCGCCGAGGACTACAGCGAGCTGCAGCGGTCCTACGCCGAGGCGTCCGGCGGGCAGCTGCCCTCGCGCCAGCCCGGCGAGCTCTACTGCCACTCGCTGACCGACCCCTCGATCATGGGCTCGCTGGCCGAGCGCGGCATGCACACACTGACCTACTTCGGCGTGCACACCCCGGCTCGGCTGTTCGAGGGCGACGTCGCCGCGCGCCGCGAGGAGGCGGTACGCCGCGCCCTCGACGCGATCGACGAGCACCTCGAGGAGCCGCTCGAGGGCTGCATCGCCCGCGACCCGCAGGGTCGCCTGTGCCTGGAGGCCAAGGCGCCGCAGGACGTCGACGAGGCGCTGGCCATGCCCGGCGGTCACATCTTCCACGGCGACCTGTCCTGGCCGTGGGCTCCCAACCGGACCCGGCTGGACACCCCGGCGCAGCGGTGGGGCGTGAACACCGAGATCGAGAACATCCTGCTGTGCGGGTCCGGCGCCCGGCGTGGCGGGGCGGTCAGCGGCATCGGCGGGCACAACGCCGCCCAGGCGGTGCTGGAGGCACTGCGCCCGCAGGCCGGCTGACCTGCACCCGGCTGGCTACCCGCGCACCGCGCAGTCAGCCCGGGTTGGTGCCGATCCAAGGGCTGATTACCACGGTATGCGGCCGATCTGCTGCTGCCCATGGTGTTCCCGCCATGGGGAGCGGGAGCACACCATGGGAAGCAGGGCCGCCCACACTCACACCGACCTGCACCCGGCTGGCTACACCGGGCGCTACACCTGGCTGGGCACCACCGACATGATCGGCTCGGTGGTCGGCTGCTCGGAGCCGCCGGCCGGCTCGATGGTGATCGCCACCCGGATGCCGGCCGCCGGCATCTCCATCGCCGCGCCCTGATCCGGGTCCTCCAGGAGACCGGCCGAGGTCGGCTGCCCGTCGGCGATCGCCCACAGCTGGTAGACCTGCCCCTTGCCCAGCTCGGGCAGCTTGTCGGTCTCCACGGCCATCTTGCCGAGCGAGGGTGAGGTGGCCACCGAGACCTCGCCGCCGTTGGCGGTCTTCATGCTGGCGCGGTGCGCGTCGGGGGCGTTGAACACCTGGGCGACCGGGGCGGCCAGCTGCTGCTCGGGCTCCTGCAGCTGGTTGTAGCCGATCCCGATCGCAACCAGGACGACCGCGGCGGCCGCGGCGATCAGCAGCCGCGGGGTCCAGCGTCGCGCTCCGCTCGGCAGGTGCCGCACGCGGGGCGGCATCTGCGGCGTGCGGTCGGCAGCTGCGAGTACCCGCGCCCGCAGCTCGGTGGGCGGCTCGGTCGCCTCGACCTCCCCCATCAGCGCGGCGGCGTGGGTCAGCTCGCGCACCTCCTGGCGGCAGGCGGCGCACTCGGCGAGGTGGCTGCGGAACTGCTCGGCCTCTTCGGGGCTCAGCGCGTCCAGGGCGTAGGCGCCCGACAACGTGTGCAGCTCGGTGCTCATCGGGCTCCCTCCAGGCAGTCGCGAAGGCGGATCAACCCGTCCCTCATTCTGGTCTTGATCGTGGGTAGTGGCTTGTCCAGCAAGGTGGCGACCTCGCGGTAGGTGTAGCCGTTGAAGTAGGCCAGCCGCACCGACTCAAGCTGCAGCTCGGTCAGCGTGTCCAGGCAGCCGCGCACCGCGTCGCGTTCCTCGGCCTCGATCAGGGTGTCGGATGGTTCGTCGTGGGTCATCTCGTCGGGTGCCGCATGATGGTCGGTGCGTTTGTGCGACTCGCTGCGGCGTACGGCGTCCACGGCGCGGCGATGCGCGATCGTCATCACCCAGGTCTTGGCCCGTCCCAGCCGGCGGTCGAAGCGTGACGCCTTGCGCCACACCTCGAGGAACACCTCCTGAGTGACGTCCTCGGCCCGGCTCGGGTCACGCACCACCCGGCGCGCGAGGCCGTAGGCCGATGCCGACACCTCGTCGTAGAGCCGGGCGAACGCGGCCGAGTCGCCACGGGCGACCCGGTCGACGAGCACGTCGATGTCGACGGAGTCGTCGGAGTGGACGAGCCTCAGTCCGGGCTCAGCCATACGGGCCTCCTGCGGTGGTGGTCGGTGGAACGACCCTAGTTCGTCTCATCCCCCCCGGGCGGATGGGTCACACGACCTGTCCGGTCCCGGCGCGGGGCGGGGTACCGCCTCCGCCCCTCGATTTCATCCGCGCCCGGACCCGCTGCTAGAGTCTCTCTCGCTTCGCGCGCCATTAGCTCAATTGGCAGAGCAGCTGACTCTTAATCAGCGGGTTCGGGGTTCGAGTCCCTGATGGCGCACCCTTTCTTGTCTCCGGCTCAGCCGACTTCCGCCTCGTCGACCCGAGGCAGCACCACGGTGACGGTCATCCGCTCGTCGTGCCGGCAGGGCCCGTTCACGGCCGGCCGCTCCGGGTGGTGCCTGCCGCCGTGGCACAACCGCAGCTCCCCGCCGGCCGCGCGGACGATGTCGTCGACGAGTGCCAAGCCGAGCCCGCTGCCCGGCCGGTTCCGCGCCTCCGGCGCGCGCGCGAAGCGGCCGGTCGCGTGCGGCACCAGCTCGGCCGGGATCCCCTCCCCCGCGTCACTGACCACGAGGGCCACCCAGTGCTCGTCGGCACGCACGTGCACGCGCACCGGTGGCCGCCCGTGCAGGCGCGCGTTGGCCAGCAGGTTGCTCAGGACGCGCTCGGCGTCGAGGAGGGAGAGCGGCACCAGCGCGGGGTACGCCGCGTCGCCCGGCGCGTCCTCCTCGACGGCGACGTCACCCAGCTGGTCCACGCCCGCGACCAGCCGGCGCTCCACCGTGTGCCGGGCCGCCGCCGCCAGATCGGTCGTCGCGGGCCCGGCCGACCCCCTGCCCTCGACCGACCCGCCCGCGCGGGTCGCGGCGCGCTCCCCGGAGGACAGCGCCAGCAGGTGCTCGACCAGGGCGGCCAGACGAGCCACGTCCACCTCCAGCTCGGCGAGCACGGCCTCGTGCTCCTCGACGGTCCGGCGACGCCGGCGGGCCAGCTGGATGCGTGAGGACAGCAGGGTGATCGGGGTGCGCAGCTCGTGGCTGGCGTCGTTGACGAACCTCCGCTCGCGCGCCAGCGCGTCCTCCAGGCTGTCCAGCATCCGGTTGAGCGTGTCGCCCAGCCGCGTCACCTCGTCGTCGCGGGAGCCCGGCACGTCCAGGCGCAGCCCCGGCCGCCCGCCGGCGATGTCGCTGGCGCGGCGGCGGTACCGCTCCACCGGGCTCAGCGCCGCGTGAGCCAGCCGCTCCCCGACGATGCCTGCGATGAGCAGGGAGCCGGCACCGGCCAGCAGGAGCTGGAGCAGCAGCTCCCGAAGCGCCTCGTCTCGATGGTCGCGCCGCACCGCGACGATCAGAAACGACCCGTCGTCCAGGCGAGTGACCCGGGTGCGGTAGGGCTCCTCGGCAGCCGGCAGGAACCGGCCGGTGTCCACGATCGCGGTCCGGTCGGGCCCGCTGGGCAGGTCGCCCGGGGGGTCGAGGGCGTGGGCCGGTGCCTCGACGCCACGCGTCACCACCTGCCCCGAAGGGGTGAGTACCTGCCAGGCCACTCCGGTCGCGTCCGCGGCCCTCCGGTCCGTGACCGAGCCGTCGCCGCGCACCAGCGAAGTCAGCGTCGCCGCGGCGGTTTCGAGCTCGGCGTCCAGCCCGCGGTCGAGGGCGTACTCCACCCGCCAGTAGACGAACGCGCCGGCCGCAGTGAGCAGCACCGCCATCGCCGCGGTGAACCCCGCGACCAGCCGCACCCGCAGTGGCAGCCGGGCGGCCCAGGCCCGAGCACCCGGGGCGTCCGGTGCGTCCGGTGCGTCCGGGGCGTCCCCGCCCCCGCGGCTCACGCCGGCCCGTCTCGACCGTCGACGCGGTAGCCGGCCCCGCGGACGGTGGTGATCGTGGACGACCCGAAGGGCCGGTCGATCTTGGCGCGGATCGAGGCGAGGTGTACGTCGATCACGTTGCTGCGCAGGTCGGTCTCGCCGTCCCACACCTCGTCGAGGATGGTGAACCGGCTGACCACGCGGCCCGCGCGCGCGACCAGCAGGTGGAGGATGTCGAACTCCCGGGCCGACAGCTCGATGTCCGTCGAGCCGCGACGCACCCGCCGCGCCACCGGGTCGACGACCAGGTCGCCGGCCGGATCGGGGAGGGTGACCACCTCGGCCTCGCCGGTGTCGTAGACGGTGCGGCGGCGCAGCGCCCGCAGCCGGGCGAGGAGCTCGTCGAGGTCGAACGGCTTGGCCAGGTAGTCGTCGGCTCCGGCGTCGAGGCCGGTGATCCGGTCGGCGACCTGGCCGCGTGCGGTGAGCATCAGGATCGGCGTACGGACCGTCTGCTCGCGCAGCCGCCGGGCCACGGTCACCCCGTCCTGGCCGGGCAGCATCCAGTCCAGCAGCAGCACGTCGAAGGGCACACCCCCGGGGAGCGCGCGCCCGTACGCCGACCGGCCGTCGTGCACCGTCTCGACCTCCCAGCCCGCCTCCGCGAGCGTCTGCTCGAGCAGTGTCGCCAGCCGCTCGTCGTCCTCGGCCACCAGGACCCGCACCGCACCTCCTCCACCCGCCCGCACCGGACGCGTCGCCCCCACTGTGCACCCGACCGGGCGAGTTCATCAGGACTTCATGTCGCCGAGCCAGCCTGGTCACCATGACGCATCTGCTGGTGGCGCTGGTCCACCAGGTCGGCCTGGTGGCGCTGTTCGCCGCCGTCGCGCTGGAGGCGATGGGCATCCCGGTCCCCGCGGAGACCACGCTGCTGGTCCTCGTCGCCTACGCCTCCCACGCGCACCTGTGGGGCCCCTGGCAGGTGTTCGCGGTGACCGCCGTGGCCGCGGTGCTCGGCGACAACGCCGGCTACCTGCTGGGTCGGGTCGGCGGGTGGCCGCTGCTGCGCCGGTACGGACACCTCGTCCGGCTCGACGAGCGCCGGCTCAAGACGGCGCGCTACCTGTTCGCCCGTCACGGTGGTCCCGTGGTCGCCGGCGGCAGGTTCGTGGCGATCCTGCGCACGAGCGCGGCGTTCCTGGCCGGGGTGAACCACATGCCGTGGCCGCGCTTCCTGGCCTGGAACCTGGTCGGCGGACTGGCCTGGTCGGGTGCCTGGACCGCGATCGCGTTCGCCGTCGGCGGACGCCTCGGCGCCGGCCACGACCTGTGGACCGTGCTCGGCCTGGTGCTCGCCGCGGCGGCCGGCGTGGCGGTCACCGTCCTGCTCCGCCGGCGCTGGGACCGGCTGGCCGCCGCGGCCGCAGCCGCCTATCCGGAGCCGTTGCGATGACGACGAATGGTGCGGTCGCGGTGCCGCCGCGGGTGGGAGCGCCGGCCAGGTGGGCACCGCTCGCGGTGGCGCTGGCCGCGGCCGCGGCATGGGCACCGGCGCTGGCACTGGGGCCCAGCTCCGACGAGGGTGGGCTGCTGCTGCTCGCCTCGCAGTGGCAGCCCGGCACCTCGTTGTACGGCGACTACTGGGTCGACCGTCCCCCCGTCCTGGTCATGCTGTTCGGCCTCGCCGACGCGCTCGGGGGTCTCACCGGCCTCCGGGGGCTCGGCATGGTCTGCGTCGCCGCGAGTGTCCTGCTGGCCGCTGCCCTCCCTGCGGCCCTGGCTGCGGCCCGTGCGCCGGAAAGCCACAGGGCGGCGGACCGGGCGTCGGACGGGGCGTCGGACGGGTCGACAGGCCGGGCCAGGGACCGGGCCGGGGTGCTCACTGCCCTGGCCACCGCGGCATTGCTCTGCTCGCCGCTCTTCGGGGCGCTGGAGGTCGACGGCGAGCTGCTCGCCGTCCCCTGGGTGCTGGCCGGGTGCCTGCTGTTGCTGCGCGTCCAGCGCTACCCCGGCGATCGCCACGGACGGCGCGCCCTGCTCCTGCTGCTCGCCGGTGTCGTGGGCAGCGCCGCGTGGCTGATCAAGCAGGACTTCGTCGACGTGTTCGTCCTGGGCGCGGCGCTCGCGCTGGCCACGTGGCGCACGCGGCGCCGCACCCTCGCCGGGGCGATCCTGGACCTGGCCTGGCTCCTGGCGGGCCTGGTGCTGGGTACCGCTGCGGCACTGCGGGTCGCGGCCACGCACGGGACCAGCCCGGCCGGACTCTGGACGGCGGTGGTCGGGTTCCGGCTCCGAGCCACCGACGTCATCGCGACCTCGGCCAGCATCGCCACGCCGGAACGGCTCTGGTGGCTGGTCGGCGCCTTCGCGCTCAGTGCAGCCCCGGCGCTGGTGGTGTGCGCCCTGCGGGAGCTCCGGGCCGGTCCCGGACTCCGCCGCCCGCCCGGACCGGAGGGACAGCACGGCCCGCTGCCGGTGTGGCCGCTCGTCGTGCTCCTGAGCTGGGAGGTGGTCGCCGTGGGCGGCGGCGGAAGCTACTGGCTGCACTACCTCACCGGCCTGGTGCCCGGAATCGCCCTGCTGGTCGCCGCGGCCTCGACGCGCATCGCTACCCGGCGTGGTGCGGCTGTCAGCCGCCCCCTGGCCTGGGCCGTGGCCGCGGCGCTGATCTCCACGACGGTGGCGCTCCCCCTCGGCGTTTGGCGTCTCGGGGGCATGCGTGCTGACGACGCGGCCGTCGCGGCGTACCTCCAGGTTTACCGGCGGCCGGGAGACTCCGCCGTGGTCGCCTACGGACATCCCGACATCCTCCAGCGGGCCGGCCTGGCCAGCCCCTACCCCAACCTGTGGAGCCTCCCGGTCCGGGTGCGCGATCCCCACCTGCGCCAGCTCGAGCAGGTGCTCATGGTGCATCCGCCGCGCTGGCTGATCACCACCGACGGCGGGCTCGCCGGTTGGGGGCTGCGAGCCGCCGCGGCCGAGCGCACGGTCTCCGCCCACTACCGGCCGGTCTACCGCACTGGCGACTGGACGGTGCTACGCCGGGCTCCCGCCTGAACGCAGACGCCGTTCGGCGCGTCACCGGCCGAGTGTGAACCACACGCGCTTGCCCGGCCTCCCGTCGCGTCGTTCGGTCACGCCCCAGCGGCTCGCAAGGGCAGCCACCAGACGCAGACCTGCGCCGTTCTCCGGAAGCGGCCTGGCCTCCAGCACCACGGGCAGGTCCGGGCTCTCGTCGTGCACGGAGACCTGGACCTGTCCGGCGCTGCGGTCGACCTCGAGCAGGACGGGCCCCGCGCCGTGCTTGACTGCGTTGGCCACCAGCTCGGTCACCAGCAACCGGGCGACGTCGACCGTGTCGTCCGGGAGATCCGCGCACGACTCGTCGACGTGGCGCCGCGCGACACCCGCTGCCGTCAGGTCTGGCGGCAGCTCCCATCGGTCGGTGCCCGAGGTCACGTCTCGTCCTCGCTCGAAGATGCTCGTCGGGTGCCCCGTACCCGGGCCCCGGCTCCGGAAACCCAGACGGCTTCGCGGATCGAACTGGACCGGACGCGGCACCTGCGGAGAGCGCGACGCTGGTGGATCGCAGCAATCCGGCGTACGGTCGAGGTACCGAGATCAACTCGTGCGTCGTCAATCAGGATGGCGTCGTTCCCGGCGAAACAACAACCGAAGCGCGCTCGTTGCGGGCGTCGCCTCGAGAGACCGGGATACCCGATGATCTCGTCCGCTGACCATGACCTACCTCGCCTCACCGTGCAGACGCTGGGGCAGGACTCCGCCATGCGCATCGTCCTCCGCGGCGAGGCCGACGTGGCGAACGCCGACCGGCTCAGAGCGGCCCTCGACGCCGTCGTGCTCGACGGCGCCCGCACGCTGTGCCTGGAGCTGAGCGACCTCACGTTCCTCGACGTCGCCGCGCTGCGCGAGCTGACCAGCTTCACCCAACGGGTGCGGCAGTCCGGCCGGCAGGTGGAGGCCCATGGCGCGCGGCCGGGCCTGCACCGCACGGCCGGGGTGCTCGGCATCGACGACCTGCTCGGGCTCGCCCCGCTGTCGCGGTAGCCCGGCCTGAAGTCCCCACCCGCGGGGACCGTAGGCCCCTGCCCTCGGTGGGCGGGTGCGCACAGACTCGCCGGTACGCCGATCCACCGGAGGCTGCCATGCGCGTGCTCGTCGCCCACGCCTCGGCCCACGGGTCAACCCGGGGCATCGCCGAACGCATCGCCCGCCGGCTGCGCGCGGAGGGGCTCGACACCGACTGCCGTCGCGCCGACGCCGTCACCGCCCTCGCACACTATGACGCCGTGGTGCTCGGCAGCGCGGTACACAACATGCGCTGGCTCCCGGAGGCGCGACGGTTCGCCCTCGACCACGCCGCCGAGCTGCGCGCCCGGCCCACGTGGCTGTTCAGCGTGAGCTCGGTCGGGGACCAGGAGAGCATGCTCGCCCCGGGGCCGGCCCGGGTGCTGCGGGCGTTGCGCGGGGACACCCAGGAGATCCGGGCGCTACGCGCGGCCCTCCGCCCACGCGAGCATCGCAACTTCGCCGGCGCGATCGCCCGCGCGGACTGGTCCACGGCCGGGTCGGTCTTCCTGCGCCTGATGGGCGGCCGGTACGGCGACCACCGCAACTGGCCGGTCATCGACGCCTGGGCCGCCGACATCGCACACCACCTGCGCGCCGCGCCGGTGCCGCACGCCGACCAGCACGTGCCGCGCTGATCGCCCTGCACCCCAGCCGGGCCTCGCCGTCGACCGGCATCAGGGCTTCGCGAGGTCGAGCGTGCGGAGGGTGACCCGGGCCATGGCGCGCTCACCGCGGGCGTTCGGGTGCACGACGACCGGGTTGGTGCCGAGCAGCACCGGCTCGACCCAGCGCCGCGAAGGACGCTTGCAGGCGTCGTGGCCGCGGGAGGGGCGGCTGAGGTCGACGTAGGTGGCCCCGGTCTTGTCCGCAGCGCGGCGCACGGCGTCGTTGAGGGTGGCCTGGATCCGCCGCAGGTAGGGCACGTCGCCCCGGGCGATCGGCATCTTCACGAAGCAGCCGTGCCGGCGCGGCAGGATCCACGGGTAGCCGAGGA
>DASSVD010000021.1:0-32885 GCA_035706365.1 Nocardioidaceae bacterium
ATCCCGTACGGCGAGACCCGCTCCTACGGCTACGTGGCCAAGGCGGTCGGCGAGCCCGGCGGGGCCCAGGCGGTGGGTGCGGCGAACGGTCGCAACCCGCTGGCGATCGTGGTGCCCTGCCACCGGGTGATCGGGGCCGACGGCAGCCTGGTCGGCTTCGGGGGCGGGCTCCCCCGCAAGCGGTTCCTGCTCGACCTGGAGCAGGAGGCGCTGTTCACCCCCATCGGCTGACGGGCGGCCGGCGTGCTGCCGGCCGCCAGGTCACTCGTTGCCGCGCCGCAGCGACTCCGACAGCCGGTCGGCGGCGGCCAGGACTGCCGGCGCGTGCATCCGCCCGGGCTGGCGGGACAGCCGCTCCAACGGACCGGAGACCGACACCGCGGCGATCACCTTGCCGGAGGGGGAGCGCACCGGAGCGGACACCGAGGCCACGCCCTGCTCGCGCTCACCCACCGATTGCGCCCACCCACGGCGGCGGATCCCGGACAACGCGGTCGCGGAGTACGCCGCGTTCTGCAGGCCGCGGTGCATCTTCTCCGGGTCCTCCCAGGCGAGCAGCACCTGGGCGGCGGAGCCGGCGCGCATCGTCAGCTGGGACCCGACCGGGATGGTGTCACGCAGCCCCGAGGGCCGCTCGGCGGCGGCGACGCAGACGCGGGAGTCGCCCTGGCGGCGCCACAGCTGGGCCGACTCGCCGGTGATGTCGCGGAGCCGGGCGAGCACCGGACCCGCCGCGGCCAGCAGGCGGTCCTCGCCGGCCGCCGCGGACAGCTCGGCCAGTCGCGGGCCCAGCACGAACCTGCCCTGCATGTCGCGCGCGACCAGCCGGTGGTGCTCGAGCGCCACCGCGAGGCGGTGTGCCGTGGGGCGCGCGAGCCCGGTGCCGGCCACCAGCCCGGCGAGGGTGGCCGGGCCGCCCTCGAGGGCAGACAGCACGAGGGCGGCTTTGTCGAGAACGCCGACTCCGCTAGAGTTGTCCATATGCCAATATTGCCGTCTCGCATCATGGGATGCAAGTCGAGGCGACCGGACCGGCGAAGGAGCACGTGATGGGCAGGACCCTGGCGGAGAAGGTGTGGGACGAGCACGTCGTCCGGAGTGCGGACGGCGAGCCGGACCTCCTCTACATCGACCTCCACCTGATTCACGAGGTCACCTCGCCGCAGGCGTTCGAGGGGCTGCGCCTCGCCGGACGCGGCGTACGCCGGCCGGACCTGACCCTGGCCACCGAGGACCACAACGTGCCGACGCTGAACCTGGACCAGCCGATCGCCGACCCGGTGTCGCGCACCCAGGTCGAGACGCTGCGCCGCAACGCCGAGGAGTTCGGGGTGCGGCTGCACCCGCTCGGTGACGTCGAGCAAGGCATCGTGCACGTGGTCGGGCCGCAGCTCGGCCTCACCCAGCCGGGGATGACCATCGTCTGCGGCGACTCGCACACCTCCACGCACGGCGCCTTCGGCGCTCTCGCGTTCGGGATCGGCACCAGCGAGGTCGAGCACGTCCTGGCCACGCAGACGCTGACCCAGGCCCGCCCGAAGACGATGGCGGTCACCGTCAACGGGTCGCTGCCCGAGGGCGTCACCGCCAAGGACCTCGTGCTCACCCTGATCGCGCACACCGGCACCGGGGGCGGCCAGGGCTATGTCGTCGAGTACCGCGGCCCGGCCATCGAGGCGTTGTCGATGGAGGCGCGGATGACGATCTGCAACATGTCCATCGAGTGGGGCGCCAAGGCGGGGATGATCGCGCCCGACGAGACCACCTTCGCCTACGTGCAGGGGCGTCCCGCAGCGCCGACGGGGGCGGACTGGGACGCCGCGGTCGAGCACTGGCGGAGTCTGCGCACCGACCCCGACGCCACCTACGACAAGGAGATCGTGCTCGACGCGAGCACGATGTCGCCGTTCGTCACCTGGGGCACGAACCCGGGCCAGGGCGTACCACTGGGTGCGCGCGTGCCGGCGCCCGCCGACTTCGCCGACGAGGGTGACCGGGTCGCGGCCGAGAAGGCACTGACCTACATGGGCCTGGAGGCAGGCACCGCGATGCGCGACATCGCTGTGGACACCGTCTTCGTCGGCTCGTGCACCAACGGCCGCATCGAGGACCTGCGGGTCGCGGCCGAGGTGATCAAGGGGCGCACCGTCGCCACCGGGACCCGGCTGCTGGTGGTCCCCGGGTCGGTCCGAGTGCGTCTGCAGGCCGAGGAGGAAGGCCTCGACGTGGTGTTCAAGGAGGCCGGTGCGGAGTGGCGCGGAGCCGGCTGCTCGATGTGCCTCGGGATGAACCCCGACCAGCTGCAGCCGGGGGAGCGGAGCGCGTCGACCTCCAACCGGAACTTCGAGGGCCGGCAGGGCAAGGGCGGGCGCACCCATCTGGTCTCGCCCCTGGTGGCCGCCGCCACCGCCGTGACGGGACACCTCGCCTCGCCCGCCGACCTCGCCCCCGTCGGTGGTTGAGCCGGTCGCGACGCGACCCGCACGACACCACCCAGCCAAGGAATCCTGATGGAGAAGTTCACCAGCCACACGGGTACGGCGCTCCCGCTGCGTCGCAGCAATGTGGACACCGACCAGATCATCCCCGCCGTCTACGTCAAGCGCGTGACCCGCACCGGCTTCGAGGACGGCCTGTTCGCCGCCTGGCGCAACGACCCGCAGTTCGTGCTGAACAAGCCCGAGCACGCCGGTGTCTCGGTGCTCGTCGCGGGCCCCGACTTCGGTACCGGCTCCTCGCGCGAGCACGCGGTGTGGGCGCTGATGGACTACGGCTTCAGGGTCGTGCTCTCCAGCCGCTTCGCCGACATCTTCCGCGGCAACGCGGGGAAGGCCGGCCTGCTCGCCGGGCAGGTCGAGCCCGATGTCGTGGAGCGGCTCTGGGAGGCCGTGGAGGCCGACCCTGCACTGCAGGTCACCGTGGACCTGCAGGCCTGCGAGGTGAGGGCGGGGTCGCTGGTCGCCCCGTTCACCATCGACGCCTACACGCGGTGGCGGCTGCTCGAGGGGCTCGACGACATCGGCATCACCCTGTCCCACGACGACGCGATCGCGGCGTACGAGGCCCGACGCCCGGCGTGGAAGCCGGTCACCGCCTGAGCTGCGGCGCGCCGCGTCAGCAGCCTGTCACGGCCCGGATTCCCAGCAGTACAAGGGATTCCGGGCCGTGGCGCGTCCGGGTCAGCATCCGGTGACGGCACGTCTCGCGGCCCGTCGATGCCCGTCCCAGGGGGCGCGGACGCCGTCGTCGTGGTACCGAAACCGCCCGCCACACCTGGGAAAGCGCGAAAACATGTCTCGACGAATTGGCGTGTAGTGATTGTGAGACGCCCCACTTTTCCTTAGCGTGCTTGAGGAAAGTCGAGCACCGGCTCGGCCTCAAGGGTTCACGAAAGGGAATCAAGTGAACAAGAGTCAGCTTGTAGACACGCTCGCGGCTCGCTTCGACGGCAACCGCAAGGCAGCGGCGCACGCTTTGGAGTCGGTGCTCGACACCATCACCCGCGAGGTGGCCAAGGGCGAGAAGGTGGCCATCACCGGGTTCGGTTCCTTCGAGAAGCGAGTGCGCAACGCACGCTGGGTGCGCAACCCGCAGACCGGGGAGCGGATCAAGGCGAAGAAGACCGCGGTGCCGAAGTTCAACGCCGGCGCCGACCTGAAGGCGGTCGTCTCCGGGGCGAAGAAGCTGCCGAAGCTCACCCTCAACGCGGCGACCAAGACGGCCAAGGCCGGCACGTCGAAGGCCGCCGCCTCCCGGTCCGGCGCGTCGAAGACAGCCAGCAACACCGCCAGCAAGAGCGCCCCGGCGAAGAAGACCGCGGCCAAGAGCGCGGCCAAGGCGACGTCGGCGAAGAAGAGCAGCCCGGCGAAGTCCACCGCCAAGTCGGCTGCCAAGAAGAGCCCGGCAAAGTCCACCGCGAAGTCCACCGCGAAGTCCACGGCCAAGTCGACGGCGAAGAAGAGCAGCGCGGCGAAGTCCACCGCCAAGAAGAGCACCGGCTCGACGGCCAAGAAGTCGCCGGCGACGAAGTCCTCGAGCGCCGCGAAGAAGACCTCGGCGGCGAAGTCCGCCCCGGCGAAGAAGGCCTCGGCGACGACGTCGACGGCCAAGAAGTCCTCGGCGAAGAAGGCGCCGACCAAGAAGTCCTGATCTCCGTCGAAGGGGCCAGCCACCCGGCTGGCCCCTTCGTCGTGTCCGGGACCCGGCCGCTCAGGCCAGAGTGAGGATCTGCAGACGCTCGATCCGCGGGACGCCGTCCTCGGTCCGTACGTCGAGGCGCACCCGCTGTCCGGGGCGCAGCAGTCGCAGGCCGGTCCCGTCGAGGGCGCCCGCATCGAAGGAGAGCTGGACGCCGTCGTCGAGCAACACCGCACCAGAGCGGTGCTCGGGGTCGAATCGCGCCACGGTGGCCTGCACGTTCATAGCCTATGCCGCGCCAGCACGGCGTTCGTCGCGGAGCCGACGCCCAGGTGCCGGGCGGTGGCGAGGTCCTCGGGCGTGTCGACGTCGTGACGCAGTCCCTGCAGGCATCCCCGCCCCGGGCCGTCGAGGATCTCCTCGGCACCCGCGTCCCGGTGCCGACACCGCGAGTCGGGTCCGAACCGCGGTTCGAAGGCCGCAACGTCCTCGGCGATGAACGCGGTGGTGCCGGTGCCCGCCGCGTCGGCGACGAACCGTGCCCCCTCGACAGTTCCGGCTGCCGGACCGGGCGCATCCTCGCCTGCATCCGTGGCTGTGCATCCGGGCACGGATCCGTCCAGCACGGCCTGCAGCTCGTCCGGTCGCAACGCAGGCAGGTCCGCGCACAGCGCGAGCAATCCGAGTCCGGGCCAGCGGCGGCGCGCCTCGACCGCGGCTTGCACCAGCGTGACGTTGAGGTCATCCGTGGTGGCGTCGGGGATCGCGTGGGCGCCCAGGCCGGACAGGCGCACCCCCAAGGCGGCGTCGTCGGTGATCACCAGGACCCGGCTGACCGCCGCGCAGGCCAGTGCCGCGGCGGTGGTGTCCAGCGCCAGCGCGGTCGCCAGGTCGGCGCGGACCCGGTCACCCAGGGGAGCGAGCCGGCTCTTGGCGACCGACGCGGGCTTGACCGGGATGAGCGCGGCGAAGCGCGGGGCGCTGCGTGGTGGGCACATCGGGCCCGATCTTGCCAGGTGCGCCTGCCCGGGCATCCAATGAGGCATGCTTGGCCAGACCCGGCCGGTAGGGTCGCGACGAGACGAGAGAGAGGACGCCCGTGGCGAAGCCGCGTCAGCTGCACCAACGACGAGGATGGGCGTTCTCGCTGTGCGTGGGGATCGTCAAGCCGCTCCTGCTCGCCTTCACCAAACGGCGCTGGTCCGGCGCAGAGCACCTCCCGGCCACCGGCGGGTGCGTGCTGGTGGCCAACCACATCTCGCACCTCGACCCGCTCACCTTCGCCCACTACGTCTACGACAACGGGCGGCTGCCGCGCTACCTCGCCAAGAGCGAGGTCTTCGACATCCCCGTCGCGGGAAAGGTGGTGCGCAGCGCCGGGCAGATTCCGGTCTACCGGTTGAGCACCGACGCGTCGCAGGCGTTCAGCGCCGCCGTGGAGGCCGTGAACCGCGGGGAGTGCGTCGTGGTCTATCCCGAAGGAACCATCACGCGCGACCCCGGTCTGTGGCCGATGACCGGCAAGAGCGGCGCCGCGCGGATCGCCCTGGCCACCGGCTGCCCGGTGATCCCCGTGGCGCAGTGGGGCGCGCACGAGATCCTCGCGCCGTACACCAAGAAGCCCAAGCTCTTCCCGCGCAAGACGATCCGGATGCGAGCCGGCGCGCCGATCGCGCTCGACGACCTCCGCGACGGGCAGGTCACGCCGGACAAGCTGCGCCAGGCCACCGACCGGATCATGACCGCACTGAGCGCGCTGCTGGGCGAGATCCGCGGGCAGGAGCCGCCGGCGACGCGGTTCGACCCGCGCGCGGCCGGCGTACGCCAGATCGGCAACCCGAACGCGCAACCCCGGCGGGGTCGCTCCGACCGTCGCTCGGGAGAAGCACGATGAGCCGGGTCGCCGTCTTCGGTGCCGGCTCGTGGGGTCCGGCCTTCTCCCTGGTCCTGGCCGACGCCGGCAACGACGTGACGCTGTGGGCGCGGCGCGAGGAGGTGTGCGCCACGATCAACGAGCGGCACGAGAACCCGGACTACCTGCCCGGCATCGAGCTTCCCGAGCAGATGGTGGCCACGCACGACCCGGAGCGGGCGCTGGACGGTGCGGAGTACGTCGTGCTCGCCGTTCCGTCGCAGACGTTGCGCAAGAACCTCACCGACTGGGCCGACTTCATCCCGCGCGAGGCGGTGATGGTCTCGCTGATGAAGGGGATCGAGCTCGACACCCTGAGCCGGATGAGCCAGGTGATCGCCGAGGTCACCGGCGCCGGACCCGAGCGGATCGGCGTCGTCAGCGGGCCGAACCTGGCGATGGAGATCGCCCGCCGCGAACCTGCCGCCAGCGTGGTCGCCTGCACCGACGAGGCCGTCGCCATGCGGCTGCGCGACCTGTGTCACTCGGCCACTTTCCGCCCCTACTCCAGCACCGACGTGGTCGGCTGCGAGCTCGGCGGTGCCTACAAGAACGTGATCGCGCTCAGCGTCGGGATGGCGGTGGGCCTGGGGTTCGGCGACAACACCACCGCATCGGTGATCACCCGCGGCCTGGCCGAGATCGCCCGGCTGGCCACCCGGCTCGGTGCCGACCCGATGACGCTGATGGGGCTGGCCGGGCTCGGAGACCTGGTCGCCACGTGCTCGTCGCCGCTGTCGCGAAACCGCACCTTCGGCGAGAAGCTCGGGCAGGGGATGACCACCGAGCAGATCGCCGGCTCGACCCGGCAGGTCGCCGAGGGCGTGAAGTCCTGCTCGTCGCTGCTGGAGCTGGCCGACCGCGCCGAGGTCTACGCGCCGATCGTGCAACACGTGCACGAGGTGGTCGAGGGGCGGATCACCGCGGCCGACATGATGACCAGCCTGCTCGCGCGCGACACCAAGCACGAGCGGGACTGACGGGTCTCAGGACCGCGGCTCCGGGGGAGCGCCGGTGAGCTGGTCCAGCGCGGTGGCCAGGTCGTCCCACAGGTCGTCGACGTCCTCGATGCCCACCGACATCCGGACCAGCCCGTCGGGGATGGTCGCGGGCTCGCTGCGCCACCGCCGGCGTCGCTCGAAGGTCGACTCGACGCCGCCCAGGCTGGTCGCGTGCACCCACAGCCGGGTCTTGTGCGTGAGCAGGTCCGCGGCCAGCGCGCCCTCGCTCAGCACGATCGAGATGATCGCGCCGAACCCGGGGTAGCGGACCTCGCCCACCGCGGGGTGCTCCCGCAGGCGGCGGACCAGCTCGGAGGCGTTGGCCTGCGCCCGATCCAGCCGCACGTGCAGCGTGCGCAGCCCGCGCAGGGCCAGCCAGGTCTCGAAGGTTCCCGGCACGGCGCCGACCAGGTCACGACGCTTCTTCAGCACGGTCAGCAGCTCGTCGTCGGAGGTCACCAGCGCCCCGAGCAGCACGTCGCTGTGTCCCGCGAGGAACTTCGTCGCCGAGTGCACCACCAGGTCCGCACCCAGCGTCAGCGGCTGCTGGAGCAGGGGAGTGGCGAAGGTGTTGTCCACGACCACGTAGGCGCCGGCATCGTGCGCGGCCTGCACGATCCGCGGGATGTCGGCGACCTCGAGCGCCGGGTTGGTGGGGGACTCCAGCCAGACCAGCGCGGCGCCGTCGCAGGCGGCGACGACGGCGTCGGTGTCGGTGACGTCGACCAGGGTGGTGGTGATCCGTCCCCGCGCCTCGAGGTCGGCCAGCTGCATGATCGTGCCGTTGTAGGAGTGTCGCGGCGCGACCACCGTTGCCGAGGCGCCGACCAGGTCCAGCACCGTGGCCACCGCCGCCAGGCCCGAGGAGAACGCCAGCGCGCGACCGCCCTCGAGCTCGCCCAGCGCCTCCTCGAAGGCCGACCAGGTGGGGTTGCCGTAGCGGCCGTACTCCACCTCCCCGCCCGCCACGTAGGTCGAGGCCAGGGTGACCGGCGGGTTCAACGGCGCGTCGGGCTCGTGTGCCGGGCGGCCGCTGGTGACCGCCACGGTCGCGGGGCGGAAGCGCACAGAGGCCGGGGAGTGCGGGGTACTCATGGGCACTCACCCTAGACGCGCGTCGTAGCACGGCTCCGACGGTGTCGCCCGCACGGGACGCGCCGCCGGGCGGGTAGGGTGCGGGAACCATGGAGCCCTCCACCGCGCCGGGTCACTCCCCGCGCAAGCCCCGGGTCGCCGTCGTCTTCGGCGGTCGTTCGAGCGAGCACGGGATCTCGTGCCTGACTGCGGGGAGCGTGCTGCGCGCGATCGACCGGGAGCGGTACGACGTGCTCCCGGTCGGCATCACCCAGGACGGCCGCTGGGTCCTGGAGTCGGCCGAGCCGTCGCGGCTGGCGATCAGCGGAGAGGCCCGGCTGCCGCAGGTCGACGACAGCGCCGCGCCGCTGGTCTGGGCCGGAGGTGACCGCGACGCCGGTGCGGCCGAGCTGGTCGTGCAGGAGCCGGCCTCGGTGCCGCAGACACTCGGCGAGGTCGACGTGGTGTTCCCGCTGCTGCACGGACCGTGGGGCGAGGACGGCACGTTGCAGGGCTTCCTGGAGATGGCCGGAGTCCGCTACGTCGGCGCCGGCGTGCTTGCGTCCGCGGTCGGGATGGACAAGCACTACATGAAGGTCGTGCTCCAGGCCGCCGGGCTGCCGGTGCTGCCGTCGGTGGTGATCCGCCCGGAGCGCTGGAAGGACGACCAGGCCGGCTGCATCGAGAGTGTCCAGGCGCTCGGCTACCCGGTCTTCGTCAAGCCGTGTCGCGGCGGCTCGAGCATCGGGATCAGCAAGGTGCACGACAGCAGCGAGCTGGGCGCGGCGATCGAGGAGGCGCAGCGGCACGACCCCAAGGTGCTCGTGGAGCCCGCCGCGGTGGGCGGCCGCGAGGTCGAGTGCGGGGTGCTCGAGCGGCTCGACGCCCGACCCGAGGCCAGCCAGGCCGCCGAGATCGCGGTCGGTGGCGACCACGAGTTCTACGACTTCGCCGCCAAGTACCTCCCCGAGGAGCACACCGCGATCACCGTGCCGGCCGACCTGCCCGTCGAGGTCGCCGACGCGGTGCGCGCCCTGTCGGTGCGGGCCTTCGAGGCCCTCTCCTGCGAGGGGCTGGCCCGCGTCGACTTCTTCGTGCTGCCCGAGCAGCCCGGGCGGACACCGGAGCAGCGGCTGGTGATCAACGAGATCAACACGATGCCGGGGTTCACCCCGACCTCGATGTTCCCGCGGATCTGGGCCGCCTCGGGCCTGGACTACCCGGCCCTGGTCGAGCGACTGCTGCAGCTCGCCCTGCACCGCTCGACCGGCCTGCGCTGAGGGCCCGGCCGGGCGTCAGGTCAGCAGGAGTGCTTCGCGGGCAGCGCGCGCTTGAGCGCGGGCGCGAGGTCCACCATCGCCGCCGCAGGAGGCCAGTACTCCTGCGGCAGGGTCACGCGCACGTTCTCGGGCCGCCGCACGGTGGTCATCACCACCTCGGTCGGCTTGCCGGTGATCTGCGACTCGGGGATGAACCAGGCGACCTTGTTGACCACCTGGCAGGTGGCGAAGCGGTCGAAGCCGGGGGGCTCGTCAACGCCGCAGAGCAGCTCGATGGCCGGGTCGCCCCAGGCCGCGGCGTACACCCGCCCGGCGGGATCCTCGGGCCGGGCGCCCTGGACCGGACGCCGTTCCTGTCCGGCGATCCGGTCGGGGAGCGCGTCCAGCAGCGCCCGGCAGGAGCGCGCGGCGTCGCCGGTCAGCCGCGGTCCGTCGACCTCGACGGGGTCGGCGCCACAGCCGCCCAGTGTGACGGCGAGCAGGCAGGTCGCGACGGCGGCTCGCAGGGTCCGGATCAGATGTGCACCACGGGGCAGGTCAGCGTGCGGGTGATCCCGGTGATGTTCTGCACGCGGGCAACGACCAGCTTGCCCAGCTCGTCGACGTTGCGGGCCTCCGCCCGCACGATGACGTCGTAGGGGCCGGTGACGTCCTCGGCCAGCGTCACACCCTTGACCTCGGCGATCTCGGCGGCGACCTCGGCGGCCTTGCCGACGTCGGTCTGGATCAAGATGTAGGCCTGAACCACCATGGGAACTCCTGCGGTCTCGTCGGTCTGGTCGGGATCTGCGCTGCGGGTCCCGGACGGCGGCGCAGGTGGCCGCCGCCGCGGAGCCTGGCTCAACCTACCGTGTCGGCACGGCGGGCAGGAAGCCACCGACCCGTGCAGGTGGTCGACCGGCCATCGGGTTCAATGGGCCCATGTCTGCTGCGGCTTCCCCCGCCTCTCCCGGTGCGCCGATCGGCCCCGACCCCGACCTCACCCTCGCCCAGGTGGGCGAGTTCGCGCTCGTGCGCGCGCTGGCCGAGCGCTTCCCGCAAGGGGAGCAGGTGCTGCTCGGCCCGGGCGACGACGCCGCGGTGGTCGCCGTCCCCGACGGCCGGGTGGTGGTCTCGACGGATCTGCTGGTGGAGGGTCGCCACTTCCGCCGGGACTGGGCCGAGGCCGTCGACATCGGCCACAAGGCCGCCGCCCAGAACCTCTCCGACATCAACGCGATGGGCGGCCGGGCGACGGCGCTGACCGTGGGCCTCGCGGCTCCCGGCGACCTCACCGTGGGGTGGGCGCTCGGGCTCGCCGAGGGCATCGCGGCGGAGGCCGCGCTCGTCGGGGCCAGCGTGGTCGGAGGCGACGTCACCGCGGGCGACGCGATCACTCTGGCGATCACCGTGCTGGGACGCGTGGACGGCGAGCCGGTACGCCGTGGCGGCGCCCACCCCGGTGACCAGCTGGCCCTAGCCGGACGGCAAGGCTGGGCCGAAGCCGGCCTGGCGGTGTTGGGGCGGGGGTTCCGGTCGCCGCGGGCACTGGTGGAAGCGCACCGGCGGCCGGTACCGCCCTACGACGCCGGCGCCCAGGCCGCCGCGGCCGGAGCCACCGCGATGATCGATGTCTCGGACGGGCTGCTCGCCGACCTCGGCCACCTGGCCGAAGCCTCGCAGGTGGCCGTCGACGTTCACACCGGCGCGTTCGCGATTCCCGAGCCGCTACGGGCCGTCGGCGCGGCGCTCGGCGCGGATCCGCTGCGCTTCATCCTCACCGGCGGCGACGACCACGCCTTGGTCGCGACCTTCCCGGCCGGGACGACGCTGCCCGACGGGTGGTCACCGATCGGGACGGTCGGCGAGGGCGAGGGGGTCACCGTCGACGGCGCCCGTTACGAAGGGGCCGAGGGTCACGAGCACTTCCGGTGACCGGGCGATCTACGCAGTTCGAGGGCCGCCTCCCGACGGGAGACGGCCCTCGATACCGGCCGAGAAGAGGCGGCTCGGTCAGCGAGTGACCTTGCCGGCCTTCAGGCAGCCGGTGCAGACGTTGAGACGCTTGGGCGCGCCGTTGACCGTGGCGCGGACGCGCTGGATGTTGGGGTTGAAGCGACGCTTCGTAATCTTGCGCGACCACGGCCGGTTGTGACCGAAGCCCGGCCCCTTGGCGCAGATGTCACAGACGGCAGCCACCGTGAACTCCTGAGAAAGCTAGATTGCAAAACAGCGGTACAGGTCTTGCGTGCATTCGCGTTCCTGCGACGTGCCACCGACGCTTCGGGGCAACCGCACCAGAGTATCCGATCCCCGTGCGCCGACGCGAATCGGGCCGAACGCACTAGCCTGTGCCCCGTTCCGGAACGCGCGGGCGGCCTGCTGGCGCCACGCGCCGCGACGAGCACCGCAGAGGGGGTCGAGCATCTCATGGCCGAACCGGCCGTCGCCACGTTCGACCTGTCGACGCTCCTGCGCCTGTGCGATGCGGTGGTCGACGCCCTCGCGCTGGCCCGTGAGGAGATCGACGCCCTCAACGTCTACCCGGTGGCCGACAGCGACACCGGCACCAACCTGCTGCTCACCGTCGAGTCCGCGCGCGAGGCGCTGCACAGCACCATCGGCGCGCCGCGGGGCAGCGACGGGACCAAGGCCGGCGAGGGGGGCGCGCCCGGCGAAGGTCTCGTGACCGCGGGAGACCCCGCGCAGGCGGTGCTCGCCCTGGAGGCGTTCGCCCGGGGGGCCCTGCTGGGGGCCCGGGGGAACTCCGGCGTCATCCTCTCCCAGATCGTCGGCGCACTGGTGGAGCGGTTGTGCGTGGGCGCCGGGGATCCTCCCGAGGTGGCGTTCGCCGAGGGGCTGTCCGCGGCGGCCGAGGCGGCGTACGCCGCGGTGGGGGAGCCGGTCGAGGGAACCATGCTCACCGTGGCGCGTGCCGCGGCCGACGCCGCGCGGGAGGCGGCGTCCGGCGCGCACCCGCGCTTCGGCCGCGTCGTCCGGGCCGCCGCACAGGGTGCGCGCGACGCGCTGGAACGCACGCCCGAGCAACTTCCGGTGCTCGCCGACAGCGGCGTGGTCGACGCCGGCGGCCGCGGGCTCTGCGTGGTGCTCGACGCCACCGAGCGCGTCCTCACCGGGCGCCGGGCCGTCGCCGAGCCCGGGCTGCTGGGACGGCGCACCATCCCGGTCCCGGTGACGACGGACCGGCTCTCGGCCGAGGGCCCCGCCTACGAGGTGATGTACCTGCTCGACGCGGAGGACCAGCGCGTGCCGGCACTGCGCTCGCGCCTCGGCGCGCTGGGCGACTCTCTGGTGGTCGTCGGCGGGCGTGGCCTGTGGAACGTGCACGTGCACGTCGACGACGTGGGCGCCGCCGTCGAGGCCGGGATCGAGACGGGGCGGCCGTACCGGATCCGGGTCACCCACTTCGCCGAGCAGGACCGGCACACCGGCCCTCCGCAGCCGGCCGGCTCACCGCAGCGCGCCGCCGGGCCGCGTCGGGGCCGCGGCGTGGTCGCGGCCGCGGCCGGCGCCGGACTGCAGGAGCTGTTCGGTCGTGCCGGCGCCACCGTGGTGCCGGTCGCGCCCGGACAGCGGCCGGGGACCGCCGAGCTTCTCGCGGCGATCGCCGCGGCCAGGGCCGCCGAGGTGGTGCTGCTGCCCAACGACGCCGCCACCATCCCGGCGGCCGAAGCCGCCGCCCGTGCCGCACGCCAGGACGAGGGGGTGGTGGTGACGGTCGTGCCCACCCACGCCCAGGTCCAGGGCCTGGCCGCGCTCGCCGTCCACGAGCCCGGCCGCAGCTTCGTCGACGACGTGCTGGAGATGACCGCGGCGGCCCGGCACGCCCGAAGCGGGGCGGTCACCGTCGCCACGCGACGCGCGATCACCACGGGCGGACCGTGCGAGCCGGGCGACGCCCGCGGCATGATCGAGGGCGACTTCGTGCTGGTCGGCCGCGAGCTGCTCCAGGTCGCCGTCGAGGTGCTGGAACGCCTCCTCGGCGGCGGTGGCGAGCTGGTCACGCTGGTGGCCGGCCGGGAGGGCGCCGATCTCGCGTCGGGCTGCGCTGAGTACCTGTCCGTTCGGCACCCGACCGTCGACGTCGTGGTCCACGAGGGCGGCCAGGAGCGATACCCGCTCCTGGTCGGCGTCGAGTAGCCGGAGGAGAACGACGTGCCTGCCATCACCTGGGACTCCAAGGTCGCCACCGTCGCCGGACGCTCGGCGAGCAAGATCGAGAAGGCCTTCGGCTTCCGCACGGTCGGGGACCTGCTGCAGCACTACCCGCGCCGCTACGTCGAGAAGGGGAGGCTCAGCGGGGGCGCGGTCACCGAGGGCGAGCACGTCACCGTGATCGGTCGGGTGCTGGCCAGCAAGCAGGTGCAGTACGCCGATCGCAGACGCGGCGGGTTCGCCTACCGCCTGGAGGTGATCGTCGAGACCGAGGACACCCGGCTGATGCTGACCTTCTTCGACAAGCGGAAGGGAACGGCGCAGTGGCGGCGCGGCGCCATCGTCGAGGGCAGCACCGGACTGTTCTCCGGCAAGGTCGGCCGGTTCCGCGACACCTGGCAGCTGACCAACCCGCAGACCCGGATCTTCACCACCGACTCGGTGGAGAGCGGGCACGAGCAAGCGATGGCGGCCTGGGACAGCGTGCCCGAACTGATCCCGCTCTACCCGGCCACCGCCACTGTGCAGACGTGGGCGCTGCAGGACGCGGTGGCGCTGGCCCTCGACCTGGTCGAGGAGGTCCCGGACGCGATTCCCGAGCCCGTGCGAAAGGAGCACGGCCTGATCGACGCCCGCGCTGCGCTTGAGGGGATCCACCGCCCCGGCTCGTGGGCCGAGAAGGCAGCGGCCGAGCAGCGACTGCGCTTCGACGAGGCGTTCGTCACCCAGGTGGTGCTCGCCCAGCGGCGGGCACGGCTGCAGCGGCTCGAGGCCACGCCGCGGTCCGGCCGGGTCGGAGGGATCCTGGACCGCTTCGACCAGCGGCTGCCGTTCGAGCTGACCCAGGGGCAGGCGGAGATCGGCGACCGGATCCTGGCGGACCTCGCGGCCGGGCATCCGATGCACCGGCTGCTGCAGGGCGAGGTCGGGTCGGGCAAGACGCTGGTCGCCCTGCGCGCGATGTTGCGCGTGGTCGACTCCGGCGCCCAGGCGGCGCTGCTCGCGCCGACCGAGGTGCTTGCCCAGCAGCATCACCGCTCCATCACCACCATGCTGGGCGACCTCGCCGACGGCGGGATGCTGGGCGGGGCCGAGAGCGCCACGCGCGTCGCGCTGGTCACCGGTTCGCAGTCGACCGCGCAGCGCAAGGAGGCGCTGCTCGACGCGGCCTCCGGTGCCGCCGGCATCGTGGTAGGCACCCACGCCCTGCTGGAGGAGACGGTGCAGTTCGCCGACCTCGGTCTGGTGGTCGTCGACGAGCAGCACCGGTTCGGGGTCGAGCAGCGGGCCACGCTGGCGGCCAAGGCAGGCGGCACGCCCCCGCACGTGCTGGTGATGACCGCGACGCCGATCCCGCGCACCGTCGCGATGACGGTGTTCGGCGACCTCGAGACCTCCGAGCTGCGCGAGCTGCCGGCGGGCCGCGCGCCGATCCAGAGCACGGTGGTGCCGATGCTGGAGCGACCGGAGTGGATCGACCGGGTGTGGGGGCGGATCCGGGAGGAGACCGAGCAGGGGCGCCAGACCTACCTGGTGTGTCCGCGCATCTCCCGCAGCGAGGCGGACGCGGACGACGCGGGCGACCCCGACGACGCATCGGGCCCGAGTGGGCCACCCGACCCCGGCCTCGCTGCCGTCGAGGAGGTCGCCCCGATGCTCGCGTCCGGACCGCTGCAGGGGCTGCGGGTCGAGGCGCTGCACGGCCGGATGCCGCCGGAGCACAAGGACGCCGTGATGCGCGCGTTCGCCGCCGGGGACGTAGACGTGCTCGTGTCCACCACGGTGATCGAGGTCGGCGTGGACGTGCCGCGGGCCAGCGTCATGGTGATCCTGGACGCCGACCGCTTCGGCGTCTCACAGCTGCACCAGCTGCGCGGACGGGTCGGGCGCGGCGGGCTGCCGGGGCTGTGCCTGCTGCTCACCCGGGCGCAGGCCGACTCCCCGGCCCGGGAGAGGCTCGAGGCGGTCGCGGCGACCACCGACGGCTTCGCCCTGTCCCGCATCGACCTCGAGCAGCGGCGCGAGGGCGACGTGCTGGGGGCCGCACAGTCGGGGCGCCGCTCGGGCCTGCGGCTGCTGTCCGTGATCCGCGACGGCGAGGTCATCGAGCAGGCCCGGGCCAGTGCCGCGCACACGGTCGGGCAGGACCCCGACCTGACCGGTCACCCGCCCCTCGCCGAGGCGGTGCGCCGGCTGGCCGAGTCCGAGCAGGCCGACTACCTGGAGAAGGCATGACCCGGATCATCGGTGGCAGTGCGGGCGGACGACGTCTCCAGACCCCCGGCGGCGCGAGCACCCGGCCCACCTCGGACCGGGTGCGCGAGGCGCTGTTCTCCTCCCTCGAGGCCGCCCTCGGCTCCCTGCAGGGCCTGCGCTTCCTGGACCTGTACGCCGGCTCCGGCGCCGTGGGGCTGGAGGCACGCTCGCGGGGTGCCGGTGTGGTCACCCTCGTCGAGCACGACCGCCGTACGGCGGGACTGATCCGGCGCAACGTCAGCAGCCTGGGCCTCTCGCGGGTCGACGTGCTGGTGGCGTCGGTCCCGCGGACGCTGGCGACGCCGCCGGTGGCGCCGTACGACGTGGTGTTCCTGGACCCGCCCTACCCGCTGCCCGACGCCGAGGTCGACGCCGCACTGACCGCCCTGGTGCGCAACGGCTGGCTGGCCGCGGGTGCCCTGGTGGCGCTGGAGCGGGCCAGTCGGAGTGCCGAGCCCCGCTGGCCGGACGGGCTGGTGGCCCAGCGCTCCAAGAAGTACGGCGAGACCACGCTTTGGTACGGTCACGCAGCGAGAACCCCGCCCGCCCCGTGAGCAGTCCAGGAGCCGTCGTGCGCAGAGCCGTGTGTCCCGGGTCGTTCGATCCGGTCACCAATGGCCACATCGACATCATCACCCGCGCGGCGTCGCTGTTCGACGAGGTGGTCGTGGCGGTAGGGATCAACGCAGCCAAGCGGCGGATGTTCACCGCCGACGAGCGGATCGGCATGCTCACCACGGCGTGCCGTGACTTCGACAACGTCCGGATCGACGGGTTCGACGGGCTGCTCACCGACTTCTGCAAGCAGCACGACGTGCACGCCATCGTCAAGGGCCTGCGAGCGGTCAGCGACTTCGACTACGAGCTGCAGATGGCGCAGATGAACTCCAGCCTCGCCGCCATCGAGACGGTGTTCGTCCCCACCAGCCCGGAGTACTCCTTCCTGGCCTCGAGCCTGGTCAAGGAGGTCGCCACCTACGGGGGCGACGTCTCCTCGCTGGTGCCGCCGTTCGTGCTCGAGGCACTGACCCGGCGCGTGGAGGAGAACCGGGCCGCAGGCTCGCGCGCGGACTGATTCGCTGCGTCGACGTGTGATGAACCCCGGTCCAGGGCATATCGTCTGAGGCGAGCGCGTCGGCGCTCACCTGCTGGGTGCCGCCACGACGCGAGTCGGGGTGGGACGCCGTGCCGGCGCCGCAGGGTGCGGCTGCGGAGCGGCGCTGTCAAGAAAGGTCAACGTGGACGTGCACGAGAAGCTCGCCGGGATCCGGCGAGCCGTGGAACAGGCCCGGTCGATGCCGATGTCGGCGTCGGCCGTGGTCAACCGGGGGGAGCTGCTCGGCTCGCTCGACGAGCTCGACACCGAGCTGACGGCGGCGTTCAGCGAGGCGCAACGGGTGATCGCCGAGCGCGAGGAGATCCTCGCCCAGGCCCGGCGTGACGCCGAGCAGATCGTCCAGGACGCCCGCAACGAGCGGGACCGGCTGGTCTCGGACACCGAGGTGTTCCGGGTCGCCAAGCGACGGGCCGACCAGGTCGTCGCGGAGGCGAGCGAGGAGTCGGAGGGGCTGCGCAAGGAGACCGACGACTACGTCGACGCCAAGCTCGCCAACTTCGAGATCACCCTGGAACGCACCATGGAGGCGGTCAAGCGCGGGCGCGAGCGGCTGGCCGGCCGCTCCGCGCTGGACAGCCTGACCGAGGACGAGGTCTCCAAGATCAAGCTGCCCGAGCACCTCGAGGGCTGACCGGGCCCGCCCAGGCGGGCAGGGCCCGAGACGGTCCGTTTTGCCGCCCCGCACCACCAGCCGGTACCCTTGAAGACGGTCCGGCAGCCCCGGACCGGTCTGCTGTGCCCCGATGACGAAAGTGATCCCACCGTGCCTCTCGACCCGAGAGCGCCGCTCGTGCTCGACACTGGCGAGCTCGGCCGCCGCCCGGGGTCGCAACGCACGCGGACACTGTCGGCACCGGCGCCGGCGGACCTCGGTATCGAGGTCCTGCATGTCCCCGAGGGTTCGCCGGTCGAGTTCGACCTGCGGCTCGAGGCGGTCATGGAGGGCGTGCTGGTCACCGGGACCGCACACGCCGGGCTGTCCGGTGAGTGTGTCCGGTGCCTGGAGCCGATCGAGCGAGAGCTCGACGCGGACTTCCAGGAGCTGTTCGTCTACGACGACAAGGACGTCGTGGACGAGGAGGACGAGATCAGCCGACTCGAGGGCGACCTCGTGGACCTGGAGCCGTCGCTGCGGGACGCGGTGGTGCTCGCACTGCCGTTCCGGCCGCTGTGCCGCGAGGACTGCCCCGGGCTCTGCCCCGAGTGCGGTGCCCGGCTCGCGGACGACCCGGGGCACCAGCACGAGGACGCGATCGACCCCCGCTGGGCGGCGCTCCGCGAGCTGACCGAACCGAACCAGACCGAAACCGGCCGGGACACCGGCCCGACAGAGGAGTAGTTACGTGGCTGTCCCCAAGCGGAAGATGTCGCGCAGCAACACGCGCCACCGTCGGTCGCAGTGGAAGGCCGTCGCGCCCTCCCTCGTGACGTGCGCCAACCCGGCGTGCGGCTCCAAGCACCTGCCCCACCGCGCGTGCCCCGAGTGCGGCCAGTACGGCGCCCGCGGGGACCGTCGCCAGGTCCTCTGAGCGCAGCGGACGTGAGTCAGGCGTCGTACGACGACCTGCGGGAGGCGCTCGGACACCCCGAGCTCACTCCCGAGCTCCTCGAGCGTGCCCTGACGCACCGCTCGTTCGCCTACGAGAACGGTGGCCTGCCGACCAACGAACGGCTGGAGTTCCTCGGGGACTCCGTGCTCGGCCTGGTGGTGACCGACACGCTCTACAACGCTCACCCGGACCTGTCCGAGGGGCGGCTGGCCAAGCTGCGCGCGGCCGTGGTCAACGCCCGTGCGCTGGCCGAGGTGGCGCGCACCATCGGCCTGGGGCGGCACGTCATGCTCGGCCGCGGCGAGGAGAGCACCGGGGGCCGTGACAAGCCCTCGATCCTCTCCGACACCGTCGAGGCGGTGATCGGGGCGATCTACCTCAGCGGTGGCTTCCCGGCCGCGCAGAAGGTCGTGCACCTGCTGTTCGACCCGCTGATGGAGGTGGCCGCCCGCCTGGGCGCCGGCCTGGACTGGAAGACCAGCCTGCAGGAGCTGTCGGCGGAGCACTCGCTCGGCGTGCCGGACTACGTCATCGAGGACACCGGGCCCGACCACGAGAAGACGTTCACCGCCGAGGTGCTGGTGGGCGAGCGTCGCTACGGCCACGGCACCGGCCGCTCCAAGAAGGAGGCCGAGCAGCAGGCCGCCGAGACCGCCTACCGCGCCATCGCGGAGGAGTACGGCGTGGACGCGGCCGTGCTGGACGAGCCGGAGACGGACGCCACCCAGCAGACAACGCAGCAGACCACCCAGCAGACCACCCAGGCCGGCGCGGGCTGACGTGCCCGAGCTGCCGGAGGTCGAGGTCGTCCGGCTGGGTCTGGCCACGCACGTGGTGGGCCGGCGGTTCGCCGAGGTGACGGTCCTCCACTCCCGTCCGGTGCGCCGGCATCTCGCCGGCCCCGGGGACTTCGCCGCCAGACTGACCGGCCGCACGGTGCTCGACGCGTGCCGGCGTGGCAAGTACCTGTGGCTTCCCCTCGACGACGGCGACGCGCTGCTCGCGCACCTCGGGATGAGCGGCCAGCTGCTGGTGCAGCCGGTCGACGCGCCGCCGGAACGACACCTGCGGGTGCGGATGGGGCTCGAGGGCGCCCCCGCAGCTCGCGAGCTGCGCTTCGTCGACCAGCGGATGTTCGGGGGGCTGTCGGTCTCCGCCGGCGGCGCGACGCTGCCCGCGGAGGTCGCCCACATCGCCCGGGACCCGCTCGACCCGGACTTCGACGACGCCGCCTTCGTGCGCCGGCTCCGCGCCCGGACCTCGTCGGTCAAGCGGCTGCTGCTGGACCAGACACTCGTCTCCGGTGTCGGCAACATCTACGCCGACGAGGCGCTGTGGCAGGCGCGGGTGCACGGCGAGCGGCCGGGGGACCGGCTGACCGCCGGGCAGGTGCGCGAGATCCTGAGCGGCGTGCGTGCGGTGATGGCCCAGGCACTGCGCCAGGGCGGAACCTCCTTCGACGCCCTCTATGTCAACGTGAACGGAGAGAGCGGCTACTTCGAGCGGTCCCTGGAGGTCTACGGTCGCGAGGGCGAGCCGTGCCGCCGCTGCGGCGCGGCCATCGTGCGGGTGCCGTTCATGAACCGGTCCTCCTACTTCTGTCCGGTCTGTCAGCCGGTGCCACGACGCCGGAGGGTGCTTGCGCGCGGCTAGCACGGGATTGACCGAAAAGCGCGGCGGTGGGATTCTGGAGGGGCAGACACCCCCACTTCTCGCGGCTGAGGATCCAGCCGGTCCCGTGGTGTGGACATGTGCGAACACCGTCTCTTCCACCGGAGGACATCAATGGCCAAGGCGCTCCTCGGATACATGAGTAGCAGCGACCCACGAGCCCTCGCCCAGCTCACCGCGGAGAACCGCAAACTGCGTCAACAGGTCGCCGACCTGGAGGCTTGCATCCTGCGGCTCCAGGCCGAGGAGGACGCCCTCGCCGCCGACCGGGACGCAGCCCTCCTCTCCCTCGACGAGAGCATGCAGCCGGTCTGACTCACCGCCCGGCTCCCCGGGCTCGCGCCCGGACTCGGGTAGTGTGCTGCCCGCTGTCCTTCCCCACGGCACGCCTTGGCATGATGCGCCGGTCGGTGCGTCGCGCCGATCGCCCAGCCCGGCAGCTGCCGGCAGACACCGGACGCACGTCGCGAGGGGAGCCCACCCGTGTACCTGAAGAGCCTGACGCTTCGGGGCTTCAAGTCGTTCGCCTCCGCGACGACGCTCCAGCTCGAGCCGGGGATCACCTGCATCGTGGGCCCCAACGGCTCCGGCAAGTCCAACGTGGTGGACGCGCTCGCCTGGGTGATGGGGGAGCAGGGCGCCAAGTCGCTGCGTGGCGGCAAGATGGAGGACGTCATCTTCGCCGGCACCTCGGGGCGGCCCCCGCTGGGGCGGGCCGAGGTGGCGCTGACCATCGACAACACCGACGGCGCGTTGCCGATCGAGTACGCCGAGGTCACCATCAGCCGCACGATGTTCCGCAACGGCGGCTCGGAGTACGCCATCAACGGGTCCTCGTGCCGCCTGCTCGACGTGCAGGAGCTGCTCTCCGACTCCGGGATCGGCCGCGAGATGCACGTCATCGTCGGCCAGGGACAGCTCGACTCGATCCTGCACGCCACCCCCGAGGACCGGCGCGGCTTCATCGAGGAGGCCGCCGGGGTGCTCAAGCACCGCAAGCGCAAGGAGAAGGCGCTGCGCAAGCTGGACGCCACCGAGGGGAACCTCACCCGGCTCAGTGACCTGCTCACCGAGATCCGGCGTCAGCTCAAGCCGCTGGGACGGCAGGCGGAGGTGGCCCGCAAGGCGGCGGTCGTGCAGGCCGACGTACGCGACGCTCGCGCCCGCCTGCTGGCCGACGACCTGGTCACCGCGCGGTCCGCGCTGGACAAGGAGCTGGCCGACGAGACCGTGCTGGTGGAGCGGCGCACCGAGGTCGAGCAAGCGGTCGAGGAGGCGCGTCGCGCGGAGTCGGCCCTCGAGGAGGCGCTGCGCGAGGACCTGCCCGCGTTGGCGCAGGCGCAGGAGACCTGGTTCGCGCTGTCCGGCCTCAAGGAGCGGATCTCGGGTACGGCGAGCCTCGCCGCGGAGCGGATCCGCAACGCGCAGCAGGTCCTGGCCGAGCCGGACAGCGGCTCCGGCCGCGACCCGGACGCACTCGAGGTCGAGGCCGAGGCGGTCCAGGCCCAGGAGGAGCGCATCGCCGCCGAGGTGGCCACGAACCGCGAGGCGCTGGAGACGGCCGTGGCGGCTCGCCAGGCGGCCGAGCGGGACCACGCCGAGGAGGATCGCCGCATCGCCGGACTGCTGCGGGCGGCGGCCGACCGGCGCGAGGGGTTGGCTCGCCTGCACGGGCAGGTGAACGCGCTCAAGAGCCGCGCCGCGGCCGCCGAGGAGGAGGTGGGCCGGCTGTCCTCAGCCCGTGAGGACGCGGTCGCGCGGGCCGAGCGAGCCCAGCGTGACTTCACCGCGCTGGAGACGAAGGTCGCCGGGCTGGACGCCGGCGAAGAGGGCCTGGACGCCGAGCACGAGGCCGCGGTGGCCGAGCTCTCCGACCTGGAGGACCGCCTGGGCAAGCACCGCGAGGAGCTGCAGCTGGCCGAGCGCGAGCGCAGCTCGCTCAGCGCCCGCAAGGAGGCGCTCGAGCTGGGGCTGAACCGCAAGGACGGGGCGGGTGCCCTGCTCGCCGCCTCCGACAGCGTCTCCGGCCTGCTCGGGTCGGTGGCGGCGCTGCTCACCGTGCGCAGCGGGTTCGAGGCGGCCGTGGCCGGGGCACTCGGCTCGGCCGCCGACGCGGTCGCGGTCGACCATGCGGGCGCCGCGGTGCGGGCGATCGAGCACCTCAAGCAGGAGGACCTCGGCCGGGCCGGCCTGCTGCTCGGCGGCGCAGAGCCGGTGGCGGGCGAGTGGCCCGAGCTCCCCGGCCAGGCGCACTACGCCGTGGACGTGGTCGAGGCCCCCGAGGCGATCCGGCCGGCGCTGCGTCGGCTGCTGCACAAGGTGGCCGTCGTCGACGACCTGGCCGCCGCCCGCGCGCTGGTGGACGTGCTGCCCGACGTGGTGGCGGTGACCCGGGAGGGTGACTCGCTCGGCGCGCACTTCGCGAGCGGTGGTTCGTCGGCCAGCCAGAGCCTGATCGAGGTCCAGGCGGCCGTCGACGAGGCGGGCGAGCAGCTCACCGAGGCCGCGCACAGCTGCGAGCGGCTCACCTTCCTGGTCAGCCGGCTGGAGGAGGAGCGTCAGCAGGCCCAGCAACGGGTGGACGCCACGCTGGCCCGCCTCCACGAGTCGGACGCGACCCTGGCCGCTGTCGCCGAGGAGCTGGGCCAGTACGGCGCGGTCGCGCGGTCGGCCAAGGCGGAGGCCGAGCGGCTGTCCCGGGCGATCGCCCAGGCCGAACAGGCCCGCGAGCAGCACCTCGCCGGGCTCGCCGAGCTCGAGGAACGGCTGGCGGGCGCCGAGGAGGCCCCGGAGGAGGAGCCCGACACCTCCGCCCGCGAGCGGCTCGCGGACCAGGCACGTGCGGCACGGCAGGCCGAGACCGACTCCAGGCTGGCGCTGCGTACGGCCGAGGAACGGGCCCGGGCACTGTCCGGTCGCGCGCAGTCGCTGCGGGCGGCGGCGCGCGAGGAGCGGGCGGCACGCGAGCGCGCGGTGCGGCGCCGGGAACGCCTCGCGCGCGAGGCCCGCGTCGCGGAGGCGGTGGCCCGGGGGGCCCAGCAGGTGCTGACCCGGCTCGGCGGCTCGGTCGAGGCGGCGGCAGCAGCGCGGTCCGCGGTCGAGGAGTCCAGGCGGGAGCGCGAGCAGGAGCTGATGGCCGTGCGTACCCGTCTCCGCGACCTCGGCCGCGCCCTCGACGAGCTGGTCAACACCGCGCACCGTGACGAGATGGCGCGCACCCAGCAGCGGATGCGCATCGAGCAGTTGGAGCAGCGCGCCCTCGACGAGCTGGGCCTGGACGCGCAGAGCCTGGTGGCCGACTACGGGCCGGACACCTTGGTCCCTCCGGTCCGGGTGGAGGCGGAGGCCGGGCCGGACACGGAGTCGGAGGCCGAGCCTGGCGATGAGTCGGCCGACGCCGAGGCGGAGCCGGCGGGCGTGCCCTTCGTCCGCGAGGAGCAGCAGAAGCGGCTGCGCGCCGCGGAGCGGGCGCTGTCCATGCTGGGCAAGGTGAACCCGCTCGCGCTCGAGGAGTTCTCCGCGCTCGAGGACCGGCACAAGTTCCTCACCGAGCAGCTGGAGGACCTGAAGAAGACCCGCCGCGACCTGCTCGACATCGTGCGCGAGGTCGACGACCGGGTGCAGGAGGTGTTCACCCAGGCCTGGGAGGACGTGCGCGACGCGTTCGACCACGTCTTCGCGCGCCTGTTCCCCGGCGGCGAGGGCAAGCTGGTGCTCACCGACCCCGGCGACATGCTGTCCACCGGGGTCGAGGTCGAGGCGCGCCCCCCGGGCAAGAAGGTCAAGCGACTGTCCCTGCTCTCGGGCGGCGAGCGGTCGCTGGTCGCCGTCGCCTTCCTGGTGTCGCTGTTCAAGGCCCGCCCCTCGCCGTTCTACATCCTGGACGAGGTCGAGGCCGCGCTCGACGACACCAACCTGGGCCGGCTGCTGGAGATCTACGAGGAGCTGCGCGAGAACAGCCAGCTTCTCGTCATCACCCACCAGAAGCGGACCATGGAGGTCGGCGACGCGTTGTACGGCGTGACCATGCGCGGCGACGGCGTCTCCACGGTGATCAGCCAGCGGCTGCGCGACCGTGACAGCGTCGCCTGAGCCGGGCGACACGATGACCTCGCGCTCGACGGACGCCACCCCTCCGGCGCGCCCGGACCGCCCGACCCGCGAGGACTTCGTCTCGTGGCGACGCGCGACGACGCGGTGGCGCGACGACGACGCCTACGGCCACATGAACAACGCGACGTACTACGAGCTGTTCGACACCGCGGTCAACGCCCACCTGTTCGAGGCGACCGGCACGAACGTGCGCGAGCTGCCGGCTATCGGCGTGGTCGCGGAGACGTCGTGCCGCTACTTCCGCGAGATCGGCTTCCCCGAGCCGGTGGACATGGGGCTGGTGGTGGAGCGCGTCGGCACCTCCTCGGTGATCTACCGGATCGGGCTGTTCCAGGGCGAGGGTGACGAGGCGGCGGCCGAGGGTCGGTTCGTCCACGTCTACATCGCCCGTGACCGGGTCGCCGGGCAACCGGAGGTGCGGCCGATCCCGGACGCGATCCGCAGCGCGGCGTTGGGGCTGCTCAAGCCCCCGGCGTGAGCCAGGTGTGAGCGACGTCGCAGCGGGTACGCCTGTGGCGCGTGCGACCATGGAGGGGCCGGCGGGTCATCAGTCGACCCGCACGGACTCCAGTCGGTCCTCACCGCTGGTCCATCCACAACTCGGGAGTGGTTCTCGCGTGATCCTGATGCTCTTCACCATGCTCCTCACGCTCGTGCTCGCCGCCACGGTGGCCGTGTACGTCGCGTACCCGCACCGCGGGCAGGAGGTGCCTCGGGCGTCCTGGATCGGGGAAGCGATGCGCCGCGGCGTCCACCGCCTTCCCACGCTGGACAACCAGCGGGAGCGGCAGAACCACTGAGTCGACCGAGCCGGCAGGCCCGTCCGGCCACCGGGCCGGCCTGCACCACATCGCGCTGGAGCGCGGTCACAACCGTGTGCGCGACCCGTCTGCCACGTCTGATTGGATGGACTCGTGGGTGACTACCTGTTCTTGATCATCGCGCTCGTCGTCGTTTTCGTGGCCGCCCTGGCCGGGCTGGTCACCACGCGGTTCCGGAGTCGCAAGGACCTGCCGGACCTCCCGCAGGGCGACGGCGACGTGCTCGCTCCGCCCGAGCCCGGTGTCGGCGAGGACGCCGAGACGCCGAGGGACTCGGAGCGGCGCACGGTCGAGGACACCCAGCTCCCGGCCGACCTCGAGCCGGCGCTGCCCGAGGCCGAGCCGGCTCCCGCCCTCGAGCGCCCCGAGTCGACCGCCGGCCGCCTGGTCCGGCTGCGCCAGCGCCTCGCCCGCTCGCAGGGCGGTCTGGGCCGCGGCCTGCTCGCGCTGCTGTCGCGGGACCGCATCGACGAGGACACCTGGGAGGAGATCGAGGACACCCTGCTGACCGCCGACGTCGGCGTGGCGCCCACCCAGCAGCTGGTGGAGAACCTGCGCACCCGGCTGCGCGTCGAGGGCGGTACGTCGGCCCCGGTGCGTGACGTGCTGCGCGACGAGCTGCTCGACCTGGTCGGCCGCGACCTGGACCGCAGCCTGCACGTGGACCGCGTGGACGGCGTCCCGGGCATCGCGCTCGTCGTGGGCGTCAACGGCACCGGCAAGACCACGACGGTCGGCAAGCTCTCCCGCGTGCTGGTCGCCCAGGACAAGCAGGTGGTGCTGGGTGCCGCCGACACCTTCCGCGCCGCCGCCGCGGAGCAGCTCACCACCTGGGGTGATCGGGTCGGCGTTCCCGTCGTGCGCGGGCCCGAGGGCAGCGACCCGGCCAGCGTCGCCTTCGAGGCGGTGAAGGCCGGGATCGAGCAGGAGGTCGACGTGGTGATCATCGACACCGCCGGCCGGCTGCAGAACAAGGCCGGTCTGATGGACGAGCTCGGCAAGGTCAAGCGCGTGGTGGAGAAGCAGGCGCCGGTCTCGGAAGTGCTGCTGGTGCTCGACGCCACCACCGGTCAGAACGGGATGGTCCAGGCCCGGGTCTTCTCCGAGGTGGTCGACGTCACCGGCATCGTGCTCACCAAGCTCGACGGCTCTGCCAAGGGCGGCATCGTGGTGGCGGTGCAGCGCGAGCTGGGTGTGCCGGTCAAGCTCGTCGGGATCGGCGAGGGAGCAGACGACCTGGCGCCGTTCGACCCGGAGGCGTTCGTCGACGCCCTGCTCGACGAGTCGTCCTAGACCGCGGCAGCGTCGTCGTTGCTGACGTCGTCGGCGAGCACCCCGCGCAGGGTGAAGTCGACCAGGGCGTCGACGTCCTCGACGTCGGGCAGCGGGCGGCGGGTGATCGCGCGGATGCCGATCAGGCCCCCGATCCACTGCACGACCAGGGCGACGTCGATGTCCCGGCGGACCTCGCCGCGCGCGATCGCGCGCTCGTACATCTTCGCCGCGTTCTTCTCGACCCGCTCGGCCGACGCCCGGTAGAGCGCTGCGATGCGCTCGTCGCGCACGGCCTCGGCCATCGAGGTGCGCAAGTACGCCGCCCCGCGCGGCGAGTTCACGAACGACAGCGCGGTGACCAGGCTCTGCTTGAGGTCGGTGCGGATCGATCCGGTGTCGACGTCGGGCATCTCGGAGGCGTAGATCTCGGCCATCGCAGCGACGGCCAGATCGTCCTTGGACGGCCAGCGACGGTAGACCGTCGCCTTGCCGACCCCGGCCTTCGCGGCGACGTCGTCGACGGTCATCCGCTCGAACCCGCGCAGCAGCATCAGCTCGGCCGCCGCGGCCGTGATCCGCTGGTCGGTCTCCGGGTTGCGGGGGCGCCCACGCCCCCGTCGCACCGGCACCTCGACCGAGTCCGCAGCCGGGGCGGGGGTGATGCCCGTCGGGGCCGGTTCGGTCACGTTCGTCATGAACGTCACGATACGAAGGATTCCGATACGAGTTCATCCCCAACGACCCCGAATCAGTTCACGAAGTCGTAACAGATCGGGCGGGAATGTCACGGCACCGCAACACGGCGAGTCGCCGCCCGCAACCTGCGATCCGCACCGTAAGCCACAGCGCATCACGCGAACGGCTACGAACGACGGGACGGTTCGGTCATGGAACACGTGCTCAACACCGGCGACACCGCCTGGGTGCTCACCTCCGCGGCGCTGGTGCTGCTGATGACCCCGGGGCTCGCGCTCTTCTACGGCGGGATGGTGCGGGCACACAGCGTGCTGAACATGATGATGATGAGCTTCGGGGCGCTCGCGCTGGTCAGCGTCTTGTGGGTGCTCTACGGCTACTCCGTCGCGTTCGGTGACGACCTGGTCGGCGGCCTGTTGGGAGACCCCCGCCAGTACGCCGGGCTCGAGGGGCTGATGAGTGATGTGACCGGCGACGGGGGCGGTCTCCCGCCGATGGCCTTCGTCGCCTTCCAGTGCGTGTTCGCGGTGATCACGGTCGCCCTGGTCTCCGGTGCGGTGGCCGACCGGGCCCGGTTCGGCACCTGGCTGGTCTTCGCCGGGGTGTGGGCGAGCCTGGTCTACTTCCCGGTCGCCCACTGGGTCTTCGACTTCTCCGGCCCCGGCCACGTGGGCGGGTGGGTGGCCAACCAGCTCCGCGCGATCGACTTCGCCGGGGGAACCGCGGTCCACATCAACGCCGGCGCAGCCGGGCTCGCGCTGGCGCTGGTGCTCGGGCCGCGACGGGCGTTCGGCCGACCACACCGACCGCACAACCTCCCGCTGGTGATGACCGGCGCGGGGCTGTTGTGGTTCGGCTGGTTCGGGTTCAACGCCGGCTCGGCGCTGGCCGCGGACAACACGGCTGCGGTCGCCTTCCTCAACACCATCGTGGCCACGGGCGCCTCCGCCCTCGGGTGGCTGGGCACGGAGCGGCTGCGGGAGGGGCACGCCACGTCGCTGGGCGCCGCTTCGGGGGTGGTCGCGGGACTGGTCGCCATCACGCCCGCCTGCTCGGCGCTCTCGCCGGCGGGCAGCATCCTGCTCGGGGCGGTGGCGGGGGTGCTCTGCGCGCTGGCGGTAGGTCTCAAGCACCACTTCGGCTACGACGATGCCCTCGACGTCGTCGGGGTGCACCTGGTCGGAGGGCTGGTCGGCACGGTGGGGGTCGGCTTCCTCGCCACCGCTGCGGCCCCCGCGGGCGTGGACGGTCTCCTGTACGGCGGAGGGGCGGACCAGCTCGTGCGTCAGGTGATCGGTGCCGTCACGGTGATGGTCGCCTCGTTCGTCGCGACGTACCTGATCGGCACCGCGCTGCAGCGCACCATCGGCTTCCGGGTGGAGGAGGAGCACGAGGCCTGTGGGCTCGACCTGGCGCTGCACGCCGAGTCCGGCTACGACCTGCTGGGGCCCGTGCCAGCCGCCTCCGCCGAGCTCGCTGAGCCGGTGACGCGTTCACGGCCTCGCCCGGTGCACGGCTAGGCTGGGCGGTGGCCCGGGCCCCACACCGCACCATCGACGAGGACTGACCAGCATTGTTCGCCACCCTGTCTGACCGTCTTGCCGACACCTTCAAGAACCTCCGCGGCAAGGGCCGCCTCTCCGAGGCGGACATCGACGCCACCGCGCGGGAGATCCGGATCGCGCTGCTCGAGGCCGACGTGGCGCTGCCCGTGGTCAAGCAGTTCGTCGCCGCGGTCAAGGAGCGCGCCCGGGGCGCTGAGGTCAGCCAGGCCCTGAACCCGGCGCAGCAGATCATCAAGATCGTCAACGAGGAGCTCGTCACCATCCTCGGTGGCGAGACCCGCCGCCTGCGCTACGCCAAGAACCCGCCCACGGTGATCATGCTCGCGGGACTGCAGGGCTCCGGCAAGACCACCCTGGCCGGCAAGCTCTCGCTCTGGCTCAAGGAGCAGGGGCACAGCCCGCTGCTGGTCGCGGCGGACCTGCAGCGTCCCAACGCGGTCAACCAGCTGCAGATCAACGGCGAGCGAGCCGGGGTCACCGTCTTCGCGCCAGAGCCGGGCAACGGGGTCGGCGATCCGGTGCAGGTCTCGCGCGACGGTGTCGCCGAGGCACGCCGGACGCTGCACGACGTGGTGATCATCGACACCGCCGGGCGTCTCGGCGTCGACGCCGAGATGATGCAGCAGGCCGCGTCCATCCGCGACGCGGTCACTCCCGACGAGATCCTGTTCGTCGTCGACGCGATGATCGGTCAGGACGCGGTCAACACCGCCCAGGCGTTCCTGGACGGGGTCGGCTACGACGGCGTGGTGCTCACCAAGCTCGACGGCGACGCGCGCGGTGGCGCGGCCCTGTCGGTCGCCTCGGTCACCGGCAAGCCGGTGATGTTCGCCTCGGCGGGGGAGAAGCTCACCGATTTCGACCTGTTCCACCCGGACCGGATGGCTTCCCGGATCCTCGACATGGGCGACATGCTCACCCTGATCGAGCAGGCGGAGAAGACCTTCGACCAGGAGCAGGCGGCCAAGGCGGCGGCCAAGCTCACCGGACGCGGCGGCGAGTTCACCCTCGACGACTTCCTGGAGCAGATGCAGGCGATCCGCAAGATGGGCTCGCTGTCGAAGATCATGGGGATGCTCCCGGGAATGGGGCAGTTCCGCGACCAGCTGGAGAACTTCGACGAGCGGGAGATCGACCGGATCCAGGCGATCATCCAGTCGATGACGCCGAGCGAGCGGGCCAACCCCAAGCTGATCGACGGCTCGCGCCGCGCGCGCATCTCGGCCGGCTCGGGCACGGCGGTCTCCGACGTCAACCAGCTCGTCGACCGGTTCTTCGAGGCGCGCAAGATGATGACCTCGATGGCGAAGGGCGGCGGGATGCCGGGCATGCCCGGGATGCCGGGGATGCCGGGGATGCCGGGGATGGGTGGTGTCGGCGGCGGCAAGCGAGGCAAGGGCAAGCAGACGAAGAAGGGGAAGTCCAAGCGCGCTTCGGGCAACCCGGCCAAGCGGGCCCAGCAGGAGAAGGCAGCCCAGGCCCGGCAGGACGGCCAGGGCGAGCCGTCCAACGGCGCCAACCCGTTCGGTGCCCCGGACGCCGCGCAGCCCTCCGCTGCACAGGACTTCCAGCTCCCCGCGGACTTCGAGAAGTACCTGCCCAAGCAGTGACCGGCCACGAGCCCGAGCGCGGTAGCGTCGGGCCCCATGAGCGCACTGAAGTTCCGCGGACCGGTCCTGCCCGACGGTGAGCCACGTGACCTGTACGTCGTCGACGGGCAGGTCACCTACGAGCCCGTCACCTCGGCCGAGACCGCGGCCCAGGGCTGGATCGTGCCCGGGCTGGTCGACGCCCACTGCCATGTCGGCCTGGACGAGAACGGCGCCGTCCCCGACGACGTCGCGGAGAAGCAGGCGCTGACCGACCGCGACGCCGGCGCCCTGCTGCTGCGTGACTGTGGCTCGGCCGCGGACACCTCCTGGATCCACCAGCGCGACGACCTCCCGCGGCTGATCCGGGCCGGGCGCCACATCGCCCGTACCCGTCGCTACATCCGCAACTACGCACACGAGGTGGAGCCCGACCAGCTGGCCGACTACGTGGCCCAGGAGGCGCGCCGCGGCGACGGCTGGGTGAAGCTGGTCGGTGACTGGATCGACCGCGAGGTCGGGGACCTGGCGCCGTCGTTCCCGCGCTGGGCGGTCGAGCAGGCGATGCAGGTGGCCCACGAGCACGGGGCGCGGGTGACCGCGCACGTGTTCGGCGAGGACGCCCTCCCGCACCTGATCGAGGCCGGCATCGACTGCATCGAGCACGGCACCGGCCTGTCCATCGACCTGATCGACACCATGGTGGAGCGCGGCGTGGCGCTGGTGCCCACGGTGCGCCAGCTGGACAACTTCCCGACCTACGCCGCGGCGGGGGGCGCCAAGTTCCCGGAGTACGCCACGCACATGACCGCGTTGTACGAGCGCCGCCGCGAGACCATCGGCGCGGCCCACGAGGCCGGTGTGGCGATCTACGCGGGGACCGACGCCGGCGGGGTACTGCCCCACGGCCTGATCGCGGAGGAGATCCGCGAGCTGACCACCTACGGGCTGAGCGCGCACGAGGCGCTGGGGGCGGCCTCCTGGCGGGCCCGCGAGTGGCTCGGCCTGGACGGCCGGCTCTCCGAGGGCACCAGCGCCGACTTCGTGGTGTACGACGCCGACCCGCGCGAGGACCTGGCCGTGCTGAGCCGGCCGACGTGCATCGTGCTCCGCGGCGCCGTCATCGGCTGAGGGACACCGCAGCGCCGGCCCCGGCGCCCCGGTCGATTGGAAGGACGGGGGCGGGGTCTGGCACAATACCTGGCTGAGTCTTGTGCGCCGGGCCCTCTCAACCGGCGGGCAGGGCACCGCGCAGCGTCTCCGCCCTCGCCCCACGTGGCGCCGGAGCGCTCACCACACCTCGAACTTCCAAGGAGACACCACACTCGTGGCCGTCAAGATTCGTCTCAAGCGCATGGGCAAGGTCCGTGCGCCGCACTACCGTGTCGTGGTCGTCGACAGCCGTAAGAAGCGCGACGGCAAGGTCATCGAAGAGATCGGCAAGTACCACCCCAAGGAGGAGCCCTCGTTCATCGAGGTCCGCTCCGAGCGGGCGCAGTACTGGCTCGGCGTCGGCGCGCAGCCGAGCGAGGCCGTCGCCGCCATCTTGAAGGTGACCGGCGACTGGCAGAAGTTCAAGGGCCTGCCCGGGGCCGAGGGCACGCTGAAGACCGCCGAGGCCAAGCGCGACAAGGCCGAGATCTTCAACGAGGCGCTCAAGGAGGCCGCCGACGAGCCCAAGGGCGAGGCGGTGACCAAGAAGCGCAAGATGGACACCCCCAAGGGCCAGGACGACGCCAAGGCCGCCAAGGGTGACTCCGGTGCGTCCGCCGACGCCGCCGAGGGCGCTGACTCTGCCAAGCCCGCCGCGACCGAGACGCCGGCCGCCGAGACCCCGGAGGGCGCGACCGAGCAGGCCGAGTCCGACGAGGCCAAGCAGGTCGACGCCGAGAAGCAGGCGAGCACCGACGACGCGAAGGCCTGAGCATGTTGAGCGAGGCGCTCGAACATCTCGTGCGTGGGATCGTCGAGCACCCCGAGGACGTCAGCGTGCGCGATCGCCAGCTGCGGCGCGGCTCGGTCCTGGAGGTTCGGGTGAACCCCGACGACCTGGGCAAGGTGATCGGGCGCGGCGGCCGGACGGCGACCGCGATCCGCACCGTGATCACAGCGCTGGCCGGTCGTGGCGGTGCCCGGGTCGACTTCGTCGACGTGGACCGGCACCGCTGACCGTCGTCGACGCACACAGTCCGCGTGCCGGGCACGTGAGCCGGCTTGCGAGATGGGGAGACCATTACGGTCTCCCCATCTGGCGTCTCAGGAGGATCGGATGAGCGGCACCGAGGTCGTGGTCGGCCGGATCGGCAAGGCGCACGGCGTGCGCGGGGAGGTCTCGGTGGAGCCGCGCACCGACGAGCCGGATCGGCGCTTCGCCGACGGCTCTGTGCTGCTGGTGCGCAGCCCCGGGGGACGCGCCGGATCGGCCACGGGTAGCCCCCCGCCGAACGGACGCCCGACGTGCCTGTGCGTGCGCAGCACCCGCCGGCACCAGAGCCGGCTGCTGGTGACCTTCGAGGGGGTCGCGGACCGCACGGCCGCAGAGGCCCTGCGCGGCCTGCTCCTGGTCGCCGAGGTTGACGCGGACGAGCGGCCCGAGGATCCCGAGGAGTTCTACGACCACCAGCTGGTCGGCCTCCAGGTGCGTACCGTCGACGCCGTGCCGGTGGGCACCGT